>DASPIK010000030.1:0-3103 GCA_035629075.1 Terriglobales bacterium | reverse complement strand
GGAACACTCGTTCGGAGATCAGGCTGGCGGCATTCACTGGGGGACCTTCGGGCTGGCCGCGTGTTTGGCGTCTGCGAATTTGGCCCGCGTTGCGGCCCTGTTCGACGAGTTGACGTGGTTGATCGCCGGTCAGGTTCCGGGTCAGCGCCATGAACCGCTCCATGGCAAATGATGCAACCAGTCCTCCGATCGCACCGGCGACTACGTTTTTCCAGCCATACTGGGGCTCGAAGAATCGGGTATGCCGCTGCTCATGCGCCATGCGTCCTCCGTGGGACTCCCGAATGTGATTGCGGGGCGGAGGGGGGAGATGCCAGTGAGTAGGCGTTTCAAGGTTTCAAAGTTTCACATTTCAAGGTCTAAACACCGGAAAGGTGAACCCTGAAACTTGAAACGTTGAAACCCTGAAACTTTGAAATTGAAAACCTTGAAAATCTGAAGTGCTTTCTCAGTCAGCGCTGACCAGCGAACCGACTCTCTCGCCCAGGACGACGCGCCGAATATTCCCGTGCTTGTTCAGGTTGAAGATGATGACCGGAATGTTGTTCTCGCGACAGAGAGTGATCGCGGTCAAATCCATTACCTTCAAACCCTGCTTGACCATCTCCATAAAGCTGATCTGGTCGAATTTCTTCGCATCTTTGAAGAGCACCGGGTCAGCGTCGTACACACCTTCGACCTTGGTGGCTTTGAGCACCACGTCCGCTTTGATTTCGGCTGCGCGCAGCGATGCGGCGGTGTCCGTTGAGAAATACGGATGGCCAGTGCCGGCACCCAGGATCACAACGCGGCCTTTCTCCATGTGACGGACGGCGCGGCGCGTGATGTAAGGCTCGGCGATCTCGCGCATTTCAATCGCGGCCATCACACGGGTGTAGACTCCGGTCTTCTCCAGTGCGTCTTGCAGGGCAAGCGAGTTGATCATCGTCGCTAGCATGCCCATCTTGTCGGCTGAGACACGGTCCATGTTGCGGGCCTGAGCCGCGACTCCACGAAAGAAGTTGCCGCCGCCCACGACAATGGCGATCTCAACGCCGAGCGCATGCACATCCTTCAACTCGGCCGCAATCTCCGCGATGCGGATCGTATCGACTCCAAAACCCTGATCGCCAGCCAGGGCTTCACCGGAAAGCTTCAAGAGAACGCGTTTATATGCAGGGGTTTCCATTGACATTCAGTGTAACGCGAGATGAGCCCAACGAGGAACGGCGTTGCGGAATGGATTTACATGGGACAAAGGGAGACAAAAGACCCTAGAACGAGCCAACGAGACGTTTAGCTGTCTAGGGTCGATCCGTGATTGAGACTGGCCGTTTGTTGTGGACTATCTCGCCTTGTAGAGATCGAGGATCCACTTGGGTGGATCGGGTTCGTCCTGAACAGTCATGGGCTTGCCGAGAGTAACGGCCCAGCGGTGCAGCCACGAGGTGCCAACGGAACCGACGTATTCGTCTTTTGTGGCGTAGGCGGGGTCGGCAAGCGCTTGCGCCAAGGTGACGAATCCGTAGCCGCGCTTCTCAAGCCGCGTCAGCAGTTCGTCAGCGGACTCTGCGTTGATGTCGTTCGCATGAACCAGCAGAATCTGAGGGATCTCGCGTCCGAACAGATCGCGCGATTTCTGCTCGAAGAACCCCAGCATGGTATCCAGGTAGTCGAGATACGCAGCACGAATGCGCTGAGCCAATTCCTTGTCGCCGCGATTCAAAGCCTTCACATAGATCGCATTGAATCCATAGTCGAAGTGTTCGACGGTGAATGGCGCAATGGTGTAGCCGCGCGATTCCAGGAAGGCCTCGAATCCCTCCTTCTTCTCTTTCGTGTCGCCGGTGTGAGTATAGGGATGGCGAAAGTAGCGTGATGCTGGTTTGACCCTGAGTTGCGCCCCGGGTCCGGGAATGGAGGCTGTCCCCAGCGACGCCTGCCTCGTCCGAGCAGCGATCAACCTGCGCCAGACCACTTCTCCGCGGATGACGTCGTCCTCGTACTCCTCCAAGCACACCTTGTTCAAGTCTGGATGCGAGAACGTGTGATTTCCAAGCTCCATGCCGGCATCAACCCACATTTGCAGAATGCCGATGCGGGCGTCCGCCTCTCCCGGAACGAACAGACGTTCCTCATTAACGAAGCCGATCGCAGGCGCTTTATGCGCCTGGAGGGCTTGTAGCAGACGCTCGGTCGAAGCGTGAATGTCAGCCGGCGTATTGCCCATCGCATACGCTTTCGGGAGATCGTCGAACGTAAGTGCGATCGTGCGTTGAGGCGACTGGGCTAAAGACGAACAACAAAGCAGCGTAACCGCGGCAAGCACAAGCAGAGGCCGAATGTTCATTTCTCTCCTTGTGCTCACGATAGCGCGCCAAGAGGAATCCCGCCACTCTGAACGTGGAAGCCTGAGTCGCTTATTGGCAAGCACGAGGCTTGTACTCTCGATACTTGATAGCGGAGCTATAATCTTGCCGGACGGAGGTACCGTATGCGAGCAAGAGCTCTCGTTGGGATCCTTCTTTTTGTGCTCTTCGTAAGCGGCGCTGCTGCTTGGGGCGATGAACCGCAGCAGGAGTCGAACGCTCAGCCGCAACAGCAATCGTATGCGCAGCCGGCGCACTCGAATCCGCAGAAGTCCAATGCGCAAACGTACGATCTGTTTCAAACCGCGACGGGCGACCGGGTTTTTGTTGTGTCTTCAGAAAACGCTCGAGACGCGACTCGCAGTTTCACCATGCCCAAGTCTGACTCGACCCTGGCTCACTTAAGCGCGGAGCAGGTAAAGCAGCTTCTCAGGAAGTCCAGCGGTAACTGCTACAAGATGCGGACCTATATTGTCGAGCGCGTGGACAACTCGGACTCGACAAGGCCGGCTGGGTACCAGACGTGTCTCGCCGCGAACCAGGTACAGTTCAAGAACGCCGTGCCCGAACCTTAAGCTCGTCGAAGAATAGAGCATAAGAAAAGCCCGGCTCGCGCCGGGCTCAGACTGCTGACAAAGGTACTCACAAAGCTCTCGTAATTACGAGGGCTTTGTGCTTTTATGCGGTCATGTTGAGAGAAGCTGGAGTGCAGCAGCAGGAGCTGGAGCTGGTGACGATCGAGTCGCTGGTACCGC
>DASPIK010000029.1:0-9233 GCA_035629075.1 Terriglobales bacterium | reverse complement strand
CATGCATCCGGAGATCGTTCGGAGCGAACCGGGAACGTGCCCGATCTGCGGCATGGCCCTTGAGCCTCGGACGGTAACGGCACAGGAAGACAACCCTGAACTGCGGGACATGAGCCGCAGGTTCTGGGTGAGTCTGGCCATCACTGTCCCGGCGATGCTGATTGCCATGCTGCACATGTTCGTGCCGTTCGGTCAGCACTGGTCGAGTACGGCTGTGGTCTGGATCCAGTTCATTCTGGCGACCCCGGTTGTGCTCTGGGGTGGATGGCCGTTTTTCCAACGCGCGTGGGCATCGATCAAGAACCGCAGCGCAAATATGTTTACGCTGATCGGAATCGGCGTCGGCGTTTCGTACGCTTACAGTGCCGTTGCTACGATCTGGCCGCAGATACTGCCCGAGGCGTTTCTTGAGCACGGAGTCGCTAAGGTTTATTTCGAGGCGGCAACCGCGATCGTCACCCTGGTGCTGCTGGGCCAGGTACTCGAACTGAGAGCACGAAGTCGTACCAGCGCCGCTATTCGCGCTTTGCTCGATCTCAGTCCGAAGATGGCTCGCATCGTGGGTCCAGACCGAAGGGAGGAAGATGTCCCACTCGAAACCGTGCAGGCCGGCGACATTTTACGCGTACGTCCCGGCGAGAAGATCCCGGTCGACGGCGTTGTCATCGAAGGCTCGAGTTCTGTAGACGAGTCAGTCATCACGGGTGAGTCCCTGCCGGTTGAGAAGCAGAAAGACAGCCGAGTCATTGGTGCGACCGTCAACGGAACGGGATCGTTCCTGATGCGCGCCGAGCACGTCGGTTCGGACACTCTTCTGGCCCAGATCGTGAAACTCGTGAGCGAGGCGCAGCGCAGCCGCGCGCCCATTCAGCGCATTGCCGATCGCGTTTCCGCCTACTTTGTCCCAGCGGTGCTGATAATCGCGGTGCTTACGTTTGTTGCATGGGCGATACTTGGCCCGGAACCGCGCCTCACCTACGCTCTCGTTAACGCGATTGCGGTGCTCATTATCGCCTGCCCCTGCGCGCTTGGACTGGCGACTCCCATGTCGATCATGGTTGGCACCGGACGCGGCGCTCGCGTCGGCGTCTTAATTCGCAATGCTGAGGCACTTGAGATCCTCGGTAAGGTCGACACGCTGGTGATCGACAAGACTGGCACGCTCACCGAAGGTAAGCCGAAGCTGGTCTCTATTGAAGTCGCACAGGGAAGTAACATTTCCGAGTCTGACCTCCTGCGATTTGTTGCCGGGTTGGAGCGGGGGAGCGAGCATCCGCTGGCGGAAGCGATCGTTCGCGGGGCACAGGACCGAGGAATCGAGCTGGTCGATCACACTGACTTTCGCTCGTTGACCGGACGCGGTGTTCTTGGACGCGTGAACGGGGCTGACGTTGCGGTAGGCAACGAGCGCTTGCTAGAGGAGCTTGGCATCGCAACGGGATCTCTTGGCGCCCGGGCCGACGAACTCCGCAGAGAAGCACAGAGCGTGATGTTCGTGGCAGTGAACGGGCGGGCGACCGGTCTGCTGGGCGTTGCCGATCCAATCAAGAGCACTACGCCGCAAGCCATTCGCGACCTTGTCGCGGAGGGTATGCACGTTGTGATGCTCACGGGTGACAGCCGCACGACGGCCGAGGCGGTCGCACAGAAGCTTGGCATTGACGATTTCGAAGCGGAAGTCTTGCCCGAGCGGAAAGCAGAAGTCGTGAAGCGCCTGCAGGCAGAGGGACGGATCGTCGCGATGGCCGGAGACGGTATCAACGATGCCCCGGCGCTGGCACAGGCCAACGTCGGCATTGCCATGGGCACAGGAACGGACATCGCGATGGAAAGCGGCGGCGTGACGCTACTGAAGGGCGAGCTTCAAGGGATTGTTCGCGCCCGACGCTTAAGCCGTGCGACCATGCGCAACATTCGCGAGAATTTGTTCTTCGCGTTCATCTATAACTCGGTGGGAGTCCCAATTGCGGCAGGCGTGCTGTACCCATTCTTCGGAGTTTTGTTGAGTCCGATACTGGCCGCTGCCGCCATGAGTTTCAGCTCGGTTTCGGTGATCACCAACTCGCTGCGGTTGCGGAACGCTCGCCTGTGACGATGTCCCATGACGCGAAAGCCCCATGCTCATCAGCAGCATGGGGCCTCTCATTTCCATGGCACAAGCCTCACAAATCGCGCAAGTATTGTTCGATCTGCGGGTCGTTCCAATTGACAGGACCAACGAATTTGCGTCGAATGATCCCTTTCGAATCGATGATGTACGTCTCCGGGAACTTGTAGGTGCCGTAGAGCGAATTACTCTTCTGGTCGGCGTCACGCACCGTGACCATATTCAGCTTGTGATCTTTCAGAAAACGTTGAAAGGCGCTGTCATCCACGTCAAGACTCACCGCGATTACCGTCACCTTGTCCCTCGTCCGCTCCTGTAATTGAACCAGCGATGGCATCTCCTCGACGCACGGCGGACACCACGTCGCCCAGAAGTTCAGGACAACCGGCTTGCCTTTGAATTGAGACAGCGTCACCGTACGATTGTTGTCCGTAACAGTGAAGTCCGGTGCTTCACTGCCGATTCGCGGCGGGCGCGATCCGCTGTAGCAGCCGGCCATGAACAGCAAAGTGAGGAGCGTTAAAGGGAGGAGGCGGTTCACGAATCTATAATACCCAGTGGCATGGGGGTGACGCCAGAGACAAGGGTGTTCGCAGTCAACCCGTCCGGCGTGGCCGGTTCGGATTGTGACTTCCTCCGGTGGGCGGGAAGTCCCGTTTGGGTCGCTACGAACGTTGCTACCTCCGACCTGCCCTTGTAGTTGTTTCGTATCTTTTGCTGCGCTCGTGAATCTCTCATAGGAGGCAAGGGCACCTATAGCAGAACAGGAATACTATGCTTTCGCGTGTATTAGAGAAAGCGGCCTGTCGCGGTGGGGCCCAACGCTTTGGAGGTGTGCAATGGCTGAAACCGACAACGTCTTCCGGTCTCAGTTGCTTGAGCGTCGGCATCGCCTGGAAACGGCGATGCACACGATGCCGGCCACGGGTGAAATCGAGAAACTGCTGAGCGATGTTGACAAGGCCCTGGAACGAATCGAGCACGGCACATACGGCCTCTGTGAGACGTGTCACGACGCGATCGAACCTGAACGTCTGATGGCGGATCCGCTGATGTGTTACTGCCTCGATCACCTGACTCAATCTCAGAGGCACGCGTTGCAGCAGGATCTCGATCTCGCGGTGGAGATCCAGTCGGCACTGCTGCCGTCGCGCAACATGAAGATCGCGGGCTGGGAAGCGTACTTTCATTACCAACCGGCCGGCCCCGTCAGCGGGGATTATTGCGACCTCATCCCGGTTCAAAACGATGGCGGGGGATTGTTGTTCCTGGCTGGCGATGTTTCCGGGAAGGGAGTAGCTGCCTCGCTGTTGATGTCGAATTTGCACGCCATTTTTCGTTCCTTGTACTCGCCTGGGATGAGCCTGCTTGAACTGATCAAGCGTGCCAATCACGTGTTTTGCGAGAACACGATGAGTTCGTTTTACGCTACTCTGCTTTGCGGACTGGCGCACAGTTCGGGCGAAGTGGAAATTTGTAACGCCGGTCATCTGCCGCCGGTCATATTGAGGTCGGGCGAGGTCGTTACGCTAGGTGCCACAGGGATGCCTTTAGGGCTGTTCTGCGATGCGGAGTTTACGGTATGCCGTGCGGAACTGAAGCCCGGTGAAAGCCTGGTGCTCTACACCGACGGATTGACCGAGGCTCGGAACTCGTCTGACGATGAATACGGCAGGGAACGGCTGCTGCAGCTTCTGGCAGAGTGCAACCAGATGACGCCTAAGCATCTGGCGGATCGTTGCGTAAAGGAGCTTCTCAAGTTCGTGGCAAACAGGGGCATTTCGGACGACGTGACCATCATGGTGCTTCAACGTAGCGCAGCCTGAGCAGTTGGACAGGACAGATGACGAGATGATCTATCTGACTCGGAAATGTGAGTTCTCTGCTTCGCACTACTATCACAACCCGGAGCTTTCAGCGGAAGAGAACCGCCGGCTATTCGGCAAGTGCAACAACCCGAACGGCCATGGTCACAATTACACGCTGGAAGTCACGGTGAAAGGCGACATCGACCCGAAGTCGGGATTCGTTGTTGACCTGAAGGACTTAAAGGAAATCTTGAACCGTGAGGTCATTGATGCTTTTGATCATCGGTTCTTGAACCGGGAAGTGCCGGAGTTCGCCGCCCAGATACCCACAACCGAGAATCTCGCCATCAGTATCTGGCAGAGGCTTGAGCCCAAGCTGCAACTGGCACGTTTGCATCGTGTGCGGGTTTACGAGACGGTCGACCTCTTCGTCGACTACTACGGAGAGCGATGAAGGCTTATCTCACGAGGCGTTATTGGTTCTCTGCGTCGCATCGCTTGCACAACGATGAGTTGAGTGAGGAAGAAAATCGCTCTATTTACGGCAAGTGCAACAATCCGCATGGACATGGGCACAATTATGCATTGGAGGTCACGGTCAGTGGCCACGTCAACCCGAGCACCGGAATGGTTTGCGATCTTACAGAACTTGACTCTGTGGTCGAGCGTGAGATCATCGGTTGTTACGGTCATGAACACCTGAACGCCCTCCCGCAGTTCGAAGGCGTGGTGCCGACGAGCGAGAACCTGGCCTTGCAGATTTTCGATATTTTGAAACGAAAGTTCCACGCTGCCCATCTGGAAAGAGTGAAGCTGGATGAGACCAGCCAGAACTCATTTCAATTTGCCGGAGGACGCGAACTCCGCTAGTGAGGCACTGAAGCGGTGACGAAGGCAGAAGGGAATAGATGAAACAAAGCGTAGAACCAGTGACGATCACCAGCGCTACTTTTGAGGAACTCGTGCGCGAGATGTTGGTCCGTCTGGGCGAGGACCCGCAGCGCGAAGGCTTAGAACTCACTCCTGCCCGCGTACACCGTGCTCTGGAGTACCTCACGAAGGGATACAAGCAAGACGTGGAGTCCGTTCTCAACGGCGCTCTGTTTACCGTCGACTATGACGAGATGGTGATCGTTAAGGACATCGAGATGTTCAGCATGTGCGAACACCACATGCTGCCGTTCTTCGGAAAAGTGCACGTAGCGTATATACCGAAGGGCAAGGTTATTGGACTCAGCAAGATACCGAGATTAGTTGAAGTGTTTGCTCGACGTTTTCAGGTGCAGGAACGTCTCACGACCCAGATAGCGGACGCCATACAGGATGCCATTCAGCCTCAAGGGGTCGGAGTTGTGATCGAGGCGCGTCATCTCTGCATGATGATGCGCGGCGTCGAAAAACAGCATTCAGAAGCAGTCACATCGGCCATGAAGGGCGTGTTCCACACCCAGAAGACGCGCCAGGAGTTCCTGCAACTGATTCGTACGCGTAACGGCAACGGCTTCTAGGCTGAAATCCGCCCCGCCAGGGATCTAAAGCGACATGAAAGATCGTCCGCTTTTGCAGAAAGTTGCTGTCGTGACTGGGGCCAGCCGCGGCATAGGACTGGCCATTGCTGAAGCTCTGGCGGCTGCGGGCTGCTCATTGGCTCTGTGCTCGCGCAAGGTTCGGTTCATACCTGAACAAGACATCGCAAACCGCAACGGCGTCCGCGTACTGGTTCACGAATGCGACGTTCGGAGCGAGGAGTCTGTCGCGGACTTCTTTCGCTCGGTCCAAAACCGGTACACCACAATCGACTTTCTCATCAACAACGCTGGGACAACGCACCCCGTGGCTACGATCGACAGCCTTTCGCTCGAAAATTGGCGAGACTCGATCGAGACCAATCTGAACGGGCTATTTCTGTGCACGAGGGCGTCGCTGCCAATCCTGAACAACGGCGGAGCGATAGTGAACAACTTGTCCGTGGCCGCCAAGACCGCGTTTCCGGGCGAAGCTGCCTATATCGCCTCGAAGCACGGAGCTAAGGGGTTCACGGACACCCTCCGTGAAGAGCTACGGCCGCGGGGTATTCGTGTCATCGGCCTCATTCCCGGCGCGACCGACACCGACATGTGGAACACGTTCTGGCCCGATGCGCAACGAGAGAAGATGATGGCGCCTGATACTGTTGCAGAAGCTCTGGTTCAGGTACTCTCATTGCCCCAAAACGCCACAGTGGAAGAATTGGTTATCGCGCCCACCGGGGGTCGCCTGTAGGCGACACCCATCCGACAGTCAGATTACCCGGTGCGAGAGCTCACCACGATACAAAGTGATATCGCCTCGGACGGCGAGGGAAGAGCTTGATGAGGGCGATTCCTGCCACGAAACCTCCGACGTGCGCCCAGAAGGCGACGCCTCCGCCCGAAGTCTGGTTCGAGTAGGCGATGGAGGTAGCAGTGCCGCTCAAGAACTGGACGATGAACCAGTAGCCGAGGACGAGCCAGGCAGGTAGATGGATGAAAGTGAAGAAGACGAAAATGGGCAGAAGCGTGGTTACCTGCGCCGTAGGGTAAAGCACGATATAAGCGCCCATAATCCCAGCGATGGCACCACTGGCCCCTACACTCGGAATCGCCGACACTGGGTTGAGTATTGTGTGCAGTGCGGCGGCCGCCAGTCCGCTCATGAGATAGAAGACGAGATACCAGAAGTGCCCGAGGTAGTCCTCGATGTTGTCGCCGAAAATCCAAAGCGCCCACATGTTGAAAATCAAGTGCAGCCATGAGGCATGCATGAAAATGGACGTAAATACGGGGACCAACGCTGTCTGAGCGGTCACGGGCACCATGACGCCGCCCTGAAGCAGTACCGTGTCGACGCCACTGAACAGGGCCGTGATCTTGACCGGCAGAAATCCGAACTCGAACATGAGCGCGTTCCGCTGCGGCCCGGCAAACGTCAGTTCAAAAAGAAAAACAACAATGTTAAGGGCCAGTAGTACGTACGTGATGTACGGTGTCGAGAATCGGGGAGCGTCGTCGCGGATCGGGATCATCTTGCTACACTGAGACAGTGGGTCGATTCGGCCCGCAAAAATCTAACAGAACTAACCATATCAGAACAAATCGATGAACGGAGTCCTGGTCATAGACAAGCCGGCGGGAATGACGTCACACGACGTGGTGAACCGAGTTCGCCGCCTGCTCAGCGAGCGCTCGGTAGGGCATCTCGGAACCCTGGATCCTATGGCAACCGGTGTCTTGCCTCTGGTGCTCGGCCGACTGACGCGCCTTGCGCAGTTCTATACAGGATCTGACAAAACCTACGAAGGGGAAATTCGCTTCGGCTTTGCGACCGATACGTATGATGCGGAGGGCGAGGCGACGACACCGCCCCAGGCTGACCTGCACCTGTCGGTAGACGAACTGAACAAACTTGCGTCTGGATTCCATGGAACCATTCAGCAAGTTCCACCGCCTTTTTCCGCGAAGAAGATCAACGGCGTGCCGGCGTACAAACTTGCTCGCAAGAACAAGGTGGTCGATCTGAAACCCGTCGAGGTCGAGATCCAGCAGTTCGACATCACGAGCGTCGACGGAGATCGGGCGCATTTCGTCGCACAGGTATCGTCAGGAACCTACATACGGTCAGTGGCACACGACATGGGAGGCCGCCTGGGCTGCGGAGCTCACCTGGCCAGCCTTCGCCGGACCAAGGTAGGCGAGTTCGACGAAAGCGATGCTCGGACCCTGGAACAAGTAGCCGAAGCCGTGCAGAGCGGCAGTCCCGAAGAATTGCTGGTCCACTCCAGGCGCTTGCTTCCGGAGTTGCCGGCCGTTACCGCGACCGAAGAAGCAGTTGCGATGATCCGAAACGGTCGCGCGGTGAACTTGCCCGAGCTCTCACGCGCTCGCTTGGTAAAAGTTTTCAGAGGCCAGACGGAGCTGGTAGCCATCGCAACGCGAATCGCAGGGACACTGTTCCAGCCAAAAGTGGTGTTTGTGGCGTAGTACGTGAAGTACTCGGCGACGGGACTGCCTGCCCTTGGAGTTCTAGCTCTGGGCACGGGGGAAGTTCTCAGGTCAACCTGCCCGATTGGTGTGAACACTGGGGTGGAGTCACCTTGCAAGTGGTTGCCGCGCAGTCCGGCGTTTTACGGCGCTAATGTTGGACCGGCAGACTTGCCAGACTTGGACATCGCTGCATTCAGGAACGACGTTGCAACGAGAGCGAAATGGCGGGAGGGGAATCATGAAGGTAAGAGCCTACATTTTGATCGTGGCCTGCACGTTGGTGCTGGCTTCGCTCGGTTGGTCTCAGACAAGCGAGTCCAAGCTGCGACCGTACAGCGGCGAGTTCAAAGGGCATACCTACAGAAACCACTATTTCGGGATGATCTATGTCTTGCCCGAAGCGGAGGAGTGGTACGTCAACGATGACCTCCTGAAACAGAACTTCTCCCCCAGCAACCTGGCTGGACATTTCTGGCTAACGGTACTTGATCGACACACAGGCACGCCGATTCGGGAGCGGATCTTGATCATGGCGGACGATGCAGCCCTTTACGATTCGCCGATGAACAGCCCGGAGGGCTTTGTCGCGAAGTTAACCGAGGCACAGAGGAAGACGGGGCACGATGTCGTACGATCCGCGTATGCGGTCGAATACGGAGGACGGCAGTTCTACCGTGGCGATTTCAACCTGCAATACACCGGAGGAACACTGTACAAATCGTCTGTCAGCACCCAGTTCCAGGGATTCCTTATCAGTTGGACCTTCGTTGCCAGTTCACCGGAACAGCTTGACCGTTTGGTCGGTTCGCTTTCTCACGTCACCTTCAATCCTCCTCGAGCGCCCGTGCCCTCAGCGACTACAATTGCGGGCACTGCCCCTGCGAGGCGGATCCGGATTTCCGAGATGGTTCTGGACAAGTTCATCGTGGAGCGGCCGGTGCCCCCGTATCCCAAGGAAGCCCGGAGCAGAGGCGTAGAAGGCTTGGTGCGCCTGAAGATAGTTCTGACGAACGCCGGCGAACTCGCCAGCGTTCAGGTTGTGGAAGGCGATCCGCTGCTCATAGAGGCGGCCCTCGACGCGGTTCGTTACTGGAGATTCAAGCCCTATATCCTGAACGGAGAACCCGTCGAGGTTGAAAGCCAAGTGACCATTCAGTTCAGACTTCCGAGAGGAAACGCGGCCACCCCCAACGGCGGACGATGATTCCCACATCTTCTGGAGATTCTCAATTCCAACTGGATTAACGCTCGCAGCAGCCGCGTTGTGGATACCCTGTGTATAACCGATACAGTGTCCGATAACAGATATTATGTAAA
>DASPIK010000028.1:0-13047 GCA_035629075.1 Terriglobales bacterium | reverse complement strand
CATCTGCCCTCTACCCTCCTTGTGGTAGCTTTTGATTATGGCGAATTGCGTCAGGTGCGGCCGCAAACTGCCGTTTCTCAGGGGCGGCAAGAACAGGGACGTATGCAAGTGGTGCCAGGAGTACGAGGCCGCGCAGCGCGGCGAGAGCGTTAGCGAGTACCAGCCGGTCGTCACACCTCCATGGCAGCATCGGAGGCATCGTGGTCCGCTGGTCATGTACGTCATCTTCGGCATCAACGCAGCCGTATTCCTAGCCATGGCCCTGAGCGGCTCGCCCCTAGTCACCGGGCCTCCGCGACAGGAACTGCTGCAATGGGGCGCAAACTTCGGGCCGCTCACGCTGAGCGGAGAATGGTGGCGCCTGCTCTCTGCGGTGTTCGTACACATCGGGCTGATTCATTTCGCCTTCAACATGTGGTGCCTTTGGGACCTCGGTACGCTGGCTGAAGGGCTCTACGGCCGCTGGACATTTGGCGCCATTTATCTGCTGACGGGCATTGCGGCGAGCCTGACTACGATTTGGTGGAGTCCGCTGCGCACCAGCGCGGGAGCATCGGGGGCAATCTTCGGCATTGCCGGAGCGTTGATCGCGTCACTCAAATTGGGCGAGTTTTCGGTGCCGTCCGAACAGATAAGAGGCGTGACGCGCAGCGTGATGCTGTTCGCGGTTTACAACCTGGCATTTGGGGCCGTATCTGCACGTACCGACAACGCCGCCCATGTCGGCGGCTTCGTGGCGGGACTGGCGCTTGGGGCACTCACGGCGAAAATCGCTCCCGAATCCGATTTGACGGCCAAGCGAGTAGTACTGATCCTAGCGACCGCACTGCTGCTGTTTGGCGGCGCACGATGGCTTTACAGCACGCGCGGATATCTTGGCCACACGCTACGCGCCGAGGAACTGCTGGAGCAGAAGGGCAAGCAGAAGGAAGCAATCAGCGAACTTAACAAGGTGCTGGCCAGCAGGCCGGATGACGAGCACGCGCGTTTTCTGTTGGCGGTCGCGTATGGCGATTCGAATCAGTTTGCGCAAGCTGAGGAGCAGTGGCAGTACTTGCTTCAGAAATATCCCAGCGACAAACTGGCGCGTTACAACCTGGGGCTGGTCTACTTAAACACCAATCGGCCACGGGAGGCGAAACAACAGTTCTCCCAAATCCTGGCTCTTGACCCGCGAAGCCCGGAAGGTCACTTCGGGATGGGCCTCGCGCTCGGCGAAGAGGGGGACAATGCAACCGCCATTGAGGAGCTCACGACAGCCGCTAGTCTTGCGCCCGATCTCAAAGGCGTTTACTACAACCTGGGCACGGCCTACCTCAATTTGAAGCGCTACGACGAGGCTCTATCTGCCTTTCAGAAAGAAATCCAAAACAGCGGTAGCTCCGCCCCGGTCCAACGAGCATTGGCACAGGTTTACGAGGCCAAGGGGATGAAGAAGGAGGCGGAGGACGCGAGGGAGAAAGCGAAGCTATTGCAGGCTGCAGATTGAGGATTATCGTGTCACATTTGAAGGTGTCGCCGGTGTCGCGCGACCAACCTCTTTGACACTACCAGTGCACAGTACCAGAACAAACAGTAGAAGCACACATTCCCTGCAGTGGCTACCAGAGCCCAAGTGACGAGGTTTGTGCCTCCTGCCAGGTAGTAGAGATACCCCGCACATCCGCCCGGGAGCGAAAGCAGATCAGTAACAGCATCTCGGGACGCACTGTACGGAAGGTGCTTCACCGAATTTATGCCAGCGATAGTCAGTATTCCTAAAGCGCAGCTTAGGAGAAATGGTGTGACCTTGAATTGCATGGTCAAAAAAGCCCTCACTGACTTCCGGTTCCGCCATTGACGGTTGCTATCAAAATTCCGTCGATTTCGTCTACGTTGTCGGCCCCTCTGACGAACTTCGTGTAGGCACTGCCCGGGTGGTTGGGATCGAGTAACCGCAGTTCACGCACTTCGTATAGCTTGTTTCCGGTGATGTAAATCGCCTCGTCGTATAGCACGCCTTGCACGACGTAGGGGTGCGAGCGCCAGTAGAGAATCACGGGACGTCCGGACTTCAGGCTGAACAGTATTTCGTCAAGTGATCGCGGAGCGCCGGTGATTACCCGGGTTGTTACTTGGTATCGTGCGCCGTCATCGCCCCGGTACTCGCGTTCGATCAGCCGGGCAGTCTCGTCGAGCCTGGGAGCTGACTCTTCACAACGGCCACCGCTGGCGCGATCGACCCAATACGACTGTGGGAGTTCGACCTTCTGCGCCCGGAGCACGGTCTGAAGCGCAGCGGCCCACGCGAAGTTTTCGCATTTCTGTTCGGGCGCGGCGACCGCCAGGCCGTCGATGTCCACGAGCAGGTCGTTATGCCGGATGGGATGACCCGTCACCTTCTTATCAGCCGCATAACTTGCGAGAGACAGGATGAGCAAGACGATAACGAAACGCCCCGCCCAAGCGAATTTTGGACGGGGCACCCAATCGGACTGTCGCAGGAGCTGGCTCATTTCGAAAGTGCGCCGAGAGCGTCGCGGAACAGCGAATCGAAATTTGCGTTGCCGTTTGCACGCGACGCAGTTGCGACCGCGCGCTCAGCGGCCGGACGCTGGTAGCCGAGGTTGACTAACGCCGAGAGCACGTCTTCTTCGACGGGGCTAACGGCGGCGATTTCCGGCGTTGCGCCGAAGTCGCCGAGTTTGTCCCGCAGTTCCAGAACCATGCGCTCGGCGGTCTTTTTCCCGATGCCCGGGATTTTCGTCAGGCGCGCTACGTCGTTGCCGCGAATAGCCCCGACCATCTGGTCGGTGGGCATGCCGCTCAGGATCGTGATTGCCAGCTTCGGGCCGATGCCGCTGACGCTGATCAACCGCTCAAAGAGTTGCTTTTCTTCTGCCCTCAGGAATCCGAACAGGGCCAGCGCGTCTTCACGCACGTGCGTGTGAATGACGAGGGCTACCTCGGCGCCCATGGGCGGCAGGTCGGAGAACGTCGGCACGCTGATGGTCACGTCGTAGCCGACCCCGGCACACTCCACGATGGCCTGGTTCGGATGCTTGGCGATGAGTTTTCCGCGAAGATGAGCGATCACGGCACGATTGTACTTCGAGGGCAGTGCGTTAGTAATTCGTAATTAGTAGTGAGTGATGGGTAACGACCTACCGATACTCAGTGCGCAACACAGATACTCACGATAAGATTTTCGGGACATGAAGCTGTGGGGAGGCGCATATGCAGGATTACGGATTTGGCAAGAGCAAGGTGATTGAGGTTGGCGGCCGTTCGGTTCTGAAAGGAATCGGGATCATCGCAGCCGCACTTTTCGTGGTGATCATGCTGTGGTCATCGATCGCGTTCGTTCCGTCCGGGCACGTTGGCGTACTGACGCTGTTCGGGCGCGTGACGGGCGAGGCTATTCCTGAAGGCATGCACTTTGTGAACCCGTTCAAGAAGAACAACACGATGAGCGTGCGTACGCAGGAAATTAAGGAAACGGCTTCGGTTCCGTCGAACGAGGGCCTGATCATCACCATGGATACCTCGCTGCTGTTCCACCTTAACGCAGCCAACGCCGCCGATGTGTACCAGAAGGTCGGGCCGCGGTACATGGACGTGGTGGTGGAGCCGAACCTGCGCGCTGCCGTTCGCGAGGTTACAGCGTCGCACTCGGCGAACGCACTCTACTCCGGCGAGCGCGAGAAGGTAGCTGCCCAGATCAATCAACAGCTCACGCGCGAATTGGGGAAGCGCGGCATCGTGGTCGAGAACGTTTTGCTGCGCGACATTCAGTTACCGATGGCGTTGAAGCAGTCGATCGAGACCAAGCAGCAAGCCGAACAGGAATCGTTGGCCATGAGCTTCCGCCTGCAAAAAGAAAAGCAGGAAGCGGAGCGCAAGCGCATTGAGGCCGCGGGTATCCGCGACTTCCAGCAGATCGTCGCCCAGGGCATCAGTCCTGCACTGCTCGAGTGGAAAGGCATCGAGGCCACCGAAACGCTGTCCAAGAGCCCGAACACGAAAGTGGTCGTGATCGGCAATCCCAAAAATGGGCTGCCGCTCATACTGGGGCAGTGAAATTGGATGATTTCATGATTGGATGATTGGACGATTTGGCCCTGAATGGAGGCCGGGTCTTTGCCCCGGCCTTCAGTGGCAACGCGGTGCGCTCGTTCAGAGCTGCGGGAGAGGTGAGAAGCGTCGCTGATATCGTCAGCTAATCATCAAAAAGAACTAGGGTCTTCAGTGCGGGGGTGAAAATGGTAGAGCGCCAGCAACTTCATGCGCTAATCGAGTCTCTGCCGGAAGGTGCCTTGGAAGCTGCGCAGACGTATCTGACTGCGATTCAGACGTGGCCGCCGAAGCCCCCTGAATACCCGCCCGACGTTGTGCAGCGCAGAAAAGAACTCGAGGCTAAGCGCGACAGGTTTCTCAAGTACCCGGCCAGTGGAACTTGGGTGATAGACAAAAACAACAAGAGCCACGCTTCATTCGGTACGAGCGAACATAACTGGGACACGGGCGACTACACGGTAAAGACATTTCGCGTTCATTATGACTTCCCTGTGGAAATCACCGAGAGGTTTTGCATGAAGGATGAACAGACGCTCGAATACGATTTCCACGTCAGCGGACTCGGTAAGGAACACGCTATTTTGCTGCAATTCAGAGCGAATAGCGTTAAGTGAGTGGTGACACGCAAGAGTTGTCGTCGCGTTACGCCCTGTATCCACCTATTTCGAAGCTGCACATCACATCCAGGCGCACCCTCCCCTAAACGGGAGGGTGCGGCACCCCGCTGCAGAAGGTGGAGAGCGGGGTGTCTGATCTGTCAACAATCGTGGAACTCTGCTGGGAATCGGCGTAAAGTGCTGGCGTGAAGCGATTAACGTCACTGGCCGTCCTACTGCTTGTTGTGGCAAGCGCAAGCGCATCGCAGCCCCAGCCGACCGGAGTCGGGATGGTCGCTCTTGTCGCCAATCCCGAACGATACGAAGGTAAGTTGATTCGCACAGTTGGGTTCATGTGCATTGAGTTCGAGGGCGATGCGATTTACGTCCATGAGGAAGATTACCGGCACGCGTTGACAAAGAACTCAATGGCTCTGCGGCTGTCTGAATTACACCGAAAGCAGTTCAAAGAACTGAGCCTCAGATATGTCGTCATCGAAGGTATCTTGTACGCTAATGGGCCTGAATCCACACATATGTGGGCTGGTGCAATCGGCGAAATCACTCGTTTGGAAGCGTGGCCAGCTGATCGTGGCCCCGCACCACAACGCTGAAGAGGGATCCATCGCAACAGCTATCTGGAAGACACGCCAACTCCGGCGTAGGCTTACGGTGTGAAGAGCGCGACAGCTAAGAGGTTGAAGGTCTTCGGCTCGATTGTGTGCGGTGTCGCGCTGGCCACAGGGGTCTGGATTGTGATGCGTTGGAACGCGCCGCCCATCAGCATCGTTCACGATGGGTCGAAGCTGGTTGTTGATGTAAGCTTCTTGGGCGAGTATCCAACCACGGTTAAGCGAATACGTCTTTCTGACCTAAAGAACAGAGCCGTTGTATGGGAACTGAGGACAGCGAACGGGATCCCTCAAATTCATGGTCTCACGCTCAATGAAGGCGAAAATGCTGCTCAGATTGATGCTGCCGCCGGTAGTTATCGAACCGTAGTGCCATCAGGTTACGATACATTTGAGCTTCGCAGGGGCGTGGAGTACAGACTTGAGTTGTGGGGCGGAAGCACAATCCTCTCGAAAAGCTCATCCTCGTTTTTGTTGGGAGATGTTCGATAGTTGTTGGCCAATGCGCGAGAAATCACAGGCGCAGCATTGGTGATGTGTTTGCCCGATTACCAACCCATCTGGCGCATTCGCGTGAGGATAACGGCGCTGTAGCTATTCATGCGCTCGGGTCGTCGCTTCAGCGGAGCCGGCAGGATCGCGGCGAGCCGTGCCGCCTGTTCCCGGCCGATATGCCGCGCCGAGGTTCTGTTGTGATAGCGGCACGCCGACTCTGCCCCATAAACACCAGGGCCCCATTCGACCACGTTAAGGTAGATCTCCAGAATGCGCTGCTTGCCGAGGACCAATTCGGCAACCGGTACCAGTGCGAGTTCTGCGCCCTTGCGGAAAATAGAGCGGCCCGTTCCAAAGAATAGGTTTTTTACGAGTTGCTGCGAAATGGTGGAAGCTCCGCGAGTGCGCTCGCCTTCCAAGTCTTCCTGGGCAGCGATTTGGATCTCGTGCCAATCGAAGCCGTGATGCTGATAGAAGCGCGCGTCCTCGGCGGCGATCACAGAGTGCTGAAGATCGGGCGAGATTTGTTTGAGCGGAATGAATTTGTGCCGTTTCTGATACGGTCTGTGGTGAATCCAAGCCTGAACACGGCGCTGGATGTGCACGGCGGTGGTCGGCGGATCGATCCACCGGGCGGCTACCAGGAGCAGCGCGGCAAACGACCAAAGTAGCAACGCACCGATTACAAGCCATTGAACGAAGACCCGAAAGAAACCCTTCCGAAGCGCTGTCTTGGGGACTGTGAATAACCTTGGAGTCACATTTCAGAATACAACCTGGACAGGGTTGCCGTTAGGGCTGATTGAGCAAATTGGACATTGCTTCTGGTCAGGTCAGCGGAGCGCCCACGCGGACCAAACAGCTGCGTGGGCGCCTCTGATCAGAAATACTTTCCGGACACCGGGGCCGTGGTTCCGCCCGACAGAATGCGGAACTTGTAGCCGAACCTCTCCGATACATCCCAGCCAAACTTAGGATCGGGGTTCGTGAACCCAGACAACGTAACGTTCGTGATCACCAGGATCACGGTGCCGTTTGAGGGAACTCCTGCCAGCGTCAGCGTTGTTGTTCCATTCGTGACGGGCTCGCTAAAAACGGGGTTCCCCGCCGTGTCGCGGTAAACAAGTTGAGCTGTCATGGTTGCAGTAGTACCCCGAGAGCCCGTGGTGTCGGGAACGAACTCGACTGAGACCTGCGTAGCACCGCTGCTGACGGTGATAGGGATATTGTTTCTTCCCGTGTAGCGCGGGAGCCTGACCGGATCGGACGGCACTAGCCAGCCGTTACTTTCCTGCGTGGCTGTGTACATCCAATTATGAGCCTCACGTCCCCAAGCACTGTTCAGCGTCGATTTCAGGTCGGCAGCGAATCCGTCGTAGTCCAGAATGGCATTGCGCGCGCCGTACTCAGTCAGCAGCCGCTTTGCTTGTTCGGGACCGAGCAGACGGGCAATCGTCTGTATCACGGTTTCCGTTGGAGTGGCCTGTTCCCAAAGAGCGTTCGTAAAGAATCGTTTCGTGCGTTGCGACAGGAACAACGGGAACAGAATGCTGTAACGGTAGCTGGCGTAGCCACCGCTATAGGAACCGTCCATCATCGAGCCGTTTGGAACACGCCCACCGGGACCTGAAGCTTCACCGTCGCTGTTTGGCCCCCAACTCTCGATGGGCAGATAAGAAGCCATCAGCGCATAAGGCGTGATCCAACCGACTGTCTGCACACCAGTAAGCCCTTTGCGAAGGTGGGCCATCATGTAGTCGTTGTGTGCCTCGTGAAACCACCCGGCGTAGTCGTGGGTCAACACGCCGTAGCCGTGCTGAAGGACGTGACCGAATTCGTGAGTGATCGCCCAGCGGTGGTAATCGTCGGGAGTGACCGTAAAGTCCTGATAAGTCATCTCGACCACGGGCATCCATGCAGACGCCGGTGCCCACCATCGCCACCCCTGGTAGCCGGTTTCCGGAGTATTTGTAGTTGGTGTGTTATCGCCGGGGAGGCCCGAGCCTAGCAGGTACCAGTTCATGTAGTTGTTGGTCGGGCTTTGTGTTGTGGGATGATGGCGAATACCAAGTTGCTCGACCAGGTACTTGAGATCGCTGTTCACCCGAGCGAGGCTACCCTTGATCTGGTCATCTGTTAGTGAGGCCGGATGACTGGGGCCTTCGCGGAACGCAATGTAACCGCCCGTAATACTTCGGGCCACGCCATCCCAGTCTTGACGGATGGTCAATGTCGGGTTGTCCAGGTATGTCTGGTGGCTGAAGCCTTCGGGAACATTTGTGTAAGGCGGGAAACTGTACGAGGTTGCGACGTCGAAAGTCGCCGTGACCGTCTTATTGGCGTTGATCGTGACGGTAGCGGGATTGGTGCTGCCCGTCAGATCGCCGCTCCAGCCGGAGAAGACGTACCCACTTGCCGGGCTGGCGGTCAGAGTCACCGAGCTTCCGGAAGCATAAGCATCGGCACTCGGGCTCTTCGTTACAGTGCCCGAACCAACAACGTTGACTGTGACCGAATACCCCGGAGCGAAGGTCGCTGTGACCGTTTTGGGCGAATTGACAACGATGGTAGTCGGGTTCGTGGCGCCAGATAGATCGCCACTCCAGCCGGAAAACGCATAACCCGCCGCAGGCGTAGCCGTAAGCGCTACCACAGAACCCGACGCATAGCTTGAGAGATTCGGGCTTCGCGAAACAGTGCCAGAGCCGACGACCGTAGTCGTCACCGTATAGGTTTGTGTGGAATTGGACGGCGGTTGCGAGCTGTTTCCGCCGCCACATGCGGCAAGCCCCGACGCGACGACCAGAACTATGAGGACGAACCATGCCTTGAACCATCCGGGCAGGATTCGTCCGTGGCCCGGCTTACTTCGGTCTATCTGACTCATGAATTGCCTCTGTCGTGTTGAGCACGTACAGCGATCGCGCGCTGGACAATGCCGGGTCGAGCGCCAGAGCCGCCCGCAATAAGTCAGGTCTGCTCTTTGTCGCTGTGCTCTGCTTTTATAAAGTATCCAGAGTGGCGGGATCAGCGAAGCGAAAAAAACATATGCGCTGCGAAGTGGGTCGCGATGTGATACGAATGGAATGCGCTTTGGCTCCCGCTACCTGCTGATGACACTACCCAGATTTGCTGCCCTCTTGCTTCTCGTGCTCGCGGGAGTTAATAGCCTTGCGGATGCACCGAGCCCAGACCTGTCCCGATATTTCGAGGGGCGCCCTGCTGCGTTTGTGCTGTACGATCTGAAAAATGACCGTTACCTTCGCTTCAACGAGTCGCGTTGCGCGCAACAGTTTCCGCCGTTCTCGACTTTCAAAATTCCCAATTCGCTGATTGGACTGGACTCCGGCGCCATTCCCAATGCCGACTACGTGATCCGCTGGGATTCGAACAAGTATCCACCTCAGGAGGGTTTCGAAAGCTGGTGGCGCGATCACACGTTGCGTTCTGCTTTTAAGAACTCTGCCGTGTGGTATTACCGCGAGTTGGCGCTGCGCGTAGGAGCGGAGCGCATGCAGCAGTACGTGGACAAGTTTTCTTACGGGAACCGCGATATTTCCGGCGGCATTGATCACTTCTGGTTGAACAGTTCACTGCTCATCTCTGCCGACGAGCAGATCGAGTTTCTGAAGAAGTTTCATGCGGGCAAACTGCCGGTATCGGCGGATGCGGTCAACTCGGTGAAAGAGATCATCACGCTTGAGACGACTCCAAGCTACAAGTTCAGCGGCAAGACCGGCGGCGGCTACTTGGCTGAGGGGCGCGCACTTGGATGGTTCGTAGGCTATCTGGAGACGAAGGACAACGTATATTTCTTCGCGACCCAGATAGAAGGCCCGACATTCGCTTCCGTTCAACAGCCCCGGATCAAAATCACCCGTCAGATCCTTGCGGACTTGGGGTACATGATGGCCGCTAAAATAGACGGTCAGTTGCGTGCGTGCATGGGATTCGAGTGCTCCATCGAGCGCAACGAAGCTTGATGAGGCACTCGGGTTTCTCGCTGCCCGCTACCGGAAAATAGCCATCAAGAGCTTCGTTGAAATCCAGGCAATTCCCATGGCTGCCGGGAAGGTCAGTACCCAGGCCATGACAATCTCGCGCGCTACACCCCACCGCACGGCAGATAATCGTCGGGTAGCGCCAACGCCCATTATCGCTGTGCTGATGGTATGCGTCGTGCTGAGTGGAATGCCAAACGTTGAGGCCGTGGTGATCGTGAGCGCCGCGGCGGTTTCGGCCGCGAACCCGTGCACTGGTTCCAGCTTGGTGAGGCGCAGTCCCATTGTGTGAATGATTCGCCAGCCTCCCACGGCCGTTCCCACCCCCATCGTTGCAGCGCAAACAATGATGACCCAGGCTGGTACGGCAAACTCGGGAATAACGCCTCCGAGCAGCAGTGCTAGCGTGAACACGCCGATGAATTTCTGCCCATCGTTGCTTCCGTGACTGAAAGCCATGAAAGCCGCGGAGACCATCTGCAACTTACCGAACCAGCGCCGAATCGTTTCAGGACGTGCGTTGAAGAACAGCCGCACGATTAAGACCATCAGCAGAAGACCGCCCCCAAAGCCGAGGAATGTGGAGAATAGAATTCCGATGAGAACCTTCCTCCAACCATCCCAGAGCAGCACTTCGGTGCCGCCGAAGGCGAGTCCGGCTCCTGTAAGTCCAGCGACGAGCGCGTGGCTCTCGCTGGTAGGGAGTCCGCGCCACCAGGCCAATGTGCTCCACACGATGATTCCGAGCATGGCCGCGGCAATGGTCGGCAGCGTGATGACGTCTGCTCGGACGATGCCCTGTCCGATGGTCTGCGCCACTTTTAGTCCGTAAAAGGCACCAGCGGCGTTCAGCAGGCTAGCCATGACAAGAGCGTGATGAGGACGGAGAACACGCGTCGCGACCACGGTGGCGATAGCATTGGGAGCGTCGGTCCAACCGTTTACGAATTCGGCAGCCAGCACAACAACGAGCGTGACGGCTAAGGCCGCCGAGATTTCAAACATTGCGTTCCCTCCAGCGAAGAAACCACGGGATATCAAATAACACGTGCGGCGGCGCTGTTCTCATTGCGATCAAGACGGTCTCCATCAGCTACAGAATTTGCATGCCTCACAGCGGTGCTTCTAGCCCTGCGATGGATTCCTTGGCCGGGGAAACTCTTGCTCTCCAGATGAGGGTACCTCTGTCTTGTTACAGATGATTGAAAGCTGAAAAGTGTCTTATGCCAACGCTCCAGATACCAAAGTTTGGTGTGCTTATGTTGAAATAGCCTGGTGTCTCTTCTTGAAGTTCGCGATCTGAACATCCGGTTTCCGACTGCTTCCGGTACGTGGGTCACGGCTGTCCGAGATGTCAGCCTTTCCATTCAGCACGGCCGGACGCTTGCGTTAGTGGGCGAGTCGGGCTCGGGCAAATCGGTAACGTCCCTGGCCGTGATGCGGTTGTTGCCGCCGCAAGCGCGAGTGCAAGGGAGCATTCTGCTTGACGGCGACGACTTGCTCTCACTCGCCGGTGACGAGATGCGGGCCGTGCGCGGTTCTCGTATCAGCATGATCTTTCAGGAACCGATGACAGCACTGAACCCGGTAATGCGCGTTGGCGACCAGATCGCCGAGGCGGTGCTGGCGCATGCGCGGGGGAGTGCGAGCCGGCCGCAGGACCGCCCGCGAGCCGCCGGCTATACAGGGGAGCGCATATCGAAGGCTGGCGCCTGGAAGCTTGCGCTCGAAGCTATGCGGGACGTCGGCATTCCGGATCACGAACGGCGCGCGCGCGACTATCCGCACCAGCTTTCAGGCGGACAGCGCCAGCGCATTATGATCGCAATAGCCATCGTGAACCGGCCGGAGTTATTGATAGCCGATGAGCCAACGACGGCGCTGGATGTGACAATTCAGGCCCAAATCCTTGAACTGCTGGCCGACTTGCGCGTGAAGTTCCAGCTTTCGATGCTGTTTATCTCGCACGATCTGGCGGTTGTGTCGCATGTGGCCGACCAGATTGCAGTCATGTACGCCGGAAGCATCGTGGAACTTGCGGACTCGCGCGCGCTGTTCGAGCATCCTGCGCATCCCTACACCCGCGGTTTGCTGAACGCTGTGCCCACCCTGAACACGGATCGTGGCCGGCGGCTGCAGACCATCGAGGGCACGGTGCCCACTCTGACGAGTCTTCCACCAGGGTGCGCTTTCGAACCGCGTTGCGAACGCCACGTAGAGGAATGTGGCTCTGGGATTCCGGCGCTGGCCCAAATCGCACCGGGGCACTGGGCGCGCTGCATCAAACCAGCAGATCGTTGATTCTGATCGCGATCGCGGCAACGCGGCGAGCAGAGTGGTTCGATCTGGGGTCAGGCACGTTTTCGTGTGTGGTTCGCAGTTGGCGCTCTTCGATTCAAGATCATCGATGTGCTATATAATTCCCGCCGCGTCGTCAGCACGACCCGGCGAAAGGCTCTGTGCAGATACTGCTGCTTAGTGACATCCACTCCAACTTCGAGGCGCTCGAAGCTTGCCTCGATGCAGCCGTTCCTTATGATCGCGTCGTCAACCTGGGAGATGTGGTCGGTTATGGCGGCAGCCCGAACGAGGTAACCGCTCTTTGCCGAAGAATCACGTGGATGTCAGTTCGCGGTAATCACGACAAGGTGTGCACAGGAGTGGAGAGTGCGGAGTATTTCAATCCGATAGCGGCCATGGCCGCCTACTGGACTCGTCAGACGCTCACTCCGGAGAACATGCAGTGGTTGCGGAGCCTGCCGGAAGGACCAGTGCGCAACCCGGAGATGCCCGGAGTGCAGTTCGCACACGGCTCGCCGCAGGATGAGGATGAGTACGTGATCTCGGTGATGGACGCAACCGAGGCGCTAGACACCGTGGATGTGCCGCTCACCTTCTTCGGACACAGCCACATACAAGGCGCCTTCTTCATGGACACCGATGATGATCCGCAGGAGTTGCGCCCGAGCAACCGACGAGAAAAAGGGCACCAGCGCCACAAGCTCATGCTGGTCGCTAACGCCCGGTACATGATCAATCCAGGCTCCGTGGGTCAGCCGCGAGATGGCGACTGGCGCGCAGGTTTCGCCGTCTACGACTCAGAGGAGCATTCCGTGACGTTCCACCGCGTCCCTTATGACGTCGAGGCTGCGCAGCGGCACATTCGCGAAGCCCAGCTTCCAGACCGACTGGCGGTCAGGCTCGGAGAGGGAAGATAGCAGATCGGGTCATCGGGTCATCGGGTCATCGGCCCATCGAACCGTTGGC
>DASPIK010000027.1:0-2689 GCA_035629075.1 Terriglobales bacterium | reverse complement strand
GTTCTGCGTGGGTAAGGTCAGGGGTAAGGTCAGCTTAGTTGACTCGAAAGACTGCCTGGTATTCCTTGAACACCGCCTTCACCTGCGCCGGCGTGAGGCAGCGTAATTCGAGTCCGCAATCTTCCACTGTGCCGCCCATGGAAGCGATTAGCAATACGCTCAGCACTTCTCGTCGCGCCTCGTTCGGTAACTCGTACGAGGTCGTGTAGTCGACATACGCGCTGGCAATTTTTTCCCACAAGAGGATCTCGCGGTCGGGATCGGGATCTCTTCGAAAATCCTCCATCATCTCTTCAAGCGTTCCGTTCTTCACGTCTCGCAAAATCTCATGAATAGCGGTGATGCGCGCCATCAGAGTCTCGGGGAGCGTTTCTCTTCGAATGGAACCTCGGCGGACGTCGCTGCCTCGCACGTATTCTGGCTCATGTTTCTTGACGGCACACATGGAGGCACCCCTCCCTTGGGAAACAAGCCTGTCGTTCTGAGATTGTATGGAGTCTTGGGCAAAAGCGGAAGCGTATGCGACAAAGAATCGCGGCGCTGAAAAGAGGTGGGGCATTTTTGGACGGCCGGCCTAATCTCCCGAACTCGCGTGCACCGTGCTTAACCCTCTCGTATCCGGCTTCTGTGGGCGATGCCCAAAACCGTACAAGATGCCGGTCACGGCTGCGTACCCGCAAGCTACACCAAGCGCCAAACAGAACAAGATTGTAAAAAATACAGTACTTGAAACAATAACCGCTTTCACCCTGGCTCCTCTCAGATGCCACACATGCTCATTGCATGTTACCTACCAAACACGATCTGAACTTCGCGGCAACTAAGGTTACGTTTAGTATCTATTTCGGTGCCGCATCCCATCAGGAAAACGGTCACCGCACAACGTGACCTACAGCACATTTAGATCGCGCTCGTTATGAACGAACCTGCTTCTCGCGTCTCCCTCGATCATCCGACCCGCACTGTCACTCTACGCCCGATTGACCTCATTTGTTGTTTACAAATAAGATACGGGAGTACCGTCGCGTCCACACTATTCTGAAGCTTTCTGTGGTTCCGTCCACGGTACGGAAGGTCTTTGTCCCCTGGTCATGGCGATCACGAACATCACCGTGCGCGGCGCGCGCCAGCACAATTTAAAGAACATTGACGTCCAGATCCCCCGCAACACGCTCACCGTCATTACAGGTCTGAGCGGTTCCGGCAAGTCTTCGCTCGCCTTCGACACCATCTATGCCGAAGGCCAGCGCCGCTACGTCGAAACACTTTCCGCGTACGCTCGCCAGTTCCTTGACCAGATGGAGCGCCCTGACGTTGACGCTATCGACGGCCTCTCGCCATCTATCTCCATCGAGCAGAAGACTACATCGCGCAGCCCTCGTTCGACAGTCGGCACAATCACCGAGATCTACGACTATTTACGCCTGCTCTATTCGAGCATCGGCCTGCCGCACTGCCCAAATTGCGACCGGCCCATCTCGCGTCAGACCGCCGATCAGATTGTCGCTCGTGTCATGGAACTCAAGCCCGAAGATCGCGTCATGTTGCTCGCGCCCATCGTTCGTGGACGCAAGGGCGAGTTCAAGAAAGAGATGGAAAAGCTCGTCCAGCAGGGCTTCACGCGTGCTCGCATCGACGGCGAACTGCTCAGCCTCGAAGACGACATCAAGCTCGACAAGCGCCGTAATCACACGATCGAAGTTGTTGTTGACCGCCTGCTCGTGAAACCCGGCATCGAGAAGCGCCTTGAGAACTCCGTCACGCTGGCAATGAAACTTGCCGACGGACTCGTACAGGTCGCGATTGTCGGTGGCGAAGAGCACCTCTACTCATCGCGCATGGCCTGCCCGGATTGTGGCATCAGCGTGCCAAAGCTGGAACCGCGCTCCTTCTCGTTCAACAGCGTGTACGGCGCCTGCCCCGAATGCAACGGCCTCGGCAGCAAATACGAATTCGATCCCGCCAAGGTCATTGTTGATTGGTCCAAGCCGCTGTTCGACGGTGGCCTCGGACCGGGCTCCGGCTCCAGCTACCTTCAACACATGGCCAAGCTCGCGGCCGACTACTACGGGTTCGACCTAAAAACGCCGTTCGAGCAGTTCCCGCCGAAGATTCAGAACCTGCTTCTATACGGGCCCGATCCCAAGGAAGCTCCCAAAACTGGCTTCCACGGCATCCTGAGGTTCCATAAACAAAGCCTTGAGGAAGCAACCAGCGAAGCCTATCGCGACTGGTTGATGGGCTACATGTCAGCAACCGACTGCCCCGTCTGCCACGGCAAGAGGCTCCGTCCGGAATCCCTCGCGGTCAAAGTCAACGGCGTCTCTATCGCAGACTTCACCGCGCTCTCCGTCACCCGCGCCATTGAAGCTGTCGCGCAGATCAAGTTGAACGCACGCGAGGAGCAGGTCGCAGGACGCATTGTGCGCGAAATTGCCGAACGCCTCGGATTCCTGGACCACGTTGGCCTCGGCTACATCTCGCTCGCCCGCAGTGCCGCCACGCTCAGCGGAGGCGAGGGCCAACGCATTCGTCTCGCCACCCAGATCGGTTCCAAACTTCGCGGCGTGCTCTACGTTCTCGACGAGCCATCCATCGGCCTGCACCACCGCGACAACGAACGTCTATTGGCCGCGCTCGAAGAACTTCGCAACCTCGGCAACACCGTCCTCGTCGTCGAACACGACGA
>DASPIK010000026.1:0-12130 GCA_035629075.1 Terriglobales bacterium | reverse complement strand
AAACTCTCGTTTGAAACCTGAATCGCCCCGCGACAGGGTCAGCGGGACTTGCCAGTCGCGCTCGAAATGGCGACTGACCTTATCTTGTGAGTTCGTTTGGACTTCAAACCCAAACATTCACTCACGACTGGCACGTTCAACTTGTCAAAGAGCTGATACGAAATCCGCGCTGAGCGGCTCGTTTCAGCGACATTGACGACCATAGATCGCCAATGAAACCTATAAGATCGTTAACTCGTTGTTTATCCGCGCTGAGTTTCGCGCGATCGATGCCTCAACTCTTTCGAGGAGACCAATGCAGGTTCCGCAGTAGTTGCGAACCTTAAAAGCTCCGTGGCCGGAGCCAATTTAACCTCTTACTTAGATGTCGAAGAACTCAAGGGGATTCAGCGTTTTTCGCTCCGTCCCAACCACGAAAACTAAGACTATCACCGACTCGCTTAGCTGTCTAACGTTTTTTTGCGTTCGCGCTAATTTTCGATCAGCCACTGCCCAGCGAAGCTATCGGCATTAAACGATTGGATGTCGAAGAACTTAAGAGGAATCAAGCGCCAGTGCGCGTCCTCACTTCAGCATAACATCATCCCAACGCAGATGTCGAAGCACTTTTCGCGATCTGGCCTTTTCCGCGCCTCTCATTGAGGCGACGCTTCTCGCATTCAGCGATGCTCGCTAGACGTAACAACGCTCTTATCGGGAAACGACAGTTTCGACATTTGCATCTGTGAGTAGTTCATAGCTCGTTACAAACCGAGCTGTTTTGTTCACCATGTTGCCCACGGAGCAATATTTCTCCTCCGAAAGACGAATGGCATCCTCCACCGCCGCAGGATCAACATCTCCAGTGATTACGTGCCGGATCCGGACCTCCGTGAATACCGCAGGTGGCTGGGCTGCTTGATCGGCCTCTACAAATACTTCGTATCCAGTCACCTTCTGTCGCTTTTTGCGCAGAATAGAGATGACATCGAAAGCCGTACATCCTGCCAGTCCGGCAGCTACCAGGTCGATAGGCTTCGGCCCTGTGGCGCCATCTTTGTCATCAATTACGAAGTGGTGGCCTGCCGCGCTGGCGACAAACTGACGGCCCGGCTTCGTCGGCTGAGTTAGAGTTACCTTCGCTTCGATCATTGGCTACCCCTCCGTCCATTCAACAAATGCACGATGAGTACACTCTGTTACACATTAGTGCACAAATTCATTTGCCCAAGAGCTCGTCACGTGCCGAAATTTCGGACGTGCTGGACAAATCTCTAATCACTTGGGGTACTGCTTCTACATACTCGTCTAAGTAGACCATCGCAAATTGACGAGCAGCAGCTCTGGGCGTAATATTTTCCCGCTTCCACCGAGGTGCGATGGGGCTCCGGCTAGTGCGTCGTATCGCGAGGTAGTGTACCTAGCCGGTTTGGCATTTTGTCGTCTTTTCAATTGGAGGCGAGGGGCGATGTCCCAGGTAGACCAATCTTCGTCTGCCGCTCTTCGCACTGTTTCTTTCGTAAATGGAGACTACCGTGCCCGTAGCCGGAAATGAAATCCGTTCCGTGCGCGGTCGTTCTCCGCTCAGCGGATCGACTGTAAGTATCCGCGAAGAGCCGATCGGACTACTGTCCGAAACAGGAGCGATATGAAACGTGCAGTACTGATGCTGTTCTTATCAGCAATCATACTGAGCCTAACAGGAGTCGTTTGGGCTCAGGAAACTACAGGTGATATCCGCGGTATCGTAAAGGATCCGTCAGGCGCGGTTGTCGCCGGGGCCAAGGTGGACGTCATCAACATGGATCGCGGAACAACGATCCGGTCCATCAAAACGAGTTCCGATGGCGCGTACGTAGCCCCTTATCTTCCCGTTGGACGCTATCAGGTAGTCGTTGAAGCGACGGGATTTAAGAAATACACGGCCAAGGACATCACCATCAACGTCAATGATCGTCGAATGATCGACGTTACATTGCAGGTCGGCGCCGCTGGTGAAACCGTAAATGTCGAAGATACCCCGGTCGCAGTTGACACCAACACATCTCAGGCCGCCGGTCTGATCACAGGCACCCAGGTGCGGGAGTTGGCTGTTAGCTCGCGCAACTTCGTCCAGTTGGTCGCCCTTCAACCTGGCGTTACGACCGACATGGCGTCTTCGAATATGTACGTGGGCGCTAGTAACCCCACGGGCATGTCGAACCAGATCAACATGTCAGTGAACGGAAATCGTCCGACCCAGAACAACTGGACGATTGATGGCGCAGACAATTTCGACCGCGGGTCAAATCTGACGCTGCTGGCTTATCCGAGTATGGACTCGATCGCGGAGTTCAAAGTGCTGCGTTCGAACTACCTTCCGGAAAACGGCCGCAGCTCCGCAGGTTCAGTGACCGTGGTGACACGTAGCGGCAGCAATGCATTCCACGGCAGCGCATACGAGTTCTGGCGCAACGACCTTCTGAACGCCAATTCTTACTTCAATAAACACTACAAGCCGACTGCAACAAACCCCTGGATTGAGCGTCCGCCGATGCGGTGGAATGACTTCGGGTTCACGGTTGGCGGTCCCATCAAGAACGACAAGACCTTCTTCTTCTATTCACAGGAATGGCGCCGGATCATCTACTATCCATCGATCGGCCCGAGCGGCATTCTGCCGACAACCGAGATGATGCGGGGAGTATTCCCGAGCGACGTCTGCGTTGCGTTCGATGCGAACGGCTATTGCTCGCAGATGGGCAGAACCATTACCACCATCGATCCCACAGCCGCTGCTTACGTAAGCAACATTTTTTCCAAGCTGCCGCCTCCGAACAATCCGGATCGCACTCTGACCACGATTGGCCGTGGTGTTGCGAACTATCGTGAAGAGGCGATTCGCATCGACCACAACTTCAACAGCCGGTTCAGCATCTTCGGCCGCTACACGGACGACGATGTGCCGACCCTCGAACCCCGTGGCCTGTATACAGGTTCCAGCCTGCCGAATCTTTCGACAACTCAGTCGAATTCGCCGGCGCGCAGCTTCACAGCACACGCGACAGCGACTTTCTCCGATACGTTGCTTAATGATTTCGGGTACTCGTTCTCCTGGGGCAAAATTGACAGTAACCCCATCGCGCTTAATGCTCTGAAGAACTCACCTGACATCAAGCCGAACTTGGTTTACCCGACGAATGTAGCCACTGTCCCGTACATCGATCTCTGCGCATACACGGTGGGTCCGTGGGGTTGCGCTCCGACCGTGTACGGCTTCGGGCCTTATGGCGCGGTTAATAAGAACCATTCGTGGTTCGATAACCTGACCAAGATCTACGGCCACCATTCGCTGAAGTTCGGCGGCAGCTTTAGCTATTACCAGAAATACGAACCCGGCACGAACGGTGCCACGTTCTCCTTCGATGACCTCGCATCTTTCGCTCCGGCAACTGCGGGCGGAGAACCGATTCCGACTCCGTCGGATCAGACGTTCAACCAGGTTTGGGCAAACTTCCTGCTCGGGCGCGTAAACACCTACTCACAGACGAACATTCCTTTCATTGCGGATGTTCGCCAGAAGCAGCTCGAACTCTATGCGCAGGACGAATGGCGCATAACTCCTAGACTGACACTGAACTACGGCCTGCGCTACTCGCTCTTCATGGCGCCGACATATGCGAACGGCCTGCTGAGCACCTTCGATCCGAAGTCGTACGATCCTTCGAAGGCGCCAGCGCTAACAAGCGGCGGCTACCTGGCTGAGGGCACTACGCTTCCGTATGCGAACGGCATGATCGTCGGTGGGAAGAACTCGCCTTACGGTGATGCAGTTCAGCGCACACCCAAAAAGAACTTCGCTCCGCGTTTCGGCTTTGCGTACGATCCGTTCGGGAATGGCAAGACTTCGATTCGTGGCGGCTACGGCATCTTCTTCGATTCCCCCGCTATGAACTCGGTGTACAACTTCCAAAGCTCGAACGTGCCGATAGTACGGTCGGCGGTCATTCACAACACCAACTTCACCAACCCTGCGGGTGGTACGGTTGCGGTCGATTTGGCACCTCCGACCGTCGGCGGCCCTGACCCGAACAAGTGGGCACTGCCCTACTCGCAGATGTTCAACTTCGATTTTCAACATCAAATCACAAACACGATGTCAATCGATATCGGCTATTACGGCAATCTGGGCCGCCACCTCATCGGCGTGGTTGACGTCAACATGCCGCACATCGGTGACTTCAAGAACATTCCGGGCTACGTGGACACGCAAATTGCGGCGGGTCGCTGCACCAGCGCATCCAACTGTGTCTTCAGAGCGGGTGATTACCAGTTGCTGAATCTCGTCCGCCCCTACAAGGGATACGACGCAATCAACCTCTTCACGCCGGTATTCACCTCCAACTACAACGGCCTGCAGGCGCAGTTCAAGAAGCACTTCACCGACAACACCCTTGTCACCTTGAACTACACCTGGTCGCACACGCTAGGCACGCAATCAGGCGATTACCGCGCCTCGCAGTACTCATATGACCTGCGTGCTGACTACGGAAACCTCGACTTCGATAGACGGCACGTGTTCACGGCTACGTATGTGTACGATCTGCCCTTCTATCAGAAGCAGGAGGGCTTTGTTGGCCACTTGCTCGGTGGCTGGGAACTGTCAGGTCTGGTGTTCGCCAATACGGGCCGCCATTACACGGCCAGCACCTCTAGCTGCGGCTCAAGGGCTGACCAGGGCGGACTCGGACTGTGCGGTAATACGTACTCGGGCGCTCGTCCGGACATGGTTCCGGGCATTGACCCGAACAACTTCGCACACAACATCGACACGGGCTGGGTCAACCCGGCCGCCTTCGCATACGTTCCGGCGGGCGTAGCTCGTCCCGGCAACGCGCCGCGCGGCACGTTGGTTGGTCCTGGCATGGTCCGTTGGGACGCATCGGTCTTCAAGAACACGAAGATCGGCGAACGCTTCACGCTACAATTCCGCGCCGAAGCGTTCAACGTCCTTAACCATACAAACTTCGGAATCGGCAGCCCTGGCTCTGCATTCCGCAGCACGGCAATCTCGAGCAGTCTGTTCGGTAAGATCGGCAACTCGTTCGAGCCGCGTCAGATGCAGCTAGCTCTGAAACTGCTCTTCTAATCTCAACCTTGCACACGGCGGATTTGCCTCTGGCCGTGTGACACACGTCGGGGCTCAGCGCGTTAGCTGAGCCCCGCATTTTTCACAGCACATTGTCCAGCCTAAGCCGTTCCCGCGGTGGCAGCGTTCCCTGTGCGTGCAGGAATTGCAATCCTCACCGGTTCGCGTGGTGCTGGTTCGGCAACTAAGGTTCGCACAAGTTCTGCTTCACATTGCCACCAGCCCTGCAAGCGTCTTTCACCTCCGCAGGTTACGTAAAAGACCCGCCACGATCTGTCTCGGTCTGGCGCTCCCACGCTGACGTTGTCGAATGTCACCTCGACCGACCTCGTATCACGGCGGAGGCCTTCCTTCAGTGCCTTGAGAGCACTTTCCTTCGCGCTCCATATCAAGTTTGCAACCAAGCGTTTCGAAGTTGAGGCGCCGGCAATAAGACGTTGCTCTTCCAACGTGAAATAGTCGGAGACGAAAGCGGCAGAGCGTTGCTCAATCCGCTCCAAGTCACACCCAAGCTGTGCAGTCTTCCCCGCGACAGCGCACATCGCCACTCCCGAACTGTGACTGAGCGATATGCTCACCTCGGCGTGACGTCCGCCGAAGTAAGGTTCTGGCGCACCCGACGTTTGCGCTCGCAATTCGATACTCCGAAGTACGTCGGTTTCGGGTTCGAGTTTCAGCCAAGCGGCCAAAGCGTGCTTCGCGGTCCACCGCCCCAATCGCCAATCTGCTCGGCGCTTTTCAAAACGCATACTGTCCAGCCGAACGGCCTCGCTTTCGCTTAGCCAATCGTCGCCGGACGGCACTTCAGATTGCGTCTGTTCTAGCCAATAAACATCCATTTTCGACCTGAGCCGCTAGGCCGCGGCACGAAGCGCCGTCAGTCGCTCCGAATCAACGGCGGTTGGAAGCGCAACGGTTCGATAGCCAGTCACAACCAAATACGCGGTGCCTGCCGAATCGACGACCGCAGCGTCGAACGCGCCATCCGGTCTCGGCGTCGCAGCTGCATATAGCGGTGCTTTCGCTTTGGCCGGATCTCCGAGCACGCGAACCCTCTCGATTCTCTGCGGCAGGCCAAAACGGCTTTCGACACCAAGTTCCCACAAGCCGGCTGTCTGGAAGCAAAGCTCGATCGTTCGCGGCGTAACGAGCGTCGGTCGATCAGTCGGCTGATGGTTCGGCGGCAACGCCTCCGCCATCACTCCGATGACTCGATCTCCTTCCCGCCATGCCCGCTGAACGACTTGGTACGCTGGTCCGTGAAAGTAGATTTGGTAGATATCGTCCCGCTTGATCTGAGCCGCACCCGAATGTGGTGGCGTTGTCATCATCACTTGTTCCGGCTTCTGACGGCTCAAGCGCACTCTCCCGGTAAAATGAATTGTGCTCTGCGGTTCAGCCTGGTTTGGCAACTGTCGCCGGCCGATTAGCTTGCACTCAGCCACGATCGCCTCACCGAGGCAAACGAAGGTCGCTTGAACCTCAACCGTGCGAGGTTCGTTCCGATAAAACTTGAATGGTGCCAGGAAGCTAACATCCTCCACTGACTCGACGTACCACCCCGGAAGCATGCACCCCGCAGCTTCGGCGAATGCCTCAACACCCATGACCCCAGGCAAAACCGGCGTGCCGTCGATCTGGTGATCGTAAAGGAACGGCTGCTGCTTCGGATCGAGTGTCACCTCAACCTGAACGCCGCTGTGAATGCCGAACTTAGTTATCTTCCCAACCATCGGCCCATCTTTAGCGAAAGCTGTCGCTGCCTTCGGGTCCAGTCCGCCGGTCTCGTCCCATTCGTTGAGGAGCACTCCCAGGCGCTGTCCGATGACGATCTCGCCGCGAGTAGCGCCCTTCGTGAGTTCGCGCCTGATGAGCGGAATCCCGGCTTCCGGCGGCAACATGTCAATGCCGGCGACTTCCATCATTTTCGGAATGGAGCCGCGCGTTGCCATGCCGATTCCGCCCCACGCAGTCCAATTGATCACAATACCCCGCGTGTTCGGGCGCGTTGTGCGGAAGCTAGAAGTTATCTTGCAGAGCAGATCGTTCGCTGAGCTGTAGTCTGTTTGTCCGGCGTTGCCGAACCGCCCGGCAATCGAACTGAACGCGACGGTCGCGCCTAGTGGCATCTCACCAATGGCGCGCAGCAGGTTGAACCAGCCGTCACTCTTGACATCGAACACCAGGTCAAACTCAGTCGTGGGTTTGTCAGGGAGGAAGTGACTCCGCTCTATCCCGGCGGCGTGCAACAGCACATCAATGCGACCGCTTCGTTCGCGAATCTGCGAGACGATCTTCGCGACCGCCTCGGCGTGGGTGAGGTTCACGCTGTAGTAGTACGGAGTTCCACCAGCGTGACGTACTGCTTCGATGGCACTGTTCGCGGCACATGCCCGTTCCAGTGCCGCCAATTCCTTCTCCACAAGCGCTGGCGTTGCCCGCTCACCGCGTGCCTGAATGCGTGCAAACAACTCTCGCTTCAAGCCATCCTTGTCGTCAACGAACCGCTTAAGATCAGGGTTCCTCGGATCAGGCTCGGGTACTAGATCAAGAAGGTAGAACGTCCCACCCGATGCTGCCGCGAGGTCGGACGTAATCGCCGAAACGATACTTCCTGCCGCCCCCGTGACGACGAAAACCGTATTCTCGTCCAGCGTTAGCCCCGGAACCCCATCGCTCGCAGGCCTCTCTTGTAAGCCGATGGTCCATCGCTGTCCGTGCTTATGTCCGATCTCTACCGCGCCTGCATCGCGTTGTGCCTCTTCCAGAAGCTTGCTCACGATCTCCGCAGCTCTCGCATCGCGTTCGAAGTCGACTGCCTTCACCAGAGCATCCGGACGCTCTCGTTTGTACGTCTTCGTGAATCCAACAACGGCACCTCCCAGCGGTGCAACTGCACCCTGTTCGTCGTAGCCGTGCTGTCCACCGAGGCGGGTCGCTGCTACATAGAATGTGCCCTGGACTGCGATGTGGTCGTAGAGAACTCGCATCGTCGCGTAAAGCGTCTTCACACGGACACCAATCGCGTTCTTCCACTCAGCGACAGTCATGTCCGAAAGGCTGCCTTCATCATCGAGTGCTGGCAGCCAGTAGACGCCCTGCACAGGACCTAGTCCCATCGCGGCCTTCACGCGCTCCTCTATCGCGCCGGGGTCAGACGCGGGTTCGAGCATCGTTACTTCTGCGCCGAGCGCACGTAACCGATCCGAAAGCGCGGCGGCAACTCCTTGCTGATCGGGCATGATGATGACTCGGCTTCCCTGCCCGAGTTTCACGCCCGTCGTCTTGCAGGCGTCGAGTGGCGGTCGCGGCACCGGAACAGGCACTCTCCGCGGAATTCGATCTGCAGCCTCAAAACTCGCCAGTTCAGGCTGAGCCCGCGCGGAACGCGCAGGAGTCGCAACTTCGTCGGCCTTTTCCAAGTTAACCGAATAGGCGATCGCTTCACTTGCTGGCTGTTCCTGCTTCGACACTGGTTCCGACATCGAAGCGAGCTTGGTTTTCGCAAACTGAATCACGTGGGCCAGCGTCGGGAAATCGCGCAATTTGAGATCAGGATCTCGCGGGATGTTGTAAGCCGCTCTGACTTCAGCGAACATCTCAGCCTGCTTCACCGTATCTACGCCGAGATCAGCTTCGAGATCGAGATCCAGATCCAGCATGTCCTTGGGATAACCAGTCTTCGCCGCCACGATGTCGAGGACCTTCGTCTTGATCTCTTCATCACTCGCTATCTGAGGCTGGGCTTCCGGTGATACCGACTCAACTTGCGGCTCCTCATGTGGAGCGGTCTCGCCGTTACTTTCGGTTATCGGAGTTTTCAGTGACAGATCCGGTCGCCTGTCGTACACGAATTGAATGACGTGTGCCAGCGTCGGAAAATCGCGCAGCTTCAGATTTGGATCACGGGGGATGTTGTAGATCTCACGTATGGCCGCGAACATTTCGACCTGTTTGACGGTGTCCACTCCAAGGTCGGCCTCGAGATCAAGGTCAAGGTCCAGCATGTCTTTCGGATAGCCCGTCTTTTCCACCACAAGCGTGAGTATCCGTTTCTTAACGGAGTCGTCTGGCGCCTCACCGGCACTTGCCGTTGCAACTGACTGCACAGCCGGAGATATTTCTCCAAGCTGTTCTCCCGATATCGGATCCCCCTGCGACTCAGTCGGTTCCGGCGCAGACGGTTCGACCGTCACCATGACTGTGGCGTCGGCCAAGTCCGGACGCCTGACAAACTAAATCACGTGCGTCAAGGTTGGGAAATCACGCAACTTAAGATTCGGATCGCGCAGGATGCCGTAAATTTCACGAATAGCCGCGAACATCTCAGCCTGCTTCACCGTGTCCACCCCGAGATCGGCTTCGAGGTCGAGATCCGGATCCAGCATGTCTTTCGGGTAGCCGGTCTTCTCCACTACAAGTGCCAGAATTCTGTCTTTCACGGACCCGCGTTCGGCAGGTGGCGCCGGCGATGCTGTCGTGACCACCACCTCAGCAGCCGCTTCCGTCCGCTCAGACGCGGGTGATGCAGCAACCTGAGTGGTGGCAGGTGCTGCGGAGTTCCCTCTGCGCTCGTGCACGAACCGGATCACGTGAGCAAGAGTCGGGAAGTCTCGCAGCTTGATCTTTTCGTCCCGCGGGATTCCGTACGCTTCACGAATCGTGGCGAACACTTCCGCTTGCTTCACCGTGTCCACACCCAGATCGGCCTCAAGATCAAGGTCTACGTCGAGCATGTCAATCGGGTACCCGGTTTTCTCCGATACGAGCGCAAGCACGTGCTGCTTTACAGATTCGTCATCGATCGCCAGTGCAGCAGGGACCTTCGCTGCTGGCGCATGCGGCTCAGTTTCTGCAGCAATCGCAGCCGCGACTTGGGACCGCGTACTCGCCATGCTTACCGCAGTCCCACCCGCAGCTACAGCTTGCGCCTTCGCTTCTGCACGTTGCGCAGTCTCGCGCTCCGCGACTTCTGTCCCGGCAATTTTCTGCGTGGTTGGGATGGCCTGAGAGTCATCGGACCTGGCCGCAGTTGCGGTCGCAGGACGTGCCGAAACTCCTTCCGCTGCTCTTGCAGATCTTTCGTCTCGTACACGCAGCGTATGCTGCACGACCTCCAACTGTGGGGCATCCATACTGGACGTCTTCTTCAGCCATGCCTTCCAAGTCTTCGGGTCCGCAACACGGTGCTGATACCCTAGCTCGCTCGGGTTTGGTCGTTTGGCCTCCTGCGTCTTGACCCACCGCAACAGCGCCATGCTGATTTGCGAGCCAAAGCCAGCTCCAAGCCGAAGAGCGTACTCGACCGGGTACTCTCCACCTTTCGAAAGGTTCAGCAACCCAAGTTCGGGGTCCACTTCCTTGAAGTTGGCTACAGGAGGCAGGCATCCGGTTTCCAGAGCTTTCACCGCAACCACATCCTCCACCCCTGTACCCATGGCATGACCAGTGAAGCCCTTCGTATTAGCAATGACGATGCGGTCCGCTGAATCTCCAAACACCTTTCGCAGTGCATGGATCTCGGCGGACGCACTTCCGCCGCGCGCGGGTGTATAGGTCTTGTGGGACATGAAGAACATCTGCGGTGCAACTTCATGGCGTCGTATACCGAAGCGCGTTTCGGCTTGCGCCATCAACTGCTCCATCACGCCACAGATATGCTGCACATCAAGGCGACTGCCGTGGAAGGCACTGTTCGCCGTCGCAGTGCCCAGCACTTCGCAGATTGGACGTATGCCGCGTTCCCGCGCCGACTCCGCACTTTCTAGGACGAGGGCGGCAGCCCCCATGCCCATGATCAAACCGTGACGACGGCGGTCGAATGGGGTAGCCGCATCTTCTACGACTTCATCCGTCGCTGCTGCCCCGCTGGCCAGGAATCCAGCCCCCATCCACTCCATCAGATTGTCGGAAGTTACGTCATCCGCCGAAATGACGATGGCGCGGCGGCAACGTCCGGTCGCAATCCAGTCCTCAGCTAACGCGATGCCCTGTGTAGTCGTGGCACATGCGGAGTTGATTTGAGTGTTTGGACCTCGTGCTCCGATGACTTCCGCGAATTGCGAGTGCCCCATTGACAGTACTCTGAATAGGAACCGGCGATTGAATGTATACGGTTCACTCTCAATGAGGGTTTGCAGTTCATGAATGCGGCGCTCAAGTTCCTGCCGAACTGCAGCATTATTGCCGTTCGCCTCGGCAATCAGGGCACGGATGGTAGTTAGGGATGACAGGTGCTCACGACGGAAGTGATCGACGTAATGCCGACGCATCTCCTCCGCGAAAGAATCACATCCCGGGAATGCCGATCCGAAAATCACTGCGGTGTCGTCGCGCAGCGCGTCCGGCAAGCCCCATCGATCCGGCAACTGGGTACCTTTGCTGGTCGTCTTGTAGCGCATTACCAGCGGAATACCTGCATCGCGAAGTGCATCGATGCCCGCCGCAATCGCCAGGCTGGTAACTCGATCGAGTGCAGCGGCCCGATCGGCAGACACACCGAACTCACTCTCTATATCGAAAGCACCGCCGCGCCCAGCAAGCTTTATGACATCAGCCACATCGCTGATGGATTCGAACACCGGTCCGCCGTTGTCAGACTTCACGAGTCGGGTGATGTGCTTGTCGAGCATTGCCTCCCGAAACTGTGGGGGAATGAGGTTTATGAACTGATCTCCGCGCATGATCCGGGCGATGTTGCTGTCGTCGAAGATGCGCTCAGTTCCTGGCAGCCCCAAAGCCGCACCTGTGATCACAACAGGAGCGGCGTCGCGCTTCTCCTCTGGACCGTGCCACAACTTGTAGCCTCGTTCGAGCACGTCAGCAAAGAACTTGCCGAGCTCCTGGTATCGATCTCCGTTCACCGGCATGGCAGGCGAGTTATCGCCGGATGCGAAAACACCCTCAACAGCAGTTGCTTGCGACATCTTCTCTACGGATTCCATGTCAGCGGCAGGTAGCTGTTCCTCTTTCGAAGTCTGCACGACCACTGCTTCCGCCTGTTCGGGAGCGACGGCACGTCCC
>DASPIK010000025.1:0-28559 GCA_035629075.1 Terriglobales bacterium | reverse complement strand
ATTGAGCGAGAAAAAACGGGACTGCCGGGGTGCCCTCGATAGGGGGCGGTGGCGCACGCTTTCCCCTTTCCCAAACAGATCGTGCGTGCCGCACCCGTCCGCATCAGGGAAGGTTGCACTCCGCCACGGTGCGCAGTTCGTAGCCAAAACTATCGTTCTCGGCGTTGATCTCCAGAGTACAATGTGGCTCCCGGAGAAAAGTCCAGATGCTCAGGTACGTCGCGTTTATTGCGGTGCTGTTTGTGTCGTGCGCTGCCTTGGCGCAAGAGCCGGCGCCGCCGCATCCCGTTGCTCAGACCATTGTCGATGGCGCGTTCACGATCCGGCCCGCTGAATATGTGTTCTACAAGTTCACAGTCCCGGCTGAGGTCACGGAGGTGACGGTTCGGGGCCGTTTTGAAGTAAGCGGCGGGACCGGCAACGATGTGGAAGTCTACGTATTCGACGAAGACGGATACGCTAACTGGCAGAACGGGCGCGAAGTTCGTCCCCACTACGCCAGTGGCCGAGTGACGCAGGCGAACGTGGAGGCCAAGCTGCCGTCGCATGAAGGAACGTACTACCTGGTTTTCAGCAACAGGTTCTCCGAATCGGCGAACAAGGCCGTGACAGCTGACATGAGCATTGGCTACTTCGAATAAGGCCCGGGCGCCACTTGAGCGTTTAGGACAGCATGCGTGGACTGGCTAGCGGAGGATCATGCGTCGCGCTCTTTCAGCAGTGCCGCGCACTCTTCCTCCAGCACGCCGCGGATGAAGATTGGTGGCCGCCTGCTCAGAAGCACATCCTCGCTGGTGAGCACTATCGCGCCACTGCATGGCGAACCAGAGTCAGACGACCGCGTGCCCGCCACAACCATGCTGACCCGTGCCAGCCTTATGGCATACGCGCACATCGCGCACGGCTCCACCGTGGTATAGAGCGTAGAACCGCTCAGGTCCAGCGAACCAAGGCGGGCGCAGGCAGCCCGCAACGCTACGATCTCGGCATGCGCGGTCACGTCCTGCCTTGCGCGTACGGTCTCGACTCCCTCCGCCACCACCACGCCGTCGCGCACCACCAGCGCACCCACAGGAACATCATGAGGTAACGCCTGCCTGCCCAAGTCGATGCACCTGCGCATGAACTCCGTGTGCCGCTGCCCTGTCTCATCCACGATTCTGTCTCCGCACAACACCCGACGATCATAGGCGAAAAGAGAAGGTGAGCAAGGGCTGGTGGTCCATCGGGCCGCGTTCTTTGTAAAAGACGACGAAGCCGCTTGGAACCGCCTTCAAGTGCTACCATCATTTCGTGACTCAGGAAAAAGTTCGCGTACGTTTTGCGCCGTCGCCCACGGGGCAGGTGCATGTCGGAAATGCTCGCACGGCGCTGTTCAACTGGCTTTTTGCCCGCCAGAAGGGCGGCACTTACGTCCTTCGCATTGAGGATACCGACGTCGAGCGCAGCGAGGCCCGCTACGAGACGCAGCTTCTCGATGACATGAAGTGGCTCGGCATCGACTGGGACGAAGGTCCCGATGTGGGCGGACCGTTCCCGCCCTATCGCCAGTCGGAGCGGCTGGACATCTATCACCAGTATGCTGGAAAGTTGCTGGAGAAGGGTAAGGCGTACCTGTGCTTCTGCCCCGCAGACGTGCTCGAGCAGGAGCGCGAGAAGGCGCTGGCCGAGCATCGTCCGCCGATGCGGTCGTGTCCGTGCGCCGAGGTTGATCCGGCCGAGTTGCAGAAGCGCCGAGCCGCCGGAGAGTCCGCCGCCATCCGGCTCAAAATTCCCGATCACCCGATTCGCTTTCATGACATTGTGCGAGGATGGGTCGAGTTCCCGCCCGAGGCGGTCGCCGACCCGATCATCGTGCGCTCGACGGGAATGCCGGTTTACAACTACGTGGTGGTCGTAGACGACGCGCTGATGGAGATCACGCACGTCATCCGCGGGGACGACCACCTGTCGAACACGCCCAAGCAGGTCGTGCTCTACGAGGCGTTCGGCTGGAAGGTGCCCGAATTCGCGCATCTGTCGACGATTCTCGGTGCGGACCGCCAGAGGCTTTCGAAGCGCCACGGCGCCGTGTCGATCGCCAACTTCCGCGACAGTGGCGTGCTGCCCGAAGCGCTGTTCAACTACCTGGCGCTGCTGGGGTGGGCTCCGAGTGGCGGCGACCGCGAAATTTTCAGCAAGGAAGAGTTGGTGAAAGAGTTCGACCTTGGGCGGGTAACGCCTTCGGCTGCCGTGTTCGATGTCGACAAGCTGAACTGGCTGAACCGTCACTATATCAAGGAAGCCGCGCCGGAGCGCCTCGCAGCGCTGGCGCAGAACTACTGGGACCGCATGTTCCGCGACTCCATCGTTGCCCAGACAGGCTTGACACCGGCTGCGGAGGTCTCGAAGCCGGGATACGGCCTGAGCGACGAAGCGCTCGAATGGCTGAAGAAGATCACGGCGCTGCTTGCGCCCTCGGTAGATCGCCTGGAGCAGTTGCCGGAACGCGCTTCGCTGATCTTTGCCTACGATCCGGTTGCAGCCACGATGGCGCCCGACAACGCCGAAGTGCTGAGTGCGCCCAACACGGCGAGAGTGCTGGACGCGTTCGCCGCGAAGATTGCTGCCGATGCGGAAGCACAAGCGCAGAAGCTGTCGCCTGAACGCTTCAAGGCCATCGTCAATGAAGTGAAGACCGAGACGGGCGTGAAGGGCAAAGACCTGTTCCACCCGATTCGCGTGGCGCTGACGGGTTCGCACTCGGGGCCTGAGTTCGACAAATTGGTGCCGATATTGGAAGAAGGCAGCCGCCTGAAGTTGCCGAAGCGCGTGTTGAGCGTGCGAGAAAGGATTGAGGCATTCCAGGCAGCGCGAACAGCGTAAGCACGGGTTCTTGGTGCCAGGCGAAGAGAGCATCAAAGGAGAGGTGTCACTTGGCCCGGAGCAAAGGGAAGGCGCTCGAGCGAAATGCATAGATCCTTCGCTTCGCTCAGGATGACATCTTCGTAAAAAGATCGTCGCGGTTGAAGAAAGATCGTGTCAGCAACGTACGTCCTCATACTCGCCGTTGTAGGTTTCGCCGCCGGAACGCTGGGCTCCATCGTGGGACTCGGCGGCGGAATCCTGATCATTCCGGTGCTCGCCGTTTACATGGGAGTGCCGATGCACCAGGCGATCGGCGTGAGTCTGATGGCAGTGATCGCCACGTCGACGGCAACTTCATCGGTGAACGTCGAACGCGGTGTGACCGACATTCGTCTGGGCATGACGCTTGAACTGGCGACCACGCTGGGTGCGGTGGCGGCGGCCGTGATCGCCGGGTATGTGCACCGCACCACGCTCGCAATCCTGTTCACGTGCTTTCTGCTCTACACCGGGTTGTCGCTGCTTAAGCGTGCGTGGCAAGGCCGATATCAGAAGGCTGAGTCGACGATCCCACCTTACGACGTACGAAACTACCCGGCGGGCATGGGCGCCGCGTTTTTTGCCGGAGGAATGAGCGGCCTGCTCGGAATCGGCGGAGGAGCGGTGAAGGTTCCGGTGATGTACCTGTTCATGGGGATTCCGCTGCGGGTGGCGACTGCGACGAGCAATTTCATGATCGGAGTGACGGCCTCAGCGAGCGCGTTCATCTACTGGGGGCGGGGTGACGTCCTGATGGCGCTTGCCGCGCCGATTGTCGTCGGAGTTTTCGCCGGGTCACTTACGGGGGCGAGGCTGGCGCCAAAGCTGCGAGCTTCTTATGTGCTGGGCATACTGATCATCGTGACGCTGTATCTTGCGTCGCAGATGATTGCGAAGATCGCTGAAGGAAAGATTTAGCTGATTCGACGATTGAATGACTGAATGTCGACGGACTTGAACCAATCCGCTCCGGGCCGCACACGCGACACTCGCTCGGAAGATCGTGCCGTTGGACTGGTGCTGCGCATTGGCGCGTATCTGTCGATCGTGCTGATTGTGCTGGGCGGATTGGTGTCGCTGGCTCACGCCGCTACTGGGCGGTACGTAACCGAAGCTGGCGTGCTGGTGCTGATGTCGACCCCGATCACGCGCGTGCTGGTCGCAGCCATCGTATTCTGGCGCGAAGGCGACCGTCGATATGCGTGGATCTCGATAGGGGTCTTTGTGATTCTGATCGGAAGTTCGCTGCTGGCGGCGCTGAAGATATTGCCGACGCTGGAACGGTGAGAGTACCGACTTTCGTGATACGTCAACTGATTACCGCTCTCCCACCATTGCCCTGAGCGCCTCGTTTACTTCGGAGTACTTGAACCTATAGCCACTCGCTTCGAGTTTTCGCGGGAGCACCCGTGTGCTGCCGAGCAACAGGGTCTCGCCCATCTCGCCAAAGATGGTGCGGATAAGGAACGCCGGTTGCGAGAAGACCGCTGGGCGACGCATCGTGCTCGCAAGGGCCTTGGAAAATTCAGCGTTTGTCACCGGCTTGGGCGCGGTCAGGTTCACCGGGCCTGCAATGGATTCATTCACCAGCAGGAACACGATCGAGGAAACGACGTCCTCGAGTGCGATCCAGCTCATCCATTGGCGGCCTGAGCCGGTCTTCCCACCCACGCCCATGCGGAACGGCAGCAGCATTTCTTTGAGTGCACCTCCCTTGGGCGTAAGCACCACGCCAATACGCAGGTTGACCACCCGAATGCCAGCCTCGCGCGCGGCTTCGGTCGCCTGCTCCCACCGGACAGCCACCTCCTCGGCCAGAAACCCGCTGCCGGGTGCACTTTCCTCTGTCAGCACTTCATCGCCGCGGTTCCCATAAATGCCGATCGCGGAAGCCGAAAGCAGCACTCTGGGTTTGGCGGACGCGGAAGCAAGCGCGGAACAAAGGTTTCGAGTGGGAATCGTCCGGCTGTCGCGGATGCGGGCCTTCTTCTCAGCAGTCCAGCGGCCCATGATGGTCTCGCCTGCGAGGTGAATGACGCCATCGAAGCCGCTAAGTCGGTCGACAAGTCGCTGGTCTGGCGCTCTGGTTGGATCCCACACGATCTCAGTCTCGTCCGAGGGCGCTCGACGCACGAGTTTGATCACCTCGTAACCGGCTTTTTGGAGCGCCGGAATCAGCGCGCTCCCGATCAGGCCCGTCGCACCGCTGAGCAGGATCTTCATAGGACGTTAGTTTCGAGCTTCCGGCTTTGAGTTTCAAGCACCCGCGTTCAAATCGAACCTGAACGCGAACGGGAAATTTGAGAGTCAGAAACTCCAAAGCTGCTTCAATCATCAAATCAGCAGAACAGTCACCTTATTCAACCGATGAATAGGAACTGCTGTAAGCGAGCAGCTTACCTCGGGCTATAATCAGTTATGGCGACGTTGCGCCAACAGATCGCGACCAATGTTCTGACGGTAACGAAGTTCCGCGAGCTCATGAGAAAGCTGCGGGAGAGCCGGCCGAGCGACGATCTGGACCTGGTGCGCAAGGCATACGATTTCTGTCTCCAGCAGCACTCCGGACAGACCCGCGCCAGCGGCGAGCCGTACCTGATTCACCCTCTTGAAGTCGCCCTCATCCTCACGGACCTGAAGCTCGACGTTACCGCTATCGCGGCCGGCCTGCTACATGATGTGGTGGAAGACACGTCGGTCACCGTCGAGCAGATTGAGAAGCTGTTCGGCGAGCAGGTGGCGCACATCGTCGAGGGCGTGACGAAGATCAGCAAGATCGACTTCGCTTCGCGCGAGGAGCGGCAGGCAGAGAACGTCCGCAAGATGGTCCTGGCCATGGTGGACGATATTCGCGTGGTCATGATCAAGTTAGCGGATCGCCTGCACAATATGCGCACACTGGAGTACTTGCCCAAAGACCGGCAGGAGAAGATTGCGCGCGAAACGCAGGATATCTATGGGCCGATCGCACACCGGCTCGGGATGGGCAAGGTCCGCGGCGAGCTGGAAGATCTTTCGTTCAAGTACTGCGATCCGATCGGCTACAAGCAACTTGCCGACACAGTCGAAGCAAAGCGCAAAGCGGGCGAACACTTTCTCGGCAAGATAGAAGCAGTCATCCGGCACAAGATTAAGGAAGCCGGGCTCGAAGCGGAAGTACACAGCCGAATCAAGCGCCTGTGGAGCATCCATCAGAAGCTCGAGCGGCAGCGCATCAGCGTGGACCAGGTCTATGACATGTTCGCGATGCGCATCATCACCAAGTCCGTCCACGACTGTTACGCGGTTCTAGGCATCATTCACAATCTCTGGCGCCCTGTACCCGGCCGCATCAAGGACTTCATCGCCATGCCGCGGCCGAACCTGTATCAGTCGCTGCATACTACCGTGATCGCCGAGAACGGCATGTCTTTCGAAGTGCAGATCCGCACCGAAGAGATGCACAAGATTGCGGAAGAAGGCATCGCGGCGCACTGGAAGTACAAGGACGGCCCCATCTCCGCGAAAGATGAGCAGCGGTTGGCATGGCTGCGGCAGATGGTGGAGTGGCAGCGCGAAGTCAGCGACCCCGGCGAGTTCCTGTCGAACCTGAAAATCGATCTTTACCCGGAGGAGGTCTATACCTTCACCCCGAAGGGCAAGATCGTAATTCTGCCGCGTGACGCAACGCCGATCGATTTCGCTTACACCGTTCATACCGAAGTGGGACACACGTGCATCGGTGCCAAGGTGAACGGGCGTATGGTGCCGTTGCGATACAAGCTGCGCTCGGGCGACATCGTGGAAATCATCACCCAGGCCGGGCACAAGCCGAGCCGCGACTGGCTCACGCTGGCGAAGTCAAGCCGCGCGCGCCAGAAGATCAAGCACTGGCTCAATATCCATCAGCGGCAGCGTGCGATAGAAATCGGCCGCAAGCTGATCGAAAAAGAAGCGCGCAAATACCGTATCTCGCTCAAGGACATAAAAGAAGACGAGTATAAGCGGGTCGCGCATGACTACGGACTGAGCCGCCAGGATGACCTGATTGCCGGCATCGGTTACGGCAAGTACTCTGCACGCCAGGTTCTCGGGCGCCTCGCGCCAGAATCAAGCACGGAGCAGGCGGCCCCCGGCGCGGATGAAGAGAAGCCCATATCTGGCCTGACGAGCGTGGTGCGCCGCGTTTTTGGCGGCAACGCGACGAACGCGGCATTAACGGTCAAGGGACACGACGACCTGATGGTCTATCGTGCGCGCTGCTGTAACCCCATTCGCGGTGAAGAGATTATCGGTTACGTTACGCGCGGCAAAGGCGTGGCCGTCCATGCGAAGAGCTGTCCCAACGTCATCAATCTGATCAATGAGCCTGAACGGCGCATCGCTGTCGAATGGGCGCGTGAAGGCAAGAGCAAGGACGGCGCGGCGGCAGGGTTCCCCGTAAAACTTACCGTCTTTTGCGACGACCGCTCGGGCATGTTGAAACAGATTGCAACCATCATCAGCGACGAGAACACGAATATCCGCAACATCGAGGCACGCACGGCCAACCGTCAGGCCAATATCGATGTGGTCATCGATATTGAGCACCTGAAGCACCTCGAGCACATCATCGCGGGACTGCGAAAAATCCCCGGCGTACGCGACGTTCAGCGCGTTCAGAAGATTTAATCATCGGGCCATCGAAAACAAACACGCGGTGATCGTGAGCACAAGCGCAATCAGCCAAACTGCACAGTAGCCCTGAGGTATAGGCGCTTATTTATCGGTTCAATCGACACCAACTCGTCGTGATGCTGCTACAAGATGATTGCGCTGCGATTTTTCGGAACCGAACGCCTCCACAACCCGTATTCACTGCTGGAGGCGTACTATGCCCAGGCGTGTTCGTGCATTCGCACTCATTCTTCTCGTTCTTGCGATGATTGTTCTCCCTTCCTGCCACAAGCATTCGGTGCGAGCTTCCGTAGCGCCCAGTGAGGTAAGCCGGTCGTTTGCTCCAGGTGGAACGGTGCGCATAGATCTTTCGCGCGGCAATGTGGAAGTGATCGGCAGGGCGGGCGGCACTGTGGTTGCACGTTGCGTTGAGTCGTGCGAAGCCGCTCTGCATCTCAGCCCCGATGGGGATGCTCGGATCTGGACTGATACGCCCGCCGGCAGTACGTTCGGTTCGGGGCCGAAATACGTGATCGAGGTTCCCGAGGTGAGCGACGTTTCCATCCACCTTGCGGCTGGCAACCTCGACCTGAACGGCGTAAAGGGCAGCAAGGACATAGTGCTCAATGCGGGTAATGCGACGCTGGCGATTGGCCGTGCAGACGACTATGGACGTGTAAGTCTGAAGGTGACCGCCGGTACCCTGTCTGCCGGCCCGTGGTCGGCCTATGCTGCCGGGCTTGTGCAGAACGTTTCCAGGAGCGGTGAGGGTCAGTACTCGTTACGCGCCGTGGTGAATGCCGGAAATCTCACGATTAAGGGCGAGAAGGCAACCGGCGACGACAAGCAGGAAGGGCTGCTGTAGAGCTGCGACCGGAGAGGTGACCGAGCCTCGCGACGAGGACCGGCCCCGGGCTGGCTGCGCTACGATTCCTTTCCCAGGACGATCTCCTCTCCCAGGTCTTCGGCTCAGATTTTGATGAAGATGCCCTTGCGGTAGAGCACCCATACCGGAATCGCGCAGACGGCCACAAACGCCAGGGAGAACAACAGCGACGTGAAACTCGGGTTTCCGAGTGGCGCGAAAACGTGATCGAAGATGTAGCGCTGGATGCTCGTTGTTCCGCCCAGAATCTTAGTCCGATAGATGATTTTGGCGGTGAGCGAAGCGAGCGTGTAAGCCACGATGGCATTTGTCCCGAACACGAGAAATGGCTCGGTCCACTTGCCGCGCCAGCCCCGGACGTCGATTAGCCAGTAGCACGCCGCCAGCACAATCAGCGCGAATCCAGCCGTGAACAGGACGAACGAGCTGGTCCAAAGGTTTTTGTTGATCGGCATCCAGACGTCGAATAGCTTGCCCGCGAGTAGTCCTGCAGCGCCCCATGCAAACATACCGATCGCCTTGCGCGTCGGTGTGGCTTTCGACCTAAGCCACTCGCCGGTCAGCACGCCCAGCAGCACTGTACCGATGGCGGGGAACGTACTCAGGAACCCTTCCGGATCGCTGGTTCCCAGGTAGAGACGACCGGGGACGATCCACTGGTCGAACAGTGCGGCCCAGTTCCGGTCGGGGTCGAGCAGCGGAATATCGCGGCCCGGTATGCCGAAGCCGGGTACAGGAACGAACCGCATCAACGCCCAGTAACCGCCGATCAGGGCAACGGCAGCGATGATCCTGCCTCGCCGTCCTGTCCACAAGGTGATCAAGGCGGCTGCGCCGTACGCCAAGCCGATGCGCTGCAACACGCCTACGAAGCGGATCGGCATCACGTGGTAGTACGGGAAAGCGTTCAGCGCTACTCCGATGGCAAAAATGATGGCGGCGCGCTTCAGGCTGTGCGCCAGCAGTTCCGATCGTGAGGCGCCACGGTTCAGGCGCGAAGCAAATGAGAGCACCAGTGAGACGCCCACGATGAACAGGAAGAACGGAAAAATCAGATCGGTTGGCGTCCACCCGTTCCAAGCCGCGTGTTTCAGGGGCGCATAAGCATGCCCGTTCCCCGGATTGTTCACCAGAATCATGCCCGCGATCGTCAGGCCACGAAACACGTCCAGCGACACCATACGCCCGGAAGTTTTGGCCGGTGGGACAGAAGTGATGGTGGTTGCGGGTTGCGGATTCGAGACGCTGGCAGATGTGCTCATGGCGGTTGGCGAGATTATACAGGGTAGCTGCTGGAGGGCAGATGAATGATGTGGAGTAACAGGCCGGGCATCAGGCCGCGAATCCCTCGTTTCCTTTTATGCGGTCGCGCATCTATTCGGGGTTGTGTTGCGAGGAGAAATGCATCGACTGACGCTGGGCGATTTTGAACTGACCATGTTGTCTGACGGCGGGTACTGGCTGGATGGCGGTGCCATGTTCGGCGTAGTACCGAAGCCGCTCTGGGAAAAGAAGTTTCGGGCTGACGAACAGAACCGGCTACGGCTCGGGTTGAACTCGCTGCTTATCCGCACGGGTGAGCACACAGTGCTGGTGGAGACCGGTATCGGCAACAAGTTGGGTGAAAAGCCGCAGAAAATCTATGCGAATGAAGCACGGTTGTTAGCCAACTTCGACGCGGCGAAGATATCGCCAGAAGACGTGGATGTCGTCATCAACACCCATTTGCATTTCGATCACTGTGGCTGGAACACAATGCGACAGGGCGGCAACATCGTTCCGACGTTTCCTCGCGCCACCTACTATGCTCCGGAAGGCGAATGGCGCCACGGACTGCGTCAGTACGAACGCGACCGAGTGAGTTATCTGAGCGACAACTACAATCCGCTCGTCGAAAGCGGGCAGATGGAGTTGGTGACTGGAGATCGCGAGATCGTGCCCGGAGTTTCGGTACGCGTTTATCCCGGGCATACCGCTACTATGCAGGCGGTTTTTGTCGAGAGCCAAGGCAAGACGGCGTGCTACATCAGCGACCTGATTCCCACCACGGCACATCTCGACCTGACGTGGGTCATGGGATATGACCTGTATCCACTGGAGACCATCGCCAACCGCAAGCGCTTTTATGAATCCGCCGTGCCCAATAACTGGCTCGTGGTTTTTACTCACGATCCGGCGACGCCGTGGGCGTACATCGAGAGCAAGGGTGAGGGGAAATACGGGGCCCGAAGTGCTGAAACAGGTGAAGTGATCCCGCCGATCACGACGGAATTGGAAGAGATTGCGACGAGGTTGGCGGATTAAAGAGTCAAGTTTGGAGGTGTCGGAGGTTTCAAAGGTTTCGGAAGTTGGTTCGGCCCCTAGCAGGGTCGACATCCGAAACTTCCGAAACCTCCGAAACGTTTTCTCGCTCAGTCCACCTGTATGGACGAGATCCGGTCGTTCCAGTTGCGGTCGCGGTCGTCACGCAGACGGCGGTCGTGCAGGTCGGCGATGTCGCGTCGGAAACGCCCCTCGCGCCCACGGAAATTGGAATCCTGGAACACGAAAACTCTGGCGCCGCCGAACAGGCGTACGGACGAGATGCGGTCATTGAAGCCGGGAGGCATGGAGCTCAGGCTCTGGCCGCGCGCCATGCAGAAGTAATCACCGCGCCAATTGCTATCGCGGAAGAAGCAGGCACCCTGGCGGGGCTGCGGACCACGTCCCCACACGGGGAAGTTGGGGTTGTTGCCACCGTGCCAGCCGCGATCATCACGATCGCGCCAGCGGTCGTCGCGATCCCGATCACGCCAGCGGTCATCCCGGTCCCTGTCACGCCAGCGGTCGTCGTCGCGGTCGCGGCCCCAACGATCATCGGCGCGGCCTTCCGCATATTCCACTCGAATGGACGAGATGCGGTCGCTCCAGACACGGCTCGGGTCATCGCGTTTGCGCACGTTCCGCAGGTCAGACTGGCTGCGGTCAAACGTCTCATTCGGGCCGCCGTAGTTGCTGTTCTCGAACACAACGACGCGCGCGCGGCCAAAGAGGCGCATGGATGTGATCTGGTCGTTGAAACCCGGCGGCATGCGATCAACGCTCTGGCCGGCATTCAGGCAGAACGACTCGCTCCCATAGCCGTCCTTGTAAAAGCAGGCGCCGTCGCGCGGCGCATTCTGGCCCCATTGCGCAAACGCGGACCCTGCCACTCCAAAGAGTGCCAAAAACAGAGCCGCAAAAAACAGTCCGAAGCTACGCTTCATAATGCCTCCCCGACGAAGTTTGGCGCGCGCCTGAAACTGCTATTCAGTTGAACACCGCCCAGTCACATAGGTTGCGGTCTGCGGAGTTTCGACGTCAAACGCGAAAGTTCAATGCACTGTTGCGCAAGGATGTACCCGGGGGGAGCGGCGCGTCGCAGCAGTTAGCCGTCAGTTTGGGTACCAACGCTCCGGAATGCGCAAGGAGATTGCTGAATGGTGTGCGGTCTTCCGCAACTCAGGCAATGCATAGATCCTTCGCTGCGCTCAGGATGACTCCTCGAGCGGCTGAGTGCTGAATTGCTGACGGCTGACTGCTGAGTGCTGATCCTGATTGCTGATTGCTGAGTGCGGATTGCTGACCACGATCGCGCACCGTGCTATCGTGGGCTCGTGAAAGTTCTACATACGATCGAAGAAACGCGCGCGCTGTGCAGGCAGGCCCAGCGCGAAGGGAAAGTCATAGGCTTCGTGCCGACTATGGGCGCGCTGCACGATGGTCACTTGTCGCTCGTACGCGCCGCTCGCAGCCAGACCAATTTCGTGGTGGTCTCGATTTTCGTCAATCCGCTTCAGTTCGGCCCTAACGAAGACCTCGCGAAGTACCCACGAACCTTCGAGCGCGACTGTGAGTTGCTCAAAGCGGAAGGGGTGACCGCCATATTCGCACCGACTCCGGAAGAAATGTACCCGACAAATGCGGCGACGTTCGTCGAGGTCGAAGGTTTACCCCAGAAGCTTGAGGGTCGGACGCGTCCTACGCACTTTCGCGGCGTAACTACTGTAGTCGCCAAGCTGTTCAACGTGGTTCGGCCGGACTTTGCCTACTTTGGGCAGAAGGACGCACAGCAAGTCGTAATCCTGAGCAAGATGGTTCGCGACCTCAATATGGACGTTCGCATTGTGGTGATGCCGATCGTGCGCGAGCGCGACGGATTGGCAATGAGTTCGCGAAACCGTTACCTCGACGCCGAGCACCGCAGGCAGGGACTCGTCCTTTATCGCGCACTTACGCGAATCCAGACGCTTGCCGATCAGGGCGAGCGCAGGGCGGCGCGGCTTCTTGAGGAAGGAAAGTCTGTTGTTGCGGAAGGACCCGAAGTGCGGCTGGATTACCTGGAAATTGTGGATCGCGAGACGCTGGATCCGATCGAGGACGTGAGTCGGGGGGCGCTGGTAGCCATCGCCGCGTTCGTCGGCCCTACGCGGCTGATCGATAACACGGTGCTGATGGGAGCAGGAGAAGCAGAAGTGGGCGCCAGGAACAGGTGACGCGAACGGGCTTCGCTGGCTTCAGCATCATCTTGCGAGTAGGGATCCCTCGCTGCGCTCGGGATGACAAACCTCCGGGAGGACATCGGAGTACGTCGGAATAACAAAGGGCAGACGTTCCCGCCTGCGGCTTCCTAAAGCGGAACCGCGTTGCCCGACACGAATGGATTGCCGCGAATCACGTAACGCAGCGGGTGCTCGGCCGCTTTCGTGATGCCGACGCGAGGCGTTGCGGCAATCCCGGCGGGAACGAAGCCATCTTCCGCAATTCGCAGGTCTGAAGTGGCGTCGGCCAAGTCCTTGCCGTTATCCCGTGGACGAGTGATGCCCAGAGCTTGCGCCAGGCGTCCCGGACCGGAACTGAGCAGTCGCAGGTGCTTCGCAGGATCGATGTTCAGGCCGCGAAGGTGACCCATCTCTTCGATTCCAGCCAGTGGCTCCAATGCCCTGATGAGGACACACCCGGCGTCGCCTTCACCCAGGCACGACACATTCAGACAAAAGTGGTTCCCATAGATCAGGTACACGTAAGCGTACCCGGGAGGGCCGAACAGAACGGCATTGCGAGCCGTCTTGCCGGTAGCCGAGTGTGCCGCAGCATCATCCGTGCCAAGGTAGGCTTCGGTCTCAACAATGCGTCCTGAAATGAGCGCTTCACGCTCACGCCGAATGAGCACTTTTCCGAGCAGATCGGGCGCGACCTGGCGTGGGTTGCGATTGTAGAAATCCCGAGGCACGGGACGAAGCCGAGTCGGATCGAAGTGGTCTGCCGCAACAATGCGGGAGGAGTGAGTTATCGATTCGCGCTTCGGCATGTTTCACATGTACGAATGAAAGGCCCCGCCTCAGCAGATTCGGACAGGTCACCCACAAGCCATGGTAGTACACCCTTGCCCGGGGCAGCTTGCTTTCTTCATATTTCTCAACTCACAATGTCGGACATGAATAATCAGCGTCTGCGCATTTTGCTTGTCGGCGCGAGCGGCACACTCGGACGCGCCGTCGGGGCAGAGCTTTTGTCACGTCACGAGGTAATCACCGCCGGCAGCAAGTCGGGTGACATCAGACTCGATATCGCTGATACGGCCAGCATTCGGCGCGGACTGAGTGAAGCCGGTGAACTCGACGCTGTCGCCTGTGCAGCCGGAACCGTGGCCTTCGTTCCGCTGGCGGAGATTCAGCCCGCTGCGCTGGATGATTCCGTTTATGGACTCGGTCTGAAAAACAAGCTTCTGGGACAGGTGAACCTGGCGCTCGCTGCCCGTGAATACCTGCGAGATGGCGGCTCGATCACGTTGATTTCAGGAATCACTGCGGATGCGCCAATCGCAGCCGGGTCATCGGCGACCATGGTGAACTGCGCTCTTGAAGGCTTCGTCCGCGCCGCTGCCATCGAACTGCCGCGCGGGCTGAGAATCAACCTTGTCAGCCCCGGTGTATTGCTGGAGTCAATGGCGGCATTCGGGCCATTTTTCCGCGGATTTGAGCCTGTACCCGCCGCACGCGCAGCGCTCGCTTACAGCCGAAGCATAGAAGGACGCCAGACAGGACAGGTGTACAGGGTTAGTTGACCCAGTCGTAGCGCCGGCATTCTGCCCGTATCAAGCACTTTGCACTGGCACAGAGCGGGCCGAGACGACGCCCTTATCAAAGCCGGCAAGCCGCCACATCGCAGCTAATCTGCAGCCATGTCATTCCGCATGCGCCGCTTCCTTTGCAGTACGGTTTCAAGTGCGGCAGCCGTTTCTTTGGGCAGGTGGTAGGCTTCAGCGTCGTTCGGATAGTTTCCGGCCTCGACATCCTGACGGTAGCTGTCGAGCGCGCCTGAAACTACGCTGCCCACGCTGGCATAGCGGCGGACAAACTTGGCGGCTGGGCCGAAGGTCAAGCCTAGCAGGTCGTGAAACACGAGTATCTGCCCATCGCACTCCGGGCCGGCGCCGATTCCGATGGTGGGCACGCGCACTTCCTCGGTAATCATGGCCGCGACTTCGCGCGGGATACCCTCGAGCACGATCGAGAACACGCCCGCCTGTTCCAGCGCCACGGCATCACGCATGAGTTGCTCGATGGCTGCAAGCGTCTTGCCCTGCACCTTGTAGCCCCCCATTGCGTGAATCGATTGCGGCGTCAGGCCGATGTGACCCATAACCGGGATTTCGGCGTCAAGAAGGCGACGGATCAACTCGGCTCGCTTCTCACCGCCTTCGACCTTGACCGCCTCAGCACCACCATCCTTCACGAAGCGTGCGGCGTTGGCTAGCGCCTCGCGACGGCTGATGTGGTATGACGAAAACGGCATGTCGGCAACGATGAGCGCACGACGAACCCCTCGTTTGACAGCCCGTGTGTGGTGCACCATCTCGTCCATGGTGACGGGCAGCGTGTTTTCGTACCCGAGCATGACCTGCGCGAGCGAGTCGCCGACCAGGATGAGGTCGATACCGGCCTCGTCCACCAGACGCGCGCTGGTGTAGTCGTAGGCCGTCAGGCAAGTTATGGGTTCGCGGTTGAGCTTTTTTTGCTGAAGTGAGGCGGTCGTAACCTTCGACTGTGGCTGGCCAGTGGGAGCAAGACTCACGATGTACCTCCAGTGCCCCTCCGCCACTGCTGGCTGCGGCTGTGAGTAGCCGGTCCAGGCGGATAGAGCCTGTTACCAGTCAATTGTAGTCCGTTCGATGCGCGACGCCTAGAAAAAGGCACATTTGTGCCGATCCGGACCAAAATAGGTGCGGCTCACCGCTTGATAGCCGTGCCGATTCCCGCGTCCGATTGGGGAAAACCGACGCGGTTCAGGATGGTTCGAAAGCGGTCGTCGGCGGCCAGCGCTTCCAGCTTAGGATCTACTCCGTAGTAAATGCGCCATCCGCAGCGTTCTTCGATTCCCCTGGCCAGCCAGTCGAAAACCGCGTCGTGGTCCCCGATAGCCAGGTAAGCCAAGGCAATCCAGTACGGTGGCACCCATATTGATTGCCGAGCCTCGAGAACTCGCGTGAGGACCTGCAGCGCCTCGTCTCGATACCCGGCTACTCCCAACGTGTGGGCAAGGTTGGCCAGCATGGCCGGGCTTCCCTGATTCTGCTCTACCGCAAGTCGCTGCGAGGCAACTGCCTTCTCCATCTCGCCCAGCGCTCCATACACCCAACTGAGGCAAGCATGTGCTATCGGGAAGGCCGGATGCGTGTCGATGCAATCCTGAAGGCACGCGCGTGCTTCTTCATACTGCCCAGCGAAGTAGTACGTGCAGCCCAGCATGTTCGCGGCAAAGGGCGACAGCGGGTCCAGTTCGCAAGCACGCAAAGCGAGCTCAAGCGCTTCGTCGTGGCGTCGAACAGCCGTCAGCAGATGCGAGTAACGCTCGTAAGCGTGGGTCGCGCTCGGATTGATTTCAATTGATCTAAGGAAGCTTTGCTCTGCCGCCCGCCAATCGCCATCGTAGAACAGTTGGGACGAACCCAGGGCTGTTACGGCATCCGCCAAGTCAGGGCAAAGGTGAAGCGCCCTGGACGCTGCTGCGCGTGTGCGCTCGTTAATCACCGAGGGGGGCAGGATTCCCTGGGCGCTCATCCCCATGTAGAGCTTGGCCAACGCAGCGTGCGCCGGCGCGAATTCAGGGTCCTCCTCGATTGTCTTCTGGAGTAACTCGATTGCCTTCCGAAAGCCCGCCTCGCTCCACTTATTGGCGAAGAAGCAGCCTTTCAGAAACTTCTCGTACGTCCAGCTATCGGTGGTGAGATGTCTTGCGCGGGTTCCCGACCCCGTCAAAACGGTGAGGATGGCACCGGCGATGCGCTGAGTGATTTCATCCTCTATGGAGAAGATGTCGCCTTCGTCCCGGGCGTAAGAGTCCGACCAGATGCAGACTTGGCCCTCGCTGCGGATCAGCCTCGCCGTAACCTGCACCGAGCCGCCGGATACGAGAACGCTACCTGCGAGTACGTAGTCGGCGCGCAAATCGCGGGCGATGTTTACGATCTGCATCGCGCTCCCCTTATAGCGCATGGTAGAGAACGGCGCGATGATGCTGATTTCTCTGTGCGTGCGACCGAGTTGGGCGATCAGTTCTTCGGTGATGCCGTCGGCGAAGTAATCCTGATCTTCGGAGCCGAGATTCTCGAACGGAGCCAGGGCAAGCCTGGTTCGCCCGTTCCGATCCCGCAGGGATGCACTCGTCGGAAACCGGGGCTCAACGAGTAAGCGGTACCCGGTCTCAACGGTCTGGATGAGGCGAGAATCTCGCGCATCATCGCCAAGCGCAGCACGCAGCTTGCGAATAGCCGTGTTCAGCGATGCCGCTTCCGCGACATGCGTGTCAGGCCAGACCTCAGCGTAGATCTGCTCGCGGGTAACCACTCCGCCCTGAGCGTGCAAAAGCAGTCGCAGCACCTGGAACGGCTTTTCCTGAAGAGGAATTTTGACGCCGTTCCTGAAAACCTCGCCGGAACGGAAGTCAGCCTCGAATTGTGCAAAACGCACCCGCTTGTCGCCGTCAGTCATGTAGGGGCCACGTCGGGAACCGCCCACCGTCCACGCACACGGGCTAGTTCCCTACTCGATGTTGAGAGTGACTGAATTCTAAATGCGAGACGGACACTATCCAAAGGCATTCGAGGCGAGCTGGCGCTCGAGTGGCTCCGATGTCACGAGGATGTGCTGGTCTTAGGCTCCCGCGCCTTGAGCGCCGCCTAAAGGAAGGAAGTATTGCGTGCCGCGAATTGGTTCATCGAGTTTGCGCAATAGCTCCTGTAGGTCCTGATTGTGGTCCACAAAATCGATCTCGGTGGTATTCACGACCAGCAGGTCGGACGCAGTGTAGTGAAAGAAGAAGTGCTCGTAGGCCTTCACAACCTCTTCCAGGTAGTCGTCGCTTATCTGTTTTTCTCCCGGCGCTTTCTTCTTTCGCACGCGTTTTTTCAGGACTTCCGGCGTGGCCTGGAGATAGATGACAAGATCAGGACTGGGCAACTGCTCCCGAAACAATTCGTAGTAGCGGTTGTAGACCTCAAGTTCCGTATCGTTGAGGTTCAGGCAGGCGAACAGCTTATCTTTCTCGAAAATGTAGTCGGCGACGACAGCGCGGCGCGAATGGGCATTGGTATCGAGAACGCGCATCTGCTCGAAACGCCGCATCAGGAACCAGAACTGAGTCTGGAATGCGGCCCCCGGCTCACCGTCATAAAACGGCTGCAAGAAAGGGTTCTCGTCGGGTTCGATGATCTGTTGCGCGTGCAGGCGGTCGGCGATGATGCGCGCCAGCGTACTTTTGCCCACACGGATCGGACCCTCAATGGCGATATAGCGCGGGAGCTCGAAAAGATTTGCCATGGCTCAGGAAACGGATAAGCTGCGCGAAGCATAGCTCGCATCGGGCGCGGAGGCAATTGAACGAAGAGTAAACAGCCCCGGGAGGTCCGTCGGCTTGTCGTCCTCAGGTCTGCGATTTGACCCGAAGTCTGCAAGTCCCGCTTTCCGGTCGTTTAGAATGCAAGGTCGAATATGGTTGGCGCTCTTCTGGCATCGGCGGTGGCGGCGACGCTTACAGCGGCGGGATGGCACTCCATGTGGCCAACCTCGCAGTTCTACGGGCCCACGTTTATCGGGCTTGAGCGCGGGTCGCGACTGCTGGCCCTGACTTATGACGACGGTCCGAATAAGGCCAGCACCCCGCAACTGTTGGAAGTTTTGGCCAAAAACGATGTTCGGGCGACGTTCTTCATGCTCGGCCGTCACGTGACTCATCAGCCCGACCTGGCTCGGGAAGTAGCGGCCGCCGGGCATGCCATCGGCAATCACACCTATACGCATCCGAATCTGATCTTTGCGTCGCCAGCGCAGGTGAGCGCGCAGATTGAAGCCTGCCACCGCGTGCTGAACGACGTGGTCGGCGAGCATTCCAACCTGTTTCGGCCACCCTTCGGCGGGAGACGCCCGGACGTGCTGGCCGAAGTTCGTCGACGCGGCTTCGTGCCCGTTATGTGGGCGATCAGCGCTTATGACTGGAACCGAGACTCGGCGGAGGTGATCGAGTCCAGAGTGTCTCGCCGGATCCGCGGGGGAGAAGTTGTCCTGATGCATGACGGTTCGGACCTCGGCATGGGGGCCGATCGATCCGCGAGTGTGGCGGCAACCGACCGGCTGATACGCCGATTCAAGGACCAGGGCTACAGCTTCGTAACCGTGCCGGAGATGATGAGAAGCGATTGGTAGCTCGGCAGCATTGAGGGTGCCTGTACCGATGTTCGATGACCCGGCGGCTGCATTGTGCCACAATGGTCTTGCTTGCGACTCACGATAGAAAAGCTGATCTACGGTGGTGATGGGCTTGCCCGCACAGCGCCCGATGCAGCAGGCCGGCGCAAAGCCATATTTGTTCCCTTCGTGCTCGATGGCGAACAGATCGACGCTACTGTCATTGAGGAGAAGCCGGGGTTCCTTCGCGCACGCGCGGATAAGATTCTGAAACCTTCGCCCGAACGAGCCGTGCCCGCATGTCCGTATTTCGTGAACTGTGGTGGCTGTCACTATCAGCACACGACCTACGAACATCAGCTTCAAATCAAGTCGGCAATCCTGCGCGAAACCATAGAGCGTATTGCCAAAGTTCCCTTGCCCGAGCAGCCCCATTTGCACGCGGCGGCACCTTGGAACTATCGGAACCGCACACGGATGAAGGTGCGTGGAGGCCGACGGTTCGCGATGGGGTACCACCGGTTTGCCTCGCACGAGTTGCTGCCGGTTGAACAGTGCCCGATCAGTTCGCGCCTGATCAACCGCGCCATCGAAGCACTCTGGAAGTTGGGCCGGGCCGAAGCGGTACCGCGCGAAATTGAAGAAATCGAGTTCTTCGCCAGCCACGACGACGAATCGTTGCTGCTGGAACTGAACCTCGACGATCACGCAACGCAGGGCATCAGTTCGGGGATCACGCAGTTCGTACGCGCGTTGCGGGGCAGTCTGCCGGCAATCGCAGGAGTGGCGGTATTTCGGCGCCAGGGGCAGAACCTGCGCCATGAGATGATCCCGCAACCGTTACGCGATATATTCGGCGCCCAGGAACTGACTTATCACGCGGCGGAAGGCAAGTACCGAGTCAGCGCCGGTTCGTTCTTTCAAACAAACCGCCATCTGACCGACACGATGGTGCACATCGTCACGCATGGCCGCATGGGCGATTTCGCGCTCGACCTCTATTCGGGAGTCGGGCTATTCACGTTGCCAATGTCGCAAAACTTCCGCGAGGTCGCATCGGTAGAAGCAGCGCCTTATTCCTATCACGACCTTCGGCGCAACTCGCCTTCGAATGTGACCGCTTACCACACAAGCACCGAGCAGTTTCTCAGCGGGGCGCGAGACATCGCGCAATTCGATTATGTCGTGGTTGATCCGCCGCGGGGCGGAATGGGCGAAGAGGTCGCGAAGAAGCTCGGCGAGTTAGGTGCTCCGCGGATTACCTACGTCTCTTGCGACCCGGCAACACTGGCACGCGACCTCACAGTGCTGCTTGCAGCGGGGTATCTTATCTCCAAAACGCACCTCATCGATCTCTTCCCTCAAACATTCCACATCGAGAGCATCGTCGAACTTAAAGTCGGGTGATGCCTGACAGTGCCTTTCTGCTTGTAAGTGTTATCGCTACTGTCGAGTGAAAAATTCCGCTTTTTAGAACAACATCAGCTTCATCCACAAACTAGCTCCACTCGCAATTAACATGCGCGCTTGAGCGCATGTCGAACTCCCCTCACCCCGAGCAGAGACACAGTGGACCGCGGTGCCCGCTGCTGTTCGCGTCACTGGCATATGCGGCGGGAATCTTGTTCGCGGCGCATTGCTGGCGTCCGAGGCTGTGGTGGCTGGCAGCGGTTGTGGCGTTGCTCGCAGGCGCCTCGGTGATTGCGATTCGGACTCGGGGAGCGGGGGAAAACGCCAGCGAATTGTGGCGCGGCCATGCTGCGCAGGTCTGCATACTGGCTTGCATCGCGGCGTTGGGCGCGATCGGGTACGATGCGCGCTGGTCCAGGGAGCCCGACCGAAGCGGATGGCAGACGCTGACGGACGGCGAGGAAACGATCGTCACGGGCTACGTCGTTCGCGATGGACTGCTGCAAGGATCGGGATCGTCGCGACGGCAGTCCGTGGATGTGCAGTTGGAATCGGCTGAGAGGATCGTGCTGGAAGCGCAGCGGACAGATTCGCCACGGAATCGGGCGATCGGGTCATCGGGTGATCGCACCGTCCGGCATTCGAGCCATCGAAAGAGTGCATATCGGCGACCGAAAAGACCCACCGATCCGTGCGAGATGAACGCGGCTTGGCCGGCTGAGTTACTGGCCGCTTCAGGGCTTGAGCATTGTAAGGACCAGGTGCCTTCCGGCGCGCAGTCAGCGGTGAGAGCGCGGAAGTCTAGCCCGCGCAAGCAGAATACAGAGATCCTTCGCTCCGCTCAAGATGACGAAACCATTAAGGGCAAGAGTAAGGGGAACGGCAAAGCCAGAGACGAAGGCCAGCAACGCATGACTCTGCCGAGAGCGGAAGGGATTATCCGGCTGCTGGTTTACTCCGGGCGCTCAGGCACGGGTCAATTAAGCGAAAAAGCGTCTGGGGCCAGTGAGTCGCAGAGTGGAGACGATACGGAACCAGAAGCTGACGGGGCGGATGGGCATCTCCCGAACGTCTTCACCTACGGACAGCGATTGCGCTTGCGCGTGAAGTTGCGCCCACCGCGCAATTTCGGAAATCCGGGTGCGCTCGATTACGTCGGCTATCTTCACGGGCAGGGTATTTACGCGCTGGGATCGGTGCGCGCGGACCGCATTGAAGTGCTCGATGGAACTGCCGGATCGCGCTGGGGCTTGTGGCGAAGCCGCATCCGCCGCAACGTAGTCGGCAAAGTACATGCGTTGTGGGGGCACGAGCAGGCCGGGGTACTTGATGCCATGCTCATCGGAGAGCGTTCGTCCATCGGTCGCGATACTTCGACCGCTTATCAGCGAACCGGCATTTACCACATCCTCGTTGTGTCAGGCATGAACGTCGGCATATTGGCGTTCGGGGTCTTCTGGATATTGCGACGGCTGCGATGCGGCGACTTCGTGGCGACAATCCTCACAATTCTTCTCTCCGGTGGATATGCGTACGTCGCCGAGTCGGGTGCTCCGATTGTGCGCTCGGTTGTGATGCTGGCGATTTATCTGTGCACGCGTCTGCTGTATCGCCAACGGGCCATGTTGAACGCGGTCGGCGCAGCCGCGTTGGCGCTGATGATCTTCGACCCGCGAGCAGTCACAGACGCCAGCTTTCAACTGACCTTTCTTTCCGTTCTTGCCATCAGCGGCATCGCCGTGCCACTGATCGAACGCACCTCGCAACCATTCCGAACGTCGTTGCGATGGCTAGGCTCCACGGACTACGACATGTCGCTCGAACCGAGATTCGCCCAGTTCCGGCTCGACCTGCGAATGGTAGCCGAACGCCTGGCGTGGTTCGTGCCGCGATGGCCAAGGCCGTTGTCCGGACGCTCAGGACGCGTGCTGCGATTGGAGTTCGTCCAGTGGTTCATCACGTTTCTGCTTGGCGCAGGCGCGTCGATCTACGAATTGTTGGTCGTCTCGGCAACGACCCAGATTGCACTCGCGCTGCCGATGGCGTGGTACTTTCACCGGGCGACGGTTGTAGGATTGCCAGCCAATCTCATTGCCGTACCGCTTACGGGCGTACTGATGCCGGCATCGGTGGCTGCTGTCGCGCTGAGCTACGTCTCAATGCCAGTAGCGCGTGTGCCGGCCTGGATCGCGTCGTGGTCGCTCGAAGGCATCACGAAGACCGTGAATGTGCTGGGCGGCCTTCGTGCGGCAGACATGCGAGTTGCTACCCCAGAACTCGCCACAGCGTTTGCCGCCGCTGGTGCGTTCGCACTCGCTATCGTCCTGATTCGGCGACGCTGGATCATTGCCACTCTGGGCCTGGCGGCGCTGGGGGCAACAGCGGTATGGATCGCAACTGTCCCGCCGAAAGCTCGAATCGAACGCGGAATACTGGAGGTCACGGCCATCGACGTGGGGCAAGCCGAGTCGTTTCTGGTCGTGACTCCCGAGGGCAAGACGCTGCTCGTGGATGCGGCGGGATCGCTGGGACCGTTTCAGTCCGAGTTCGACTTCGGTCAGGATGTGATCGCTCCATATCTGTGGTCCCGCGGCATTACGAGCCTCGATGCCGTCGCTGTCACCCACGCCCACTCGGACCACTACGGCGGGATGCGGTCGATCCTGAGCATTTTTCGTCCGCGTGAGATGTGGGTGGGACCGAACGCGCCTGACATGGGATTTGAAGCAGTCTTGACGAAAGCAAAGCAAGACGGTGTGCATTTGTTGCAACGCTCAGGTGGCGAATTTTTCCAGTTCGGCGGAGCGGAGGTTCGCGTGCTCGCGCCATCCCGGACATGGCAACCGGGGCCGAAGCCGAAGAATGATGACTCGATGGTGCTTTGGTTTCGTCATGGCGGCACGTCGGCTTTGCTGGAGGCGGACGCGGAAAGGGCGGCAGAGCGGCAGATGCTAATGCAGGATTTGAAAAGCGATCTGCTAAAGGTGGGACATAACGGAAGCAACACGTCGACTTCTCAAGAGTTCCTGGAGGCGGTCCGTCCGGCGTATGCCGTCATTTCTGTCGGCGCACGAAACTCTTTTGGGCACCCGCGCCCAGAGGTCCTTGAGCGATTGGGTTCGATGCATGTTACGACCTATCGCACGGACCTGATGGGCGCGGTCACTTTCCTACTGGATGGAAAACGGGTGACGCCTAAACTTCCGTTGCTGGAGGACCGTTAAACTCTGCTTCGGCCTGGGCTTCATCGGCGGCGGCCTCCCCACCGGAGCGGTTCTCGGCGATGACGCGGCGCGCCTCTTCCGCCTGCTCGGCACGCACTAGAATGACAACGCCTCCGACTCCGGGCAGGATGTCCTGGGGTGCATCGAGATTGCTGGTTATGGCGTCGATGCCTGCGGACTCAAGCAGGCCGCGAACCACCATTACCTCCGATTCTTGATCGGAATCGAAAACTTTTACGAGTTCTTCATTTGGTTCGGGCATTTCGGGTTTGCCTGCTGTCGCCATCGTTCCTCCTGTCTAATTCGATGCAACATTCGATGCCGCATACGGCGACACCTTAGGAGTTCATCCCCACTCCGGCAACAATTTATCACTCCTGCGACAAACGGCGCAGGCGCTGCATTCGAGGCTCATTCCTGTCAATGCGCAACGCCGCACACCTACCCGGCCATCTAAATGGTCAAGAGAAAGATCAGGAAATTGACAGATACAGCGGCGAGCCGCCGCTTTTCTTTTGAGGGCCAAAATGGATTATCCGAACCAAACGGGGCAGCAGAACGAGGCGACTCAGCCGCAGAGCCCTGAAGAACAATTAGACGAACGAAGACGATTACGCCGGCTTCAGATCATGATGAATATGGTCATGTCGGTAATTAGCCAGCAGCCAGGTCTAACGATCGAAGAGGCGTCGCAGTTGTGTGCCGACAGCAAGCGGGCAGCTCTCGCCATGTTCCCCGACAAGGAATTTGCCTACGACATCATCTACAAACCGCGCCTGCAGAGGATCATGAACGAGAGGTTCAGACTCCAGTGACAACGGATGAACCAATGAGCGGATGAACGGATGATCGATTAAAAGCTTCGAGCGACAGCTGCACTGCTTAAATTCCTAAACTACGGTCAGTCGTTCATTCGTTTATTCGTTCATCCGTTAGCTTCACTTTCTTTCCACTCTGGTCAGCTTGAAGTTCAGTGTGCCCCAGAAGGCTCGGGCGCGCATCTGCACAGGCATGCGGGAGGGGTCGTCGGTGTACCAGATCCAGACGCTGCCCCGCTTTTTCATCACACCGGAGACTTCGTCAGTCCTAACGCGAATGGTATTGAACGTGCCGGCGTCAGTCTTGACCTGCTCGCGGGCTTCGACGGTCGCGCGAACCTGCATGGTCTTACCGCCATCGTTCACGGGGAACGTGTAGTTGGCGCCCATCTGAAGCGGCAGCGAGCCGACGTAGTAGATGCCGGAAAGTACGTCAACCACGCAACCGGGAATGTCTTCCTGGGCATTTTTCGTTTTGTTGTTCTTGAGGTTGCGCTCGTCGAGAACGGCCTTGCGCGACGGGTAATCGAAGCGGATGTTCGTGTCTTTCTTGTGAAAGCCTTCCTCGGTGTGTTTGTAGATCCGCTGCGAGCAGAAGGTCCGGCGGTCGAAGTAAGACTCAAATCGGTCGTGAACGGCGTATAGCAGCGAGACGACTCCGGCGGAGTCGGCGCCAGCAACGACCTTTTGCTGATCGCCAGCAGCCTCAAGGCGTAAAGATGCCGTGCCTGCCGTGAACAGCCGCCACTCGGCGTTGTAAACGTAAGTCAGGCCGTCAGGGTACCTGTAGTTCGTTGGAGGCGCCTGAACGTATGCGACAGGGCCGATCGCGTCCATCTGCGCCGGCTGGTTCGAGAAACCATGCTGGGCTTGGCGCGAGGGCGTGGTCTGGGCTGACGCCAACGAAGCGAGCGCCAGAGCAAGAATTACGAGTTTAGTAACAGAACGGGTCAACAGCAGCTCCGAACGTTGCTTTAGTAAACACGTGCTAAAGATCCGACTCTAGATCGCTCACGGCTGCCGCAGCCAGAATAGCTTGATTGCCAGCGCAGCCAACATCGCGAGAGTACCCACTGCTGCATTGTACTCGCGGTGTTTCCAATACAATTCCTTCGAAAAGGCCCCGCGCTGTAGGCGTTCGTGGTTCCGGGGCCATCCGACGAAACGCGGCACGCGACGGGTGTAATCTTCAAATTCCGGAAACTGCTGGCGAAGAAACGCTTCCTCGGACCGGATGACGGGGATGTAGATGGCCAAGAACAGAAGCGCCAACCCCGCCACAATCCACCAATTCAGCGCCGCGACAGCAAATCCGGCACCGATGACGATCGAGCCGACATAAAGCGGATTGCGGCTATATGCGTAGGGCCCAGTCGTGGTCAGCTCTGCGTTTTTCTTGACGTGCCCGGAAGCCAGCGCCCGGATGCCAACGCCAATCGCAGCGATCAGTCCACCGGCAACGATCGAGGACCACGTCGGCCGTGCCAGCCAGATATAAACGGCAGCGAACACGAATCCGAGAGGCACGCGGATGCGCTTTGCGATACGGGACCAGCTAGGCATCAGGAGCCTCCGGCGGGATTGCGTTGTCTTTGGACACCTGTTCAGACAGCAGCTCTCGGGCGGCCTCGAGCACTTCCGCGGCCGTAATGCTGAGCATGGCTTCATCGGGGGCAGCGCGACGCGAGTGGTTGGTCACGCTCTCTGAACGGCGAATGACGATAGAAGAAGTTGCGAATGGTCCGTTACGCGCCGGATCGGTCGGCCCGAAGATGCCGACAACCGGGACGCGGAGCGCCGCGGCTAAATGCATCGGACCGGTGTCGCCACCGACGAAGAGACCGGCGCGCCGGGAAAACGAAATCAACTCTCCGATGGAGCAGGCGACCGCGCGGGCAGAACCGGCACTCAGCGCTTCAACCTGACGCGCGAGTGTTTCTTCCGCCGGACCAAAGTTCACGATCGATTTCACGCCCAGGTCGGCCAAGCCGCGTGCGACTTCCGCGTACTTCTCGATGGGCCAGCATTTCGCTCCCCATCCGGCACCGGGGTTCAGGATGGCAAACTTTCGGGGCGTATACCCGAGGTCGCGAAGCGTGGTCTCGCACCAGTCTTCGATACGCGCATCGACCGGGAAAAGCTGGTCCTGAAGACGGTCGTTTCCGTCTGCGTCCTGCTCTGCCGCACGCTGCAGGTCAATGGGGGTCACGACGCGGGTGATGAGTTCGAAATTTTGCTCGATGATGTGCGGCTTACGAGCCGCGACTTCCTGCGTGTAGAAAGACGTCGCGAAGCGTTCCCGCGTCTTATGGAAACCAACACGAGTTTTGGCCCCGCTTAGCCGCGAGATCACGCCGGATTTTAGCGCGCCCTGAAAATCGAGTGCCAGGTCATATTGCATCGCGCGGACACCGCGCAACGCCGCCCGCGCTTCCTTCCAAGTCTGGTCCGAAAACGGGGCCGAACGCCACGCCTTGGTGTTCACGGCGTGAATGTTGTTAACCAGGGGCTTTTGCGCCGAACGCGGGCCGGCAACGGCAGCGGAGGTGGCAAGCAGCTCTACCCAGCGGTCCTCGATGACCCAGCCGATCGTCGCGTGCGGAAGCGCCCAGCGCAAGGTAGCCACCGCGGGCAGCGCATGAATGACGTCGCCCATAGCGCCGAGGCGCACGATGAGGATTCGCTGGGGGGCTAGCAACTAGGACTTACCTCCACTGAGCTTGGTTCGCATGATGTCGGTTGTGGAGTGGTCCTTAGGATCGCCGACGATAGCCACGCGGCCACCGTAACTGGTCACCTCGTCGCGTTCGGGAACGCTGTCTGCCGTGTAGTCGGTGCCCTTGGCCTGCACGTCAGGCTGAATTTCGCGGATGAGGGCACGTACATCTGGCTCGGAGAAGACAACCACGGCGTCCACGTCGGCGACGGCCGCAATGATCTCGGCGCGCTCGTCTTCCGGCATGAGCGGACGGCCTTCGCCTTTGATGGTGCGGACGGAGGAATCGGAGTTGACGGCCACAATCAGCCTGCCACCGAGCGCCTTCGCGCCGTGCAGATAGCGGACATGGCCAACGTGCAGCAGATCGAAGCAGCCGTTCGCCAGCGTGATCTTTTCGCCAGCGCGCCGCCATTCGGACACACGTCCGCGCAACTCCGCCCGAGTCAAAATCTTGTCAGTATGAGCTCTCAATTTCTTGATTTTACCCTGCTACATGGCCATGTGCGAAATTGAGGCTCGTTTGGGGGACGGGGCTGTGCCTCGTCCGGTAGCGACACCGGGTGCTCAGTGCGAATTTCCGGGTCGGGAAAGTCCCGCGCTTCATCTGTAGCGCTGGAGGATTGCCATGGCCTTCGCAGTGGAAGCTATCGACCACGTGGAAGTTTTCGTCCGTGATCTCGACGCGGCAGCGCGGTGGTACGGCGAAGTGCTTGGACTACGGGAGATCTACAGGTGGTCTCCGGAACCCGTGATGATCGGTGCCGGGGGGACGAAGCTGGCGCTATTTCTTCAGGGTGGCGCGCCCGAACAGGATGGAGGGAAATCGAGATGGCATCGGGTGGCGTGGCGCACCGACGCCGACGGATTCGACGAGGCGCAACGGCACCTGAAGGAGTTAAACATCCCATTCCGGGGGCCTATTGATCACGGCGTGTCCCAGTCGATTTACTTTCAGGACCCCGATGGGCACCTGCTGGAGATTACGTATTACCTAAGCAAGGCGTAATCGAGTGTCGCTCGCGGCGCTACGCCTGGTGACGGACGCGGGCGAGCCGCCGCGCGACAGCCCCGGGCCGGCGGCGCTAGACGGCGGAGCCGCAGGACTGGAAGAAATCGCTACGACTCGATTGCGGCCAGCAGTTCTTTGGCGCTGACCGTAGCCGTTCCGCGCTTCATAACGACGATTCCCCCGGCGTAGTTGGCCAGGCGCGCGGCGGATTCGGTGTCGGCGCCGGTAGCAAGCGCGGCAGTGAACGTCGCAATCACCGTGTCGCCAGC
>DASPIK010000024.1:0-149893 GCA_035629075.1 Terriglobales bacterium | reverse complement strand
ACTGCACTCATGTTCACGCGCGGCAAAATGCATAGATCCTTCACTCCGCGCCTACGGCGCTCCGTTCAGGATGACAACTTTGTTCTTGGTTTCTATCTTTTATGAGATCCTCTGCGTCCTCCGCGACCTCTGCGGTGAATTGGTTTTGCTGAAGGCTGATTGCTGAAGGCTCACAAATGAAACGCATCGTTACTCTAGTATTCGCGCTTGCTCTGCTCGCCACCTTCGCCCAGGCGAAGTACGTCGCCGATCCGATCGTCAATTACAAGATCGATGCGCGGCTCGATTCGCAGGCGAAAACGGTCAAGGGGCACGAGGTCATCGTGTGGCGCAACCATACGAACGACACCATCCCCGACCTGCAGTTTCACCTGTACCTCAACGCCTTCAAGAACAACAAATCGACGTTCATGAAGGAGGGCGGCGCGGAGAGTCGGCGGGTAAAGTTCCGCAACAAGGCCGACAGTTGGGGCTACGAAGAGGTTCACCGTATCAAGGTTGATGGTGCCGACCTGACCGGCAAGATCGAGTACATTCAGCCCGACGACGGCAATAAAGATGATCAGACGGTCATGCGCGTGGTGCTGCCAAAGCCAGTCCCGCCGCAGGGCCGCGTCACTATCGAAATCGACTGGACATCGAAGCTGCCGCACGTTTTCGCGCGCACGGGCTTTCACGACAACTTCTTCTTCGTCGCACAATGGTTCCCGAAAATCGGCGTGTATGAAGGGCCGGGCGGCGATGCTCAGACGGGCGTCGCGGCCCGAGGCGGATGGAACACGCACCAGTTCCACATGTCCACCGAGTTCTATGCCGACTACGGCACCTACGACGTGAACCTGACGGTTCCGACCAACTTTGAGATCGGCGCCACTGGCGATCAGCGCAGCGCAAAGCAGAACGGCGACGGCACGACGACCTTCAACTACTACCAGGAAGACGTGCACGACTTCGCATGGACGTCGCAGCCCAAGTCGCAAATGATGAAGCTTGTCCGCATGTTCAATCCGGACGAGCAGGTCACGACGGCGGAATACGCGGAATGGGCGAAGAAGGCCGGCGTCTCGATGGAAGAGATCAAACTGCAGCCCGTGAAAGTCACGCTGCTCATCCAGCGCGATCACAAGGACCAGATTGATCGTCATTTCCGCGCTGTGTTCGCCGGCATCAAGTGGTACGGCCTGATGTTCGGCAAGTATCCATACGACGTCGCGACCGCGGTCGATCCGCCGTTCCATGGCGAAGGTGCGGCGGGCATGGAGTACCCGACCTTCTTCACCTGTGGCACCGAGTACTGGACGGGCGAGAAGCAGGGCGATCCCGAAGGCGTCACCATCCACGAGTTCGGACACAACTTCTGGCACGGGTTGGTAGGGAACAACGAATTCGAGGAGGCCTGGCTCGACGAGGGTTTCAACACCTACTCGACAGCAAAGGCCATGAACTACGAGTACGGCCCGAGCTACCAATACCAGAAGGTGTTCGGAGTTCCGGTGCCTGCGGTCCGCTGGGTCAATTTGCCCGTTCCGAGTTTTCCGTGGAAAGGCGTGGGCAACGTTCCGCTTGGCCAATACTGGGAATGGGCGGCCATCGATCCGTTACGCGAAAGAATCGAGCCCTACTGGCCGAACGCCAAGACTGACGCCATGCAGCGCTATGCCTGGCTCATGCTCGATCGCGCCAGCTACGGCGATCAGGCTTACTCCAAGCCGGCGCTGATGCTGCACACGCTGGAGGGTCTGCTCGGAGATAAATGGTGGCCGACCATCCGCGCCTACCAATTGCGCTACCGCTGGAAGCACCCTGATGCGCAAGACTTCCTGAACACCGTGGCAGAGGTCAGCGGACGCGACATGAAGTGGTTCTTCGACCAGCAGCTCCACGGCACGAACATCCTGGACTACTCGGTTTCGTTCACCGCGGAACGTAAAGAATCCGGGGTGGGCTTTTTCGACCAGGGCGGGAACATATCGCTGGTCGATCCGGATAAGGCAGACAAGAAGTCCATGCCTTATGACTCCAGCGTTCTCGTGCGCAGGTTGGGAGAGCAGATTTTTCCGGTTACCGTGCGGGTGAAGTTCGAAGACGGAAGCGAACGGCGCGAAACCTGGGATGGCCAGTATCGCTGGACACGGTTCAACTACCCCGGGAAGAAGGTAGTCAGCGCGGAGCTCGACCCGGACTTCCACTGGAAGCTCGAAGTGCCGCGTACAGATAACAGCTACCTGGCCCAGGCAGTGAAACTCGCGCCCGAGAAGTGGTACCTGCGCTGGGTCGTGTGGATCCAGAACGTGATGATGGCCTTCGCGTACTTCGCGTAAAAGAGATTGAATCGCAGAGGACCTCCGCGCCCTCGGCGTCCTCTGCGGTTCAAAGTGAGAGTGTCCAATGACGATTACACAAGCAATCTTGTCCGGACTGCGTGCTACCTGGCGCAACAAGTGGATGGTCCTGATCTTCTTCGGCTGCAATCTGCTGATGGCCGCTGCCATCGCCGCGCCTATGCACACGGCGATTGCCGACCATGTCGGCAACAGCATGGTTGGTGAAAAACTGGCGCGCGGGTTCGACTGGTCGTGGCTGGTTGAATTTCAAATCGCCTACGCCGCGTTCCTGAAGTCGTTCTCCACCGCCATCGTATGGGGATCGGTGCTCTTCCTGGCTCTCAATACCGTTCTTTCCGCCGGTGCGTTCGAAGTCTTCCGTGCAAGTCTGAGTCGTGACGCGGCTGTGCCCCATCATGGCGCGGCTGGCCTGAACAACGACGCTGAAGTCCCCGCTCGTTACCCCGGCCTTCATGCCTTCGGCCATGGCATCGGCAAGTACTTCCTGCGTTTTGCCCGGATCGCAATCATCGCGTCAGTGCTCTATTTCGTCGCCTTCGGGTTTTGGCAGCACCTGATGGGCATGGGCGTCGCAAAATTGTTTGAAGACGCCTCGGTTGAGCGCTGGCATTTCTACACGGAATGGCTGAGATGGGCGCTGCTCGCTTTGACCGTGTTCGTAGTCAACATGATCGTCGAATACGCCAAGGCCGACATGGTCATCGACGAGCACAAATCTGCATTTGGGGCCCTTGGTCATGCCGCCGGATTCGTCTTCGCCCACTTCGGCCGCGTGCTGGCGATTTACCTGGCTCTTGGTTCCCTGACGCTGTTGACGATTTTCATCTACTCGGCGTTCGCTCGTTTTTTCCCGCAGTCGTCCGTTCTTACCGTTGCGATCTGGTTTCTCGTGGCGCAAGCGTTGCTGTGGATGCGCTGGTTGTTCCGCCTGTCATCCTGGGGCGCGGCGGTCTCGTACTATTCCGGACAACGCGCGGCGGTCGCCATGCCGCAGTCGGCACCCGCGGAGCAAGTCGAAGCGCAGGCTTGAGACTTTTCACACGATTTCAGATTGCAGGTCCTCAAAATCTGCAATCTGAAATCAGTAATCTTCCATGTTCCTGCTAACCCTTTCCACTTACCTCCGTCAAAGTTGATGGTTAGAGCGATGCTGGTTTCGCGGCCGCAGCCAGCGCGTAACAAACGACTGTGAGGAAAGAGTTCCAATGAAGAAGCTGATTGTGTTTGCGCTGATGTTGACGTTCGCGCTGAGCGCGTTCGCGGCCACTGGTTCCGGAAAAGTTAACGTGATTTCGTCAGGCTTGATTGCCGGGCAGCAACTGGCTGCCGGCGAATACAAGATGGTTTGGACCGGCGAGGGTGAACAGGTACAGGTCCAGATCATGAAGGGCAAGAACACCCTCATTACTGCTCCGGCCAAGGTGGTCGAGCGCGAGTTCAAGGCGCTAAACGATGCGGTCCTGACAAGCGAAGGAAAGATCAAGGAAGTCCGGTTCAGCGGGAAGAAGACCACGCTGGTATTCGAACAGTAACTCGGTTGTTGTGTTCCTCCTCCCAGAGCTCCGGGCTACCTGCAAGGCCCGGAGCTTCTTTTTGTTGGACACGGGGTTTGTTGTTCACAGGAAAAGGGTTACACACCGGTCGGCCTGGTTAGGTAGTAATACCCGTCACTGACGAGTAAACGCCTTAAGCACTTTGTCCCGAGTTTCTGGAACAATCATGTGTTTTGGGTGTCTATTCACTGTTCACCCCAGAACAGCCCAATTGGGAAAACTTGGAGTAGATGAAAGCTATGAAAATCATTGCGTATGCACTCATTCTGACCTTTGTGCTCTCGCTTGCTGCATTCGCGGGCGACACCAATGGCAATATGAGCCTGATCTCCGCTGGCAAGCTTAACGGCACTCAACTGAAGTCCGGGTCCTACAAAGTGAACTGGACCGGTGAGGGCAACAACGTTCAGGTAACCGTGAAGGGTAACGGCGTCAACCTGACCGCGCCGGCCACCATCGTCACCAGCGAAAAGAAGGCCACTCACGACGCAGTCATCAAGGCTGCCGACGGCACGATCCAGGAAGTTCAGTTTGGCGGCAAGAAGACCGTCTTGAAATTCATTGCGCCGGAAACTTCGGTAGGCAAGTAGTTCGGCAGAGGCTGATACGTTCCGTGGGGGAGCGAAAACGCTCCCCCTGTTTTATTGGTGAAAAAGAAGGGAGCGCTGCGCCTGCGCTCCCGCTTTCATTGAGCATCACTTTCTTGCGGCTATCCTACTCCTGCGCACCCCCGCCCAGTTCCTTCACTTTCTGCTCGGCGCTGTCGCGTATTAACTTCTTGCGGTCTTCTGGGCTCTCGGTATCCGAGGCGAGCAGTTCCAGTGCTTTCTGCGCGTTCTGCTTGGCGAGTTCTCTCTGGCCGTCAGCAAGATAAGCGTCTGCCAGGCTGTCGTAGGTGTTCGCCGACCGCGGAAACGCCGTGACGTTGAGCTTGAGAATTTCGATCGCGCCTTTGGTATCGCCGTTCTGCATGTGCTCATAGCCCATGATGTTGACGACTCCCTCCGGGAACAGAACAGCTTTGGGATCGCGTTTACGCGCCTCCGCCAACTTCTCCGCCACTTTTGCAGTTCCGCCGGGTTCGTCGAACATTGCCAGAATTTGTGCGTTCTCCGGCGCGCGTGCCGATGACGGTGCTGCCGGAGCCTTCCCGGGTGTCTTGACCAGCGTGGTTGAGAACCATTCGACGATCATGTCGGGCAGTTCTTTGTGCGGAGCGAACATCTCAGTGCCGTGACCGCCGGTCTTGTAGTGCTCAAACCGGGTACCGGGGTTGGCAGACAAGCTGAGGACCCACTCCATCAACTCGACCGCTCCGGCATCGTCATCCGCGGCGGATCCAAATATGGGCAGCTTCGGCGAGTTCTTCACAAACTCGCGCCCACTGCGGTCGGTATTGCCCGACAACAGCACTAATGACTTCACCTCAGGATGCCGCCTTGCAAGCTGGATCGACTGGTTTACCCCGCAACTCGCGCCGCCGGCACCAATGACGTCGCGTTTAACTCCTGGCTGCGAGACAAGATAGTCGAAAGCCGTGTCCATATCGCCAGGCCACTTTTCGGTTTGGATCTGTTGCCTTTCGGCAGGGGGAAGCTTACCTACCGGTGTTCCACCGCTCTCGCCAAAGCCGCGGTAGTCAACGGTCAGGACATGGATGCCCGATGCGGCGAGGCTTGAGGCGAGCGCGTCCCAACTCCTGCGTTCCTGGTTGCACTGGTGGAACAACAGAACTCCCGGACCCGGCTTGGCCGCAGCGAAGTACGTGGCTTTTAGAACGGTGCCGTCCGCGGCAGGGATATTCACCACGCGCGGCTCGAGCGACGACTGCGCGGCAGAAGCAGTTACGATCACGACTGCGAGAAGAAGGGGAGAGAACAGGCGGGCCCAAGAGGATCGGTGCATGCAGGCACCTCCTTGCGAGGACGTTGGACACGGCGAGAATGTTAGCAGAACTTTCGGTTCTAAACCGAAACCTGTTCGCCGGATAGGATCATGGTTACAGAAGGTGGAACCCGCACCTGTCCGACGAGAATGTAAATCTGCAATGCCCTTCAGTATTTCGGCATTGTCCTATCTACACGGTCGGCCCATGCGGTAATACCACCAGTGAGATTGCGTACCTTCGTGAACCCAGCCTGGCGCAAGAATTCCACAGCTTTTGCACTGCGTCCGCCCATCTTGCAGTGGGCCACTATCTCGCGGCTTGAGTCGAGCTCGTGTACTCGCTTAGGTAGCTCGTTGAGCGGAATGAGATAACCACCGAGATTGCAGATCTGGTACTCGTGCGGTTCGCGAACATCGAGAACAAAAACGTCATCACCGCGATCGAGTCGCTGTTTGAGTTCTTCGGGCTGGATCTCAGGCAAGGTTGCGTTCACCGACGATTCTTCTCCTCGTATGCCACAGAACTGGTTGTAGTCGATCAGCTTGTCTACCGTACGATGCGTCCCGCACGCCGGGCAATCCGGATTTTTGCGCAGCTTGAGTTCGCGAAAATTCATTCCCAGCGCATCGACCAGCAGCAGGCGTCCGATGAGCGACTGGCCGCGACCCAGTATTAGCTTGATAACCTCGGTCGCCTGAATCACGCCAAGCAGGCCCGGCAGAATGCCCAGCACGCCACCCTCGGCGCACGACGGAACTAATCCCGGCGGCGGCGGCTCAGGATAAAGGCAGCGGTAGCACGGTCCCTCTTCGGTTGCGAACACGCTTGCCTGACCTTCAAAGCGAAAGATCGAAGCGTAAACGTTTGGCTTGCCCGTTAGAACGCAAGCATCATTGACCAGGTAGCGGGTAGGGAAGTTGTCTGTGCCATCGGCAATGACGTCGAAGTCGGCGAACAGTTCGAGCGCATTCTGGCTGGTCAACCGCGTTTCGAACGGCTGCACATTGACGAATGGGTTGATGGCGTTGATCTTCTCCGTCGCCGACTGAAGCTTCGGCCTTCCAACATCGCTGGTGCTGTGAATGATTTGTCGCTGAAGATTGGTGAAATCGACCACGTCAAAATCCACCAAACCCAGCGTGCCAACGCCCGCCGCGGCCAGGTACAGTGCCAATGGCGACCCGAGACCACCTGCCCCGATGCACAGCACGCGCGCAGCCTTCAGCCTCTGCTGGCCCTCCATGCCGACCTCCGGCATGATCAGGTGGCGCGAGTAGCGCAGGATCTCGTCATTGGTCAGCGTCGAAGCAGCCTTTGTGGTTTCAGTAGTAGCCATAACAAATCCTTGAAACATTCACCGATCAATTCCTCCCGCGATGCTCGGGACGATCGAAATCGTGTCGTTGTCTTTTACGGGAGTGTTCTCTTTTGCGAGATAGCGAATGTCTTCATCATTCACATACACGTTGACGAAGGAACGCAGCTTGCCGTCATCACTGAACAGATGACGCCGCAGGTCACCGTGCTGAGACGTGAGCGCGTGCAGCGCTTCGCCGACTGTGGCCGCATTTACGTCGACGGCCGCCTTCTTTTCCGCATACTGTCTTAACGGAGTGGGAATCAGTACTTTCATGGTGCTATTTCTGATGACTTTTCCCGCGGCTTGGTTTCAAAGCTGCCGTAAGTTATGGAAGGTCGCAGAGTCAGGTGTGACCTAATCCGCCATCGCTCTGCTTTCATCAGGCTGTTCAACTACTTCCACTTGCTCGTCTTCGAAGCGCTTGCTCTCTTCGTCACCTGCGAGCAGAAACGAATTCGTGTTCTGCGCTTTGCCGTTTGTGACGCTGGTAATCACGTAGGAACAGCCGAACCAATGTGCCTCGGCAAGGTCGGTGGAGGACCAACGTGCCGGATGATCGGGGTGCGAGTGGTAGAAACCCAAAATGTCGAGGCCCTGTTCTCGAGCGTCCAATTGGATACGAATAAGCTCTTTCGGATCGATGTTGTAGCGATTCTCAGGCGAGTCGGTACGCGTGTTACCGCAAGCGACAGCGTGCGTCACCCAGCGTTCGCTATCTCCGTTGTCCTGCCCCAGGAGCACTCCGCAACACTCGTGCGGATAGGTCTGCTCACCGTGGGCACGGAGCTGATTCAGTGCTGACTCGCTAATCTTCAACATTCCTGGCATTGCATGATTTCATGAGTGGATGATTCGATGATTGAAGCCAAAGGAGTGCAGCTCAAATCACCCAATCATCACATTCCTCATCCCAAAATCGTTCACTTAAATACTTATCCGCTGAGTCGGGGAAAATTGCGACGATCACCTGGTCGCGCGCGTGCTCGCTTTCGAGTTGGCGCGCCAGGCTCAGGCATCCGGCCAGCGCCGCACCGGCTGAGATACCCACCAGCAGACCCTCTTCCCGTGCAAGCCTGCGCACCATGGTATAAGCCTCTTCGGTAGAAACGGCACGATCCTCATCGGCGAGCGACGGGTCATATATTTTCGGCACGATGGCAGTCGCCATGTGCTTGGCGCCTTCGATGCCATGGAACGGCGAGTCGGGCTGGAGCGAAATGCAGCGGATGCGCGGATTCAGTTCCTTCAGCCGCCGCGTAGTACCGGTGAAGGTGCCTGTGGTGCCAAGCACGGAGACGAAGTGGGTCACACGGCCTTCGGTCTGGTCCCAGATTTCGTTCGCAGTTCCGTGGTAATGAGCGCGCCAGTTTGCATCGTTCGAATACTGGTCGGCGTAGAAGTACTTTTGCGGATCGCTGGCATAGATCTCGCGTGCCTTCACGATGGCGCCATCCGAACCCTCGGCTGGATCGGTGAACACGACTTCGGTGCCGTAAGCCTTAAGTATTCGCTTGCGTTCGGGGGAGACGTTCTGGGGCATGCAGAGCTTGACGGGGATACCCATCGCTGCGCCGATCATAGCGTATGCAATCCCAGTATTACCGCTGGTCGAATCGAGAAGAGTCTTGCCGCGTCCAAGCTTTCCCGCGTCGAGTGCTTCTCGAATGATCTCGGCCGCGGCACGGTCTTTCACCGACCCGCCCGGGTTTTGCCACTCGGCCTTTGCCAGGATCTGTACGTTCCTGAACTCGGCGGTTATACGTTCCAGGCGCAACAATGGCGTGTTACCGATCGAGTCCAGAACCCCCTGCCCCAATTCCCGGCGTACCAGCGCGAGTTGTGTGTTCGACCTCATCCTTAGAAAACATTGGATGAACCTGCTGGGTTGTCGGAATCAGGGTCTGTGTGCGAAAGTTATCCCGTCCCCGTTTGTACCTCATGCAGCGGGCGGCTTCCTCTTCGGCCCGAATACCTAAGCAGGTCCCACGGGCAACAGTCGGGGCCAAGCCGCAATCGTACTGCTCGCGCCAGAGTCGAGCGGGCAAGCGGGCCGGAGTCACGAAAAGAGCACAGGATGGCAAACAACACACCCACGCCGTATGACACCAAGGGACGCAACTACGACGAAGCAGTCAAGTGGCTGCGCGACAACGGATTCGATCTGCTCGACGCTCCCGGCGCAAGTGGCCGCGTGTTCCTGAAAAAGTACAACTGCTCTGCGGCGATCGAAAAAGCAGACGACGGCGGCGTACGGGTATTCGCCTGGCCCGGGTGTCTGATCGGCGGCGAGATTGCCAAGCTCGTCAATAAGGGCTACCAGCAGTTCTTCAAGACCACGAAGACTGAAGTTGCAGCAACGGCCGAGAAGCTTCGCGCCCTTCACGACTTCACCGAGGAGTTCAAGCAGGCACTTGATCTGCCGAGCCTCTATAACGAGAGCCTCGGAACCGTGAGCGAGGGCTACCACTACGACCGCGTAAACGGCCGCGAAACGCCCGGCGCTCCCCGTCCGGTAAGACCCTGGGAAGCAAAGAAGGCGAAGAAGAAAGCTTAAGCTGGGAAGTTAGGTCTTAGGTCGTAAGGTGGGCGGTCGTGCTCGTCCCGGAGGGACGCCGCGAAGACGTATTGTCCAGAGCTACTGCCCAACCCTGAGCACCTGATACCTAAAACCCTTCATTCGCGCTATCCTTCGCACTGATGACTAGCGCTCCGGTCCTTCCTCAACTCGCGTGGTTCGACGTTGCCGATCCGGCTCTGCCGCAGCTTGACGAACTGGCTCGCCGCTTCGGCCTGCACGAATTGCAGATTGAGGATTGCCGCCATCGTCCCCAGCGCGCCAAGACGGAAGATCATGAGGTGTACGTCTTCACCGTCCTCAAGCACCTGCACAACAACGGCGACCTGGAGTTCGACGATCTCGACGTTTTTCTCGGGCCGGACTTCCTGATTACCGTTCGAGCCGGGGATTGTGGCGTCATCGACAAGGTGCGGGCGCGAGCCGAGCAGGAACACGTACAGCGCCTCGATCGCGTGTTCTACATGCTGGTGGATCAGGTTGTAGACGAATACCTGCCGGTGCTGGACAACCTGGCCGAAGAGATTTCCGACATCGAGTCGGAGGTTTTGAACTGCCCCGAACCGCGTGTTCTGGCGCGCATCTTTGCAATCAAACGCAAGCTTGTGGAGTTCCGTCGGGTGGGCAGTACCATGCGCGAGGTTGTGAATACGCTGATGCGCCGCGAGCACGGCCTTGTGGGCGACGACCTCGATCCTTACTTCCGCGACGTCTACGATCACCTGATCCGCACGGTCGAGTTCATCGAAACCTATCGCGACCTGCTCACCGGTTCGCTCGACATCTATCTGTCGGCAGTCTCGAACCGCACGAACGAGGTCATGAAGGTCCTCACCATCTGGGGCACGGTAGCGTTGCCGCTGGTCATCATCACCGGCTTTTTCGGAATGAACCTGCACCTCCCGTGGGCCCACGCTCGGGACGGAGCCGTTTACGCCGGCGGCCTCATGATCGCCTCAACCGTGATCGTGCTCCTCTACTTCAAAGCCAAGCGCTGGTTTTAGACCATTTAGCGAGAATAGAGCTATCTTGCAGTCGCTTGTCATCCCGAGCGCAGCGAGGGATCTCTACCTCTAAGACAAAGCCACGCGCAAGGTCGCCGCCGAGTCCAACCCAGTTGCATTCTCATTCCGACTTCGCGCCACTGTTAACGCGAGGTGAGGAATCCCAACTCGCCAGCAGTGCTTGATGGTAGAAATCCCTCGCTACGCTCGGGATAACAAACCGTTACGGACGTAAGTCAAATACAAGCCGTGTTACGCGGCGGGCTCTTCCGTCTCGTCGTCGCGGTAAACTTTTTCGACCTCCTCAATGTCCTGCTCAACCCGGTCCGGGTCGGGGATCTCGTGCTCAGGGTCGTAGCGGCTCCGCTCGCGGTGCTCACGCGGCAGTTCATCCGGACGGAATTTGGGATCCTTCTTGTCCATCATGAAACTCCTTGGGTGTTATAGCTGGGTTCAGACTTTCGAAGGTTTGCCATCGCCACGGGATGCCCGCTGTACAATGCCGCGCATGAGAAGAGTTCTGCCTGTTGCGCTCGCCAGCTTCCTGTTCGTCGTTGCCGCTACAAACCTGGGTGCCGCACCCTTCGCTTTTAGGGCAGGGTTCGAAGCGGTGCAATCTACGTCGTCTGCAACAGCACCACCATCGGCCATTCCGCCCGTCGATACTCCCCAGCAGCAGATCGGTATTGTGCTGCACGAGCAAGTGTTGGCCTGGAACCGCGGCGACCTGGAAGGCTACATGGCTGGCTATTGGAACTCGCCGGATCTGACGTTCTTCTCCGGCGGCACGGTCACGAAAGGGTGGCAGCCCACGCTGGCCCGTTACCGCCAGCGTTATCAGTCCGGCGGGCGCGAAATGGGCACCCTCGACTTCTCCGAACTCACCATCGAGATGCTTGGCCCGGAGTCAGCCGTGGCACGCGGCCGCTGGCGACTGAAGATGAAGAACGGCGAACAGCCGAGCGGGCTGTTCACCGTGCTCTTTAGCAACAGGCCTGAGGGATGGAAAATCATCCACGATCATTCGAGTGGGGAGTAGATTTCAGCGTTGACGTGTGATGTGCGTTTCGTTCTGCTTCGGCGTGCGTAATTTCGCAGTAGCGCACTCGTGCCCAAAACAGACCAGGCAAGCATTGTTAACGTGTACCAGAGATTGCGATCTTCGTACCAGGGCATGAATTGCCACGACGAGTCGCTCCAATATTCAAACCCAAAATTGCCGGAAACGAACCTGAAAGCAAAAACGAAAAGGACAAGAGGGCTTACACACTGCAAGATGAAGAAATAGATGTGGAACACTCTGTGCAAATGTCTGTCCGTGAACTCGGGATCGTTTGACAGCCTCCGGTCAGCAAGGAAACCGATGCCGTACCAGAACAGTCCGACGACTGGCACCCAGAACAATGCTACCGGCACTCCGAGCACTATGAACGGTACGGAAACCAACATAGCCGGACTGGCGGGAAATGCCACCGCAGCCGTTGCGACCAGTAGCCCAGTCGCAGGCGGATGCACGAGGAAAGCCGGGTCGAACTCAGCCGTCTCTTTTGGCTCTTCGCCTTTCAACACCGCCTCAAGCCGATGCTTGGCGATATTGGCATCGCGCTGAGCGCTTGTTACGCGGCGTTGAGCGTGCTCAATGATGAGCAGAGACGCCATAAGAGTCGCCATGCTCAGCGCCAGCGTCCATCGTAATGTCGGTTCGCCCATAGCAACAAAGACACCGGTCCAGATTGTTTGTTCCCGTGCCTTCACCGATCCGTTCCGATTTTCGCAATCCGTCTCTACTATCTCTTATTTCTGCCTTTGCAGTTCCCGATACACCTCGCTCTTGCTGACGCCCATTTCTTTCGCGAGCTTCTTCATGGCGGTCTTTTCGTCCACTGTGTCGGTCTGCATGATTTCTTCAAGCCGAGCGCGAACGTTCTTAGGCTTCGTCACAGGATGGCTGTTTGGCTCGGCATTGCCAATCAGCAGAGTGATTTCGCCCTTGACCTCGTCGCGCGACTTAAGTTCGAGCAGTACGCGCTCGGCGGGGCCACGCAGAAACTCCTCGTGCAGCTTCGTGACTTCGCGCGCCACCACCACGTGCCGCTCGGCGCCGAGAACGTCCACAATATCCTCAAGAGTTTCCACAACCCTGTGCGGAGCCTCGTAGAAGATTTGCGTCCGCGGCGTTTCGCGAATCTTCTCCAACGCGTCACGCCGCTCGCCGCTCTTCGAGGGCAGGAAAGCGCTGAAGCGGAAGGAGTCCATGGGCAGGCCGCTGGCGACCAGCGACGCCAGCACAGCCGAGGCTCCCGGAATTGGTATGACCGGCAGATGGTGCCGTATGGCCAGCGAGATCAGCCTGAAGCCAGGGTCGGAGATGCCGGGCATACCTGCGTCGGTGACAAGTGCGATCGTCTTGCCACCTTCCATCTCGCAGATCAGCTCAGGCGCGCGCGTCATCTCGTTGTGATCGTGATAGCTGACGGTTTTCTTGTGAATGTCGTAGTGATTCAGCAGCTTCTGTGTCTGCCGTGTATCTTCGCAGGCGATCAGGTCTACGCCGCGAAGCACGCGAAGCGCGCGCAACGTTATGTCTTCCAGGTTGCCGATCGGAGTGGCAACAACGTACAGTGCCGGTCCAGTCAGCGGCTCGTCTTCGCGAACATGCTGGAGCATTTCATGAGTGCTGCTCATTGCGCCTCTCTGGCGCCGTAATCAAGGGCGCGCAGGGAGAAGTTTACATCCGATGGCGACGCGTGGAGAGTGTTTCCGGCGGCTTGCGGTACATGTTTGACCAGCTCTGCTTCAGCAGCCTACAATCGTATTTACATCGATATCTGCAAATTATCTCCGCCACGCCGCACAGTTGTGCGCAGCAGGACGAAGTTAAGCCGGGAGTTCCAGTGCCTCTGTACGAATATCAGTGCAAGCAGTGCAATCACCTCTTCGAACGCATCCAGAAGTTTTCGGATCCGCCACTCAAAGTGTGCCCCAAGTGCAACGGCGAGGTCGAGCAGCTCATTTCACCGCCCGCGATCCAGTTCAAGGGATCGGGATGGTATGTGACGGATTACGCGCACAAATCGAGCGGCCCAGCACCAAGCATGTCGAGCAACGGCAGCAGCGAGAGCAAGTCGGAATCGAAGGCCGAGACGAAGTCAGAGAGCAAGCCGGCTCCCGCCACATCCTCGTCTGACAAGAAGTAGCGCTCGCGCGATCCAGAGCATCACCAATCGTTTTCACGCTTCAATAGAACTAGTGAAGGGCCGAATGTCCGCACGTGAGTGCGGACTTCCTCATCTTGATATCGTTCACGCCGCCTTCTTAACCCTCAGCGGCGATTCGTCAAATCGAGCCAGCAGATCCGCAGGGTCACGATAAATGGCGAAGCATCCGGCCTCTCGCAGTTCCTGCTCGGGAAAGCCACCGCACAGCAGTCCGACAATCGGCAGTTTGAGCTTGACGCAGGCCTGTGCGTCATAAGGAGTGTCGCCAACGGCGATCGCCTCGGACGCCTGCAACCCCAGCTTCCGCAGCGCGGCGGCGAATATGTCGGGCGATGGTTTCGAGTGCCGTGCGTCGTCCTTCGAGGTCTCCTCGTTCACGAGTTCATCGACGCCCAACAGTTCTTTGTAGCGCTCCAGTTCTTCGCCCTTGGAAGAGGTTGCAAAAGCCACCCTCAACCCTTCGTCGCGAATCCGCTGAAAAAGCTCTCGGACCTGGGGAAAGGCTTTGATCCGCGAGGCGAAATCGCGTTGGAACAGTTCCGTTTTGCAGCGGTCCAGCTCTTTCCCGAACTTCTCGTTGTCATCGGGCGTGAGGAAGTGCGGAACATAGTTGTCTCCGCCTTTACCGACTTGATGATGAAGCCGATCCAGCGGCAGTTCGTAGCCGTACTTGCGGAACGCATGCTGCCACGCTTCAGCATGCAGGTAGTTGGAGTCGATTAGCGTACCATCCACGTCGAAGATGATGGCCTTGAGCAAAGAGCACCCCCAGAACGATTTGATGATTTGATGATTGAATGATCGGGCGATCGAAAACGGATGAAGGGAATGATCGGATGAACAAGTAAGCGGGGTTGCTGCACAGAGGCCAACGCTTCCTCCCGTGCAGAAGTGCAGCCAACCTCAGCCCAATTACCGGCTGGGATAAACACAGGCACGGCAAATGGCCGCGCACCCGCGGCCGCAATCAATCACGGCGTCGACTTTTGAACTATCTCGGCGGTACTTTCGCCCCAGCGCGACGTGCTTTCGACAGCCCAATCGCGATCGCCTGCTTCGGATTCTTGTGCCGGCCCTGCTTCATGTGACGCATCTCCGTTGCAACTTCCTGCTGCGCTTTGGGGCCGTACTTGCGTCCACCCGAGGAGGAACTCGAACTCGACCGGTCCGAAGACCGGGACGAGCCCGAGGATCGAGAGCCGGAACTGCGGCCACGCGAACTTGAACTGGCCGAACGCGACCGCGAACTGGACTTTTTCGCGGAAGACTTCTTTCCCGATGCTTTCTTCGCAGAAGACTTTTTCGCGGCTGTCTTTTTTGCGGGAGACTTTCTCGCCGCCGTCTTGCGCGCGGAACCGCTCGTAGCGGAACGGCCCGCCGAGGATCGCCGTGAACCACCGGCGCTGCGGTTGCTGGATGATTTCTTGCTCGCGGTCTTTCGTCCGGACGTCTTGCTAGGCATTCGTTCACTTCTCCCTTGTTCAGTTTCGTTCGTGCGCGGAACCGGGCAACATCCGTCACACGGTTGGTGCACGATACTTCTCAGAAGCACGCAACATTCGTTCGGGTTGCGCGACGAATCGGGCGAGAACATGGTCGAGCGCCAAAGACAGTGTTCGAACTATCGATAAGAGATTGCGCTTGGAGTGACTGCTGCGAAAATGCGCGGTTCGCAGCAGCCGTTAGCTCGTGCGTGTGGTGAGCTTCAAGCCGATAAGCGAGACTATTAGCAGTGCGAGAAAAAAGAGGCGGCCAGCATCACGAGGTTCGTTGAACAGGAATATGCCGAGTATGGCTGCACCGACTGCGCCGATTCCAACCCAAATCGCGTAAGCTGTGCCGATCGGCAATGTTCGCGCCGCGAGCGCAAGCAATACCATGCTCCCAACTATCGCCGCACCCGTCAGGATGCTCGGAACCAGCTTCGTGAATCCGTCCGTGTACTTGAGCCCGATCGCCCATCCTACTTCCAGCAGTCCCGCGACAACTAACATTAACCAAGCCATTCGCACCCCGCGAAAGTTGATGATTTGACGATCTGATGATTGCATATCAGAGGGATCGTTTGGGTGTCGGTTGTGGTGTAGCTAGTAAGGAGCGCGCCTGCCTCGATCATCAATTCTCCACTCAAATCATCCGATCACCGAGTAATCCAATCGTGCAATCCTGACCGCCGCTCTAAAATACCTATCATGACAGCTGCTCCAGACGTTGAACGGAAACCCAAAGGATGCAGTCTTCGCTTGCATCGACCCGGCGACCTGGGCTGGATGGTTCATCGCCAGGGCAAGCTTTATGCCGAAGAACACGGTTACAACGAGCGCTTCGAAGCTGTCGTGGCGGAGATTGCGGCCGGCTTTCTCCGCGCTCACGATCCGCGTTACGAACGTTGTTGGATTGCTGAGCTTGACGGTGAAATGGTCGGTTCGATCATGCTCGTGAGACTATCGCCGGAGGTGGCGAAGCTCCGTCTGCTGCTGGTTGAACCCGGCGCGCGAGGTCGCGGAGTGGGCGCGGCGCTTGTCTCAGAGTGCGTTCATTTCGCACGCGAAGCGGGCTATCGCAAGATCACACTCTGGACTCACGCAAACCTCAGCGGAGCTCGCCGTCTGTATGAGCGGGCTGGCTTTCGCCTCGTACAAAGCGAGCCTGCCGCTGAAGGTTTCGGGCGTGAACTGATTGATGAAACGTGGGAGCTGAACCTATAGCTTAGTTGCCGTAGCCTGAGACAACGCACTGCGAACAAAGCCAGGAATCTTCAGTTTCGTTTGCTGAACTCCTTCATGGCTTCGCGACGCGCCTTCTCTCGTTCCCTGACTGCCTCTCGGAAACGCTTTTCTTCTTCGCGATAGTATTCGCGATCGGCCTTATCTAGCTCCTTTTCGCGCTCACGGATGTCTTTCGCCAACTCCCGCTCGTGCTCCCGGCGATCTTTCTCCCACTCTCGTTCGGCTTCTCGGCGGTCTCTTTCCCATTCGCGAGCCGCTTCTCGACGGTCCTTCTCCCATTCGCGGTCGCCTTCCCATCCGCCATATCCGCCGTTGCCAAAGATGATGTCGTCTATGACGACATCGTCCTGTTCGTCCCAGACATCATCGTCGCCCGGCAGTCTCAAGATCACGGCAAGCGTAGTTCCACCGCGTCGGCGTCCGTAACCGTCGTCGTAGCCAGCGTAGAAGCCGCGTTCGTAATCCGAGCGAACCAACCGCAGATAGCGGGAATCGACTGAGAACACCAGACCCGCCGTTCGAACCATCATGGAGCGGCTATCACGCCGACCATAGTCCAAGTCCTGCAACGCATCCCGATAACCTTGGCGGTATCCCTGCATGTAGCTGACTGACCGGCCACCGTGGCTACGATCCTGTTTCGCATAAGAGGAGAGCGTTACAAGAAAAAAGACAATTAGAACTAGAGCAGCCGAGCGGCTTCTGAACACGGTATCACTCCTGGATGGGGACTTCTGGCCTAGTGAACCTAACACGAAAGCGCGCTCGATGTTGCGTGCACAAAAGCCCCAAAAGGGAGTGCACCATTGAACACAATCGGTAGATTCTTGGACACCTGGTCGTGGTACGAGGCCGGCCATGCAACACCCCGCGACTTGGTCATATCGCACTACTGGCTACGTCAGAGGACGAGGCTATCAACATCCTCACTCCATCTCAGGTCCTGCCATTCTTATGAGCGTTGTCGCAATTTCCGCCCGTGTCACGTATCGGGATCCAAAGCGCTATGGATGGCTGCTGTCCATAGCAGTTCCACTTGTAATGTGGACCGGACCTTTGCTGTACGGCGCAACGGGACATGCGGCGTGGTTCTGGGCGCCTGTCGCGTTCTTCTACCTTGGGCTGCCGATCCTAGATCACGTGATCGGAGTGGATACTCACAACCCGCCCGACAATGCTGTGCCATCGCTCGAGGCCGATCGCTACTATCCTCGTGTTGCGTATGCTGTGCTCCCGCTGCTCTGGATCACACTCATCGGGGCGATATGGCAAGCGACACAGGGACTTCCATGGTGGGCGATCATTCCGGTGATGATGGGAGCGGGCAGCGCCGGCGGCTTCGCCATCAATGTAGCCCACGAACTAGGCCACAAACACGACTCCCGTGACGCTTTCTTCGCCCGCCTTGCACTCGCGCCGACAGCGTACGGACACTTCACCATCGACCACAATCGGGGACATCACGCCGAGGTCGCCACTCCCAAAGATGTTGCCTCAGCCCGCATGGGCGAGAATATCTACGCGTTCGCCTGGCGCGAGTTGCGTGGCGTATGGCTGCGCGCGTGGCGATTGGAGAAGCAACGCCTCACGCGTTCAAAGCGAAGCACCTGGTCGCCACATAACCAAATTCTGCAGACGCTCGCGATTACGGCCGCATTTTGGACTGGCATCCTGCTTTGGCTCGGATGGCGGGCGCTGCCCTTCATCGTCATCGCATCTTTCTGGGCGAACTTCCAACTCACCTCGGCCAACTACATCGAGCACTACGGGCTGCTGCGCAAGAAGCTGTCGAATGGACGCTACGAACCATGTCAGCCGCACCATTCGTGGAACAGCGATCACAAGCTTTCGAATTATGCTCTGCTTCACCTGCAGCGGCACTCCGACCACCACGCCTGGCCCACTCGTTCTTACCAGACGCTTCGCCACTTCTCCGGCTTGCCGCAGTTGCCGAACGGCTACTTCGGAATGTTCGTGCTCGCGTACATTCCGCCGCTGTGGTTCCGCGTGATGGATCCGCGCCTCATTGCCGCGGTGAATCGTGATGTGAGTGGCATCAACTTTCATCCACGGAGACGCACGCAGCTTGTTCACCGCTATGACCTGGCCAAAAGCGAATCTTGAACAGCGGCAGGTCTCTTCCGACCAGCATGTGGGACCTGCTGAAACGGGCTACAATACCCAACCTGAGGTTGGCCATGGAAGTTCCGGTGGGGACTCGGTTCGGGCCTTACGAGATAGTCTCTCGCGTCGGCGCCGGAGGGATGGGCGAAGTGTTTCGCGCGCGGGATACGCGCCTGAACCGCATCGTGGCGCTCAAAGTATTGCCCACCGAGATCAGCAGCAGCCCCGATCTGCGGGAGCGCTTCGATCATGAGGCGCGGGCAATTTCCTCGCTCCAACATCCTCATATTTGCACTCTCCACGACGTAGGTCACCACAACGGCACTGACTACCTCGTTATGGAGTATCTTGAGGGCGAGACGCTCGCCCACCGGATCGCCAGGGGTCCATTGCCAATCAAGGATGTCCTGCGCATCGGAAAAGAGATTGCAGGTGCCCTGGATCGGGCGCACCGTGCCGGCATCGTTCATCGCGATCTCAAGCCCGGAAACATAATGCTCACGCCGTCGGGGGCGAAGTTACTCGATTTCGGATTGGCGAAGCCGCTGTCCGGTCTTCCGCCGCTGAGTGCTGTGACCGCACCGGCCTTCACTGCGGTCGCAACCCAGATCTCGCCCACCTCACCGTTGACTGCTGTGGGCACGATCGTCGGAACCGTGCAGTACATGAGTCCCGAACAGATTGAGGGCCGCGAGGCCGACGCGCGCAGCGACATCTTTGCGTTTGGTGCAGTGCTATATGAAATGACGACCGGAAAGCCTGCTTTCGAAGGGAAGTCACAGCTTTCCGTGGCGACGGCGATTCTTGAGAAGGACCCCGAGCCCATCAGGACCCTACAGCCACTCACGCCGCCCTTGCTCGACCAACTCGTGGCAACGTGCCTTGCCAAGGATCCCGAGCAGCGCTGGCAATGTGCCGCCGATGTAGCTCGACAATTAGGCGCGCCCGGTCTGGCAGAGTATCGGTTGCAGCCGGCAACAACCGCCACAGGTCGAAAACATACGATCGCGTGGGCCGTACTGGTTGCCGCTTTGCTGTGCGCCTTGGCAGCAGCGATTTACTTCGCCATGCGAACAGAGCCGTCATCCGCAGCTCTGGTTCGCGCCGAGGTCAGTCCGCCGGAGAAGCATTCGTTCGCCTTCACCGGAGACTTCGGCGGACCACCGGTGATCTCGCCAGACGGAACCAAAATCGTCTTTACTGCTCGCGGAGACTCAGGGCGCGCTCTCTGGGTGCGGTCGCTTTCGTCAGAAACACCGCAGCGGCTCGCAGGAACAGAGAATGGAACCTTTCCATTCTGGTCGCCGGATTCCAAACAGATCGGTTTCTTCGCCGGTGGTTATTTGAAGAAGACAGGCGCGGACGGCGGGCCGGTCATCAATGTGGCTCCCGCTCCAAACGCGCGAGGCGGAACCTGGAACGAGCGGAACGTCATTCTGTTTACGCCGCACTTTCGCGAGGGACTGTTCACCGTCAGCGCTGGAGGTGGCTCTCCTAAGCCGTTGATAGCTCCTGCCGCGGAAAAGCACACAACCTATCGCTGGCCATCATTCCTTCCAGACGGCGAACATTTCCTCTATTACGCCACGAACCACGAGAACATCAATGCCGATATGAACGGCATTTACTTCGCATCGCTCGATGGCAAGGTGAACCAACTTGTTTTGCCGTCGTCTTCTTATGGTCAATACGCGTCCGGCTACCTTCTGCATTACGTCCAATCGGTCTTGATGGCCCAGCGCTTCGACCCATCTAAGGGTGTACTGCGCGGGGAACCTATCACCATCGCTCAAGGCGTTCAGTTGGACCCCGGAGTCTTCCGCGGGAACTTTTCCGCTTCCGATGTTGGCACTCTCGTGTATCAGTCCGGGGTGGCATCGCCGGCCACCGAACTGCTCTGGTTCGACCGCAAGGGCCGTGTGGGCGGTCGCGTCGGAGAAAAAGATGTCTACCGCGACTTCTCCGTTTCGCCGGACGGCAAACGAGTCGCGGCTTCCGTCGGAGATCCCCAGGCCAACCTGTGGATCATCGATGTTGCTTCGGGGCGCGGCACCCGCCTCACATTCTCCGATGGAACCTACAGCTCGCCAATCTGGTCTCCGGACGGCAAACGTGTCGCCTACGCGTTTCGTAGCGGTCCCGGAGGGATGTTCCGTTCAGGCGACTCGGTATATATCCGCGAGGTTAGTGGCGCAGCAGAGCCAAAACGACTGCTCGAGCCTGCACAAGGCAGCTCCGCCCTGCCGCTGGCGTGGTCGCCAGATGGCAAGTACATCCTGTGCAGCGAAGGCTCCGGCCCAACCGGCGCGAAACTGATCGCGGTGCCTCTCAATGGGGACAAGCCATTCCAGGTGGTTCCAAACGCGGCAGGTCAGGCGACTTTCTCTCCTGACAGTCGCTGGCTAGCTTACGATTCGGATCAGTTAGGCAAGTTCGAAATTTTCGTAACAGCGTTTCCCTCGGGCGAAGGACGGTGGCAGGTTTCCAACCGCGGTGGTCTCTCTCCCGTGTGGCGGCAGGATGGGAAAGAGCTCTTCTACCTTGATTCCGATCAATCGCTGATTTCGGTCGCTGTTGATGGCCGTGGTTCCGAATTCAAAGTAGGCGACTCCACTGCGCTTTTCCGGGTAGTTAGCGATGCGGATACAACTCAACCCTTCCGCCTCTCGCCGAATCCCCAGCGAATTCTCGTCAACACCGCGGCCAAGAACCCGATGCAGCCATTTACGGTTGTTATCAATTGGCCGAGCCTCGTCGATCATCGCTGACAACCAGTTCAAGAACACCACCTGATTGCCGATTAGTTTTCGTGTGACCACTAGCGTTCAGTGAGTCCCGTGTTGCTGTCCAACGCGCCGGTCAGGAGAAGCACGCATGCACACGCGTCCGCGTGTATTGGTACTAGCCATCATTCTAGGGTGCCTGTTGTTATTAGCCTCGTGCGGCGGCGATACAAAGTCCACCCCTGCACCCACCCCGGTGGTGAGCGTTTCAATAAACCCCACCACATCGAACATCTCGGTCACGCAGACCGCACAATTCTCCGCTACAGTCACGGGCAGCACGAACACGGCAGTGACGTGGAGCGCCTCCGCAGGCACGGTGACGAATGGCTTGTTCACGCCTCCGCTGCAGGCAGGCAGCTACAAAGTGACGGCAACCAGCCAGGCTGACACCACGAAGTCGGCCAGCGCCACGATAACGGTAACCGCTCCCGCAGCGCAATTCAGCAGCGCTCCGGTCACCGCTGCTTCAGAAGGCACCGAGTACACGTACACCGTAGTCGCGGAAGACCCGGCCGGTACCGCAGTCACTTATGAATTAACGACCAAACCCGCCGGCGCCACCATTGAAGGCGGTGCTATAACTTGGACCCCAACTGCGGAACAGGCACGTGTGGCGAATGTCTTCACAGTGAAGGCCACCACTGCTGCGGGCGGATCAGCGACACAGACCTGGACCGTCACGCCTAACGGTACCATCCGCATCACTTACGTCGACAAGTTCTGGACGGCAGATGGCAACTCCACGGACGACCCTGTCAATATGTCGGGTTGGAACATTTACGCGCTCGTTCCGCAGGAGGATGGCTCCGTCACAGAACTTTCAGGCACCGGAAACGAGGACGGCACATTTACGATTCCCGACGTCCCCGCCGGTTATTACTGGCTGGCATTCGGTTGGGGCGAGATTTACTGGACTGACAGCAGCACGTTCGATTACGGCTCCGACTACACTGGCCGTCTATGGGATGGCAGCAACAGTGTAAACACCACATTTGCTTTTGATGTTTTCGCCCTGAATCCGCAGCGGGAGTGTTGCTACGGGCTTGACTTCGTGAGCCCCAACGCTAATGTGTATCTCAACACCGACATCGTTAATCCCGATTCAACAGTATTCAGCAACACGATAGGCCCGTACACCGTTGCTCCAATTGACCCGGCGAAAGGCGACACCAGCTACGTACTACAGTGGGATCGCGTTGATCGCACTTCCGCCATGGCGCTGAAGACATACGTCAATGCCGTTACATCCGGACTGGCATTGGATTCCCTCGCGACCGTTCCGGATGGGATCACCCATGTTGAAGGACACATGAGTGCCACACCCAAAGCCTTCAACCTGAACGTCAAAGGCTCTGAGTGGACAAAGGCGCTCATCACTTCGGGTCCCGGACTATCGGAAATAAGTCCGTTCTTTGCAGGCTTGTCGGTCGTCCCGTTCGTGACTGACAAGTACACCTACACCCCATACTACGACTCGCTTGATCTGGCCTATATGGACGCTGTCGTAACTTCGATCGATCAGGATCTCGGTACTTTCCGCTACGTCAATCCGTACCCGGCGACGTGGAAGACCGCCTTCGCGGCCGAGCAGTACGCGCGCATTCCGGTTTATGTGCCCGGCTCCACCAAGCCAGCCTATCTCGAAAATGACGTAGCATTTATCACCGATAACATCCCGACGGGACCGATCGCTCCGATCATGTCCAACGTGACGAACCCAAAGATTAACGGCAAGGATTTCTTCGCCGTCAATACAACTGACGGATCGGCCGTGATTGTTAGCTGGGAAGTCCCATCCGGACTGGCGCCCTTTGGGTACGAAGTCGGTGTCCACGAAGTGTACGACGAGGGAGATTACAGTTACGCCGAGAACTGGTTTGACCTCTACACCTCGGGCACCTCTGTCACGATTCCGCAGGACTTCTTTGCGCCTGGAACATCATACGTCTTCACGATCAGGGCGATGGCCGATGCCCGCGCGAGCGTGAAAACGAGCCCGTGGCGGTCGAAATTGCCCATCGCCGACGCCAGGATCGTATCTGGTCCTATGACGATCGAAGGCAGTGTTGAGCCTACTATCGCAAGATCACTCAAAGCCATGAAGAAAGCTGCAGTCTCGAAGATGCCAGCCGACCTCGCTGCTCGAGTGAAAGCTCGCAAACTGCGATCGTTCTCGAAGATCAAGAGGCGTGAGCAGAAACAGACGAAGTAATCGCCAGTGAGGGAGGTCTTTTGTTCAGACCTCAGTGCAATGACGGCCAGATATGACGAACCCACCTCCAAGAGGTGGGTTCGTCGTGTTCTCGAGAAAAAGCCATGCCGCCCATCAGCGGCATGGCTCTACTGTTGCTGAATGCAGAATGCCACAGCTGTTTACTACAACTCTGCCGACGCGTTCAGCGGCAGGCTCTGCGACGATCCGCCTACCATGAACTTGTAGCTGCCGGGCACGAGCTTCCACCCGTTCTGCGATTCTTCCCAGATCGACAGATACAACGGATCGATGCTCACGCTGACCTGCTTGCTCTCGCCCGGTTTCAGTTCGACCTTGCTCCAGCCGACAAGGCGCTTCGGCGGTTCACCCGCGCTTGCGGGAAGTGCGGCGTAAACCTGCGCGATCTCGGCTCCGGCGCGCTTGCCCGTATTTTTGACGGTGAACGTCACGCTCGTCTGCTTACCCGGCGTGACTTTCAGTCCCGAATAGGAGTAGGTCGTGTACGACAGTCCGTGGCCGAAGGGGAAGAGAACGGGCTTGTTCTCGGCGTCGTACCACTTGTAGCCGACTTTCAGCCCTTCGTCGTAGCGCACTTCGAACGTGGGCTTAGCGACGCCGGTCCTCATGACGGCTTCTGAGCCCGTCGCGCCCAGAGGAGGCACCACAAGCTGCGGCTTCGGCATATCGGCTTCGCTGCGTGGGAACGTGATCGGCAGCTTCGCGCTTGGGTTCACGTCGCCGAAGAGCACGTTTGCAACCGCCTCGTGGCCCTTCGAACCGGCATACCACGCCTCGACCACGCCGCTAACCTGATCGATCCACGGCATCGTCACAGCGGTACCCGTCTCTAGCACAACGATGGTCCGCGGATTCGCCGCTGCGACTGCCTGAATCAGGGCATCCTGATTGTCGGGCAGCGACAGGTTCGGCAGATCCATTCCCTCGCTGATCCACTGGTGCGCGAACACGATGGCGACATCGGCTTGCTTCGCAACGGCAGCCGCCTTCGCCGGATCAGCTCCCGAGTCAAACTGCACGTTCGCTCCGGGTGCCTTCGCTTTGACTGCCTTCATAGGCGAGGTCGGGAACCATACATGCTCGAGCCATTGCGGAGCCGGACGTCCCGGTGGGTCTACCTGCGCCGAGCCACCGCCGGAAATCATGCCGGTGTCAGCGTTGTGTCCAATGATCGCAATCGAGCGCAGCTTCGAGCGATCCAGCGGCAAAACGCTCTTTTCGTTCTTCAGAAGAACTATGCTCTGCTCCGAGAGCCTGCGCGCGACTTCCAGTCCAAGTTCCGGATCGATCACGCTCTTCTGTACGGGATGATCGACGATGCCGGCTTCAAACTGGGCATAAAGTATGCGGCGCACGTGCTCATCCAGTTCGGCCATTGGGACCTTGCCCGCCTGCACGGCTGCCTTCAGCTTGTCACCGTAGAAGTCGTCCAGCGGCTGCTCGTTGTCGAGCCCTGCAGCTGACGCTTTTTCAACGCTGTGCGTCCCGCCCCAATCGGAGACCACGAATCCCTTGAAGCCCCAGTCTCTCCTGAGGACGTCTGTAAGCAGGAACTTGTTCTCGCAGCCGTAGTCGCCGTTGACGGCGTTGTACGAACACATAACCGCGCCCGGCTCTCCGATTGAAATGCCGATCTGGAAGGCAAGCAGGTCGGTCTGGCGAAGTGCGCGTATGCCGATGACGGAATCAACCTCGTTCCGCCCGCTTTCCTGATCGTTGACGGCGAAGTGCTTAATGTCGGCGATGACTTTTTGCGCCCGTTCGCACTTGATGCGATTTCCGACCAGCTCGCCGGCGAGGATCGGGTCCTCGCCCAGATACTCGAACGTTCGGCCGTTGCGAAGTTCGCGGGCCAGGTTCACGCCTCCGCCAAGGCTCATGTTGTAGCCCTGCGCGCGGAGTTCGCGCCCGATCAGCGCACCGTATTCGCAAGCGCCCTGCGTGTCCCAACTGGCCGCAGACGCGAGAGGCGACGGTAAGGCGGTCGAGTAGCGACCATTCGCAGCGCTCGCGCGAACGCCGTATGCCGCGTCGCTCATCTGGATGTTCGGAATTCCAAGCCGCGGAACACCGATCACCAGGCCAGCGCCCCCGTTGCCCAAATGCGCAAACGGCATCACGCGGCTAGGCCAGCCCGGCATGCCTTGGCCATGCACCATGTTGATCTTCTCGTCGAGCGTCATCTCCTTAACGACAAGATTCGCCCGCTCTTCTGAGGAGAGCGCCGTGTTCATCCACGGACGCGGCTGGTTATCGGCCTGCTGTGCGAGCGCAGGCACCACAATTGCGAACGCCACAACGTACGCGGCGAATATGAAACGGAGCGGAACACGCCTCTTCATTTGCTTCTGATCACCTGATCGGTGGATTTGCGACCACGCCTGAGTTGCTGGATGGCGCAATTGTAGCAAGGCAGGAGAGGACGGCAAGCAGAAGCGCCGTCCTAATCATTTCTAACGCGCTGGTACGACGCGGCTATCGTCCGTTGGCCAAGGCTTCAGTAGCCGTGCCCGTCAAAGGCTGGCTGATCTGGAACACCTGGACGCGCCTATTTTTTGTGTCCGCAACGTAGATACGGTTCTGCATGTCCACCGTTATCCCGGCTGGCGCGTTGAACTCGGCCTCGTTCCTTCCGATCTTTCCAAATGAACCGAGCGACTCACCGTCGCCATTGAACACCTGCACTGCGGAACGGCTAGGGCGGGTGACGTACAACTTTCCACCATCGTCGATGCTAACGGACGGCCTCATTGCTCCATTCTTCGTCAGGCTGGAAATGCGAATTGTACGAAGGACGTTTAGCTGAAGATCCATCAGGTGAATTCGAGACCCATCAGTTTCCAGGACCGCAAGAACATTCTTGCCGACCGCCAGGTCCGCCGGTTCGTCGAAGTCTGCTATCGCCGTGCCACGCCGTGGCCTGCCGACACGCTTCAAAACGTTTCCTTGCAAGTCGAGCATGAAAACGCGTGAGCTATCGGCAACGTAGAGCCGTCCTGCACTGCGGTCTATCGCAATCGCTCTTGGTTCGTGAAACAGACCCTCCCCACCTCCCAGATCCCCAATCGAACGAATGAAGCTTCCGTCCGCGCGGTAAACCAGAACGATGTCCATTTGCGAATCCGCAACATAAATCTTGTCTTGCTCATCGACCGCTACTCCCGTTGGCTTGCGGATTCGTCGGCTCGGCCCTCCCATGATGCGGAACGAATTCTTGCCTTCCTTGTCAAGCACGTGCACGGCCGGCAATGCCGGGTCGGTGATGATGACACGCTGCCTGGAGTCGGTAGTCACCGATGTCGGCGCTCGTAAAACATTTTCGCGGCCATACATCAGCCTCAGGAAGGCATGGCTGACCTCGCGCAGCGCCCGCCGCTCCTGCACAACACTTACGGCGCGTGCCGGTGGTTCGAAATCTTCAACAACGCGTTCATCTGAGCGGAGATCAACAGAGGGCGGAACTTCTTTTAGTCGCAGCTCGGCGTCCGCATCGCCTGTCTGTGGCTGCAACCAGTCCCGTTTAGAAGGCTTTCGGAATTTCCCATCAGCGGGGTACATGCCGACGTACTCTAATTCGAGACCCTCACCAGAACTTGCTGTAAGGACGAGGCGAGTTGAGACCTCGAAGCGACGGTCATGAACCGAAGCACTGTGTTGAGGCTTACCGGAATCGGCACCTCGGGCTGACGTCAACCCTGCCGTTAACGGCAGGGCCAAGCCCAGCACCAGGAAGCACCGGGAGGCCGACAAAAAACGCATAGTAACTCCCACACCAAGAACTTCAATCGTATGAACCGGGATGTGTCTTGCAAGGTCCGAAAAGTGAACATGATGAACAGAAGCACGGCTCATCGATGGCTTCGCGCATCGTTCGAGAAGCAGCTCTGGGGAGCCTGATGATAGTTGATCTCCGTGCCTGCGCGAAGCAATTTTTTGCAACTAACCGGCACGAAAGTGTCAATCCGGACTCTTGGGCATTGTCCATTTTGGCAGTTGACGGTTTTCGAGCGGGCTGCCTGGACCGGAGACACGCACGCGGTAATCAATATTTCAGCGGTAACGTCACTTGGCATTACTTCCGTGCTTTGACGGCCTTTGGGACATGCCTTAGCATCGCGCGCCGAACAAGAAATGTATTAGAAATGGAGATGGAAGTTGTCTATCTCTGGGGCCGAGTCGGAAAGGGAACTCGAGAACAAACGCCAGTTTAAGCGCTACGACGTTGACGTCCGCTTGCGCGCCACCGTTCGCGCCGACGGCATTCTACGTTCGGTTTATGGCCGTGGCACTGACCTGAGTATCGGTGGTATGTCCGCATTCCTGGCCATAGACATCCCGGAGCGCAACACAATCGATATCGACGTCACATTGCCTTACGCAAGCCAGCCCTTGAAGTTGAAGGCATGCATCTGCAATCGCTCTGGATATAAGTACGGGCTTAAGTTCCTCGACATCACGTCAGCTCAGCAGATGCTCATCGAGCGATGCTGTAGCGCGCTGGAATTTACGCAATGAAGAATGAGGCAAAAAGAAAGGGTGGTTCACCACCACCCGTCCAAATAGGCCACTAAGACCTCTCTTGGTTACTGCTGCTGATCTGCTGGCTTCTTGCTGGCGGATTCGCCGGCGGCCTTCCCGCCAACCTTTCCGTGAAGCTCCTGTGCCTGCTTCAGATGTTCCTGCAGGGTAGGAAGCGTGCTGGTTGCGAAGTTCTTCAGGCTTTCGTCCTTGGCGGTCTTCGAGGCGCGCTGGAAATCACGGACGTCCTTCCTGTGCTCGGAAACCATCATCGTCATGTACTGCCTGTCGAAATCGGCTCCCGAAAGTTTCGAAAGCTTGTCGACCTTAGCTTGCTCCTTGGCGGGAAGCGAGGACGGCGGGGTCACGCCCATAGTGTTCGCGATACCCATTAGCTGCTCATTCGCCTTGGAATGCTCGTCTTCCATGCGCTTCCCAAAGTCCTTCACTTGCTGGTCAGCGGCCTTCTCCTGAGCCAACTTTCCTAGCTGGACTTCCAGCATGCCTCCCGCAGCCGCCTTCTGAACAAACATGCGATCGGTGCGTGCACCGGCCTTTCCCTGGGCGCTGCCTGCAGCCTGATCCTGTCCTGAACTCTGTCCTGCGCCCTGCTCAGAACTTTGCCCGGCCCCTGCTCCAGAAGCCTGACCCGCACTACCCGAACTGGAACCGGTGTCCTGCGCCCAAGCTGGCACGGTGAGCAGCCCACTCAGGATCAAGCTCAACGCAAATCGATTGACTAACTTCAACTTGCCCTCCTCACTGCGCACGAGTGCGCAGTTCTATTTCGTTTTATTGGCCAGATGGCGAGTTGGACGATGTGGCGGAAGCGCGTGTTGCATGCAGACAGCCCCGAACTGCAGGGCTGAATACGCCAGAATGCGCCTGAACAGGAATGTATGTTATCGGCTCGTTGCTCCCCTCTGCTTTGATGTGGACCTGAGCTTTCCGAGTATCTGCTGAGACTGCTTCAAATGCTCCTGCAGGACGGCCATTGTCTTAGCGGCGAACTTTTTCACCTCCTCATCTTGAGCTCCGTCCGCTGCCTTCTGGAACTCGGAGACATCGTGCTGGTGATCGGCAACCATGGCTTGCATGTATTGCTGATCAAATTGCCGGCCAGAGAGGCCAGACAGCTTGTCCTTCAGCGCCTGATGCTTGCTGCTTAGCGAGGTGGGCATCTGAACGCCTTTCGGGCCTGCGAGCGATTTGAGCTCCTCATTCGCTCTGCCATGGTCGTCCTGCATGCGCTGGCCGAACTGTTTCACCTGCGGGTCGGACGCTTTCTCGACGGCAAGTTGGCCTAACTGAACTTCGGCCACACCTCCCTCGGCGGCCTCACGGAGAAAATTCTTGTCAATGTCGGCCTTGGCACCGGATTGCTTGTTCTCTCTATCTTCTTTGTTGTGGCCTTTGTCTGGCCTTTTGGACGGCTCGCTGTGCTTTGGGCCGCCCTGCATCTGCTCGTTTGGATCGCGGTTCTCGTCTCCGACCTGTTGTGCTGAGCCGAACATTAGAACAAGAAGCACGAAGCTGGAGATCGCGAAGATTCGTTTCATGTGGTGAGTTCCTGCGCACAATTGCCTGATCAAGCGTGCGGAGAGCAAGGTTGATGTGCGGGTGATGTCGGTTTGACGTGGCCGCGCCCCTCGCTGTTGCTCCGCTTCCCCCCGCTGTTGGTCCCGTGTTACAACTTCCCGTGATCATGAGCGAATCGTCTGCCGCAACCGCCCGGATGCAAAGCACACACAGTGAACGCTTGCTGGAACTTCATCGCCGTTTTGGCAAGCCGCAGTTTTACGCCGTTCTGCTGTTGCTGGCGCTCATGGGCCAGTGCGTCTGGCTGGCTTCACGCACTCCGGTGAACGTGCTGGAGCTGGGGTTCATAAGCTCTGGACAGGCCATGCAAGGCCATCTTGAGGGCGAGTCGCGCGAGTTTCGCTCACCCCTTATTTCCTGGCTGGCTACTTTGCCCACTCAGCTTCCGCTCCAGCGAGATCTCGACTCAGCCGCATGGCGAGTTGTTCTGCGCCTGCCGTTTATATTTGCCGGCGCGCTGCTGGGGGCATCGCTGTGGTACGTCTCGCGACGCCTCTACGGTAATGCGGGCGGCTATGTTGCCCTGACGCTCTATTCGTTCTCAGCGCCGCTGATCCTGCGCTGGTCAGCCATTTCCGCCGATCCCGTGGCTGCCTGGGGCACCTTTGGCTGCATTTTCACCGGTATAGCCGTTGCGCATACGCTCTACGCGCCGCGCGAGGTCGTGCTTTGGAACTGGCGGCGCATTCTGCTGCTGGGAGTCTCGATCGGACTCGCCGCAGCCGCAGTGTTCGCCACTGTGCTGGCCGTGCCCGTTGCACTGGCCTTCATGTTCTACCTGGTTCCTCATCGTCGCGGTGCAGCAGTCGCCATCCTGGCAGCCGCGTGCGCTGTGGCCGCCTTCGTGGTCCTAGTGGCGTTTGGCTTCAATCTTTCCAGCCTCTCGGCCATGCTGAACACCAGCAGTCAGCTTCAACCTACCGGAGCGTTCGCCGGTCAGGCCGTAGCCAGCGCGTTGGTCGACGGTTTTCTGATGCGCAACGGTCCGTCGTTCTTGACCTTGGCTGCCGTTTGCATTGGCCTGTTCTTGGGTTGGCGCAGGACCAGATTTTTCGGTACTACGGCTCCACTGCTTGTATTCGTAGCATTCACCGTCCTGGCGCTGACGCTGGTGCACCAACACGTGCTGACCTTTCTCTGGATCGCGCTGCCGTTCCTCATGGTGTTTATGGCCGGGGTCTGTGCAGATTTGCTGGAGGGTCGGTCCCGCTGGTCGGGACTGATTTCCGGCCTGTTGCTCGCAACCCTCTGCTCGCACGCCCTGTTCAGCCTGATGGGCCTGTGGCACTACACGCATCAGTAATGGACAGCAATTAGCAGCCGACTCGATGGCCACTCGACAAATTTCGCAACCAACGCCTGCATTGGGTGTTCCAAGTAGGTAGGAGGTCTTGCCGCTTGAGTGGCGGTAAGATGGATCTATGCGGCGCACACTGATACTTGCGGCGATCATCATCATCATCGTGGGCGCGGCTGCGGCTCAGGGTCCGCCTGCATCGGTTAATTCGCTCGCCCCGGGACGAGGTTTTGCGCCGCCGGCCAGCGTGACCTCACTCGGTCCCACCGGTTTCAACAAGCTTCCCGTCCTGCTTGGAGATCCTTTCCCGAAAGGATTCCATCTGGGCGGCAAACGCCGTCACCCGGGCGGCGGCTTCGGTACCGTCTTCCCCATCTATGTTCCGTACTACGTTCCGGTAGCACCGGTTTACGCTCTTCCGGAACAGATGGAATTCGATCCGACTGCAGCCGAGCGCCGGGCCGTGGGTTCTTATCCGGCTGAACCGACCACCTATCAGGATCCACGTTACGAACAGTCTTATCCAGACCGGAGTGACCCAGCGGCGGCGAGCAAGCCGCCCGCAACCGAGGCAGCGCCGCCTTCGCAGACTGCCGCCGTAAAGGAACCTCTCGCGCCCGAGCAGGAGAAGCCCAGCAGCAGCTTCGAATCGCAACCCGAGACGGTGCTGGTTTTCAAAGATGGCCATCGCCTTGAGATCACGAACTACGCGATTCATGGTGCGACTCTGTTCAACCTCTCCGGCCAGGGGCCACGAAGAATCAATATCGCCGAACTCGACGTTCCGGCCACCACGAAAGAAAATGATGAGCGCGGCGTAGTATTTCGTCTGCCATGAAAGTTCGCAGATCGGAACGCGGAACGAGACAGTCACATCGGCAATGCCGCACGTACGTTCTGTTTGTCTGCTTTCTCTTGCTGATCGCGCTGCCGCTTGCGGCTCAATCGGGCCTTCCGTTCTCTGGCGTTCCAACCGGCGGATTGGGCAATCCTCCCGGCATCTCGTGGTCCGGCACGCCGACTGTCGGTGTTTCGCTCGCGCCGCCACCGGTCGCGCCGCCTGTTTTTCCGGGGGCTGTTCCAGTTTTCTTCGGTACCGACCAGCCTGCGAGCATTACCATCAACAACATTGTTCCGGCACCGAGCCCGCAAAAGAAGCCCGAGCGCACCGTTGAAGATCCCCCGCCGACCGCGCTGATCATCGAGAGAGAAGGAGACACATGGGTTCGCCGCCGCGGGACGACTACTGCACCGGGGCAACGTGCACCCCAGACGACTGCCGCCGAACCGCAAATTTCGCCGCAGGGCCCCGTCCAGCCGTTGCGCGAAGCCACCTTAGTATTCCGCGATGGTCGCCGACAGCCTGTTGCGTCTTACGCCATCTACAGCGGGGCGATTTACTACTCCATGCCGGCTTGGGCACCGCAGCAGCGAGTGCTTTTGTCAGCTCTTGATTTGCCTGCTACGGTTAGCGCCAACCGCGAAGTCGGTATCGCTTTCCGCCTGCCCAACTCGCCGAACGAAGTCGTCACGAGACCTTAGCAGCCATGACTCGCCAACTGTCATCTTCCCGGAAACCTGCAGTTCCTGAACGCTTCGCAAGGGGGAGAAATCTAATGTCAGCAGACCGCTATCGTCGTTGGTTCGAATACGAGAAAGACGTAAACGCGAAAGTGCTTTGGTCGATCCAGGCAGTGCCGCCGTCAGTTCGCGACCGACCTGAATTCCAGAGGGCTGTCGATCTGATGATGCATATGACGGCCGCTCGCCGCATGTGGCTGTACCGCTTCGGGGTAATTCCAGCCGGACCCACAACTGTGGACGAACTCGAACCGCACGGCTGCGATCCAGCCTTGCTTCCGGAAGCGCTTCGGCAAGTCGAAGAAGTCTGGTCCAGGTATCTCGAAACGCTCACCGACGCCGAACTGTCTCGCCGGTTCGAATACCGCGCCCTCGAGGGCAGAGCGTACAGCAACACAGTTGAAGATGTGCTTACTCAGCTATTTGGCCATGGCTGGTATCACCGCGGGCAGATCGCGGTCCTGCTTCGGTCAATCGACTCACAGCCAGCCTCGACAGATTTCATCCTTTGGGCGCGCGAAGCGGCGGACGTTGCGAAATCAAGTTGAAGGAAAAAACGAAAACCCCTCGCCGGAAAGACGAGGGGTCAAAAACTCTGAAGCTGTCAGTTGGCTGCGACTTCCGATCCTTCGCTGACGGTACTTAGGCTAGGTATGACGAGGGGCTTAGCTGGCTCCATCGTGTTCCGCATTCCGCTGATCGATTGCGCTCCGGTAAGAGTGGTGGGTGTCTCGATCGTTTCGTCTTCGGCGTCCTGCTGATCTGCCCACTCCGTGTACCCGTTGAATACGGTAACGTGAAATACCGGCTGCCTTCTCTCCTCGATCGGTTCCACCAGTCCGAGTTCTTTGAGCGGCATGAAGTACTGCTCGATCCACTTGTGTTGTTTACGCGTCAGGCCGCGCTTGAGCAGGTCGAACGTCATGCCGGTGAGGTGCGTGGAAACCGTCTCGCCATCCTCGGGCGCGGCGTTTCGGTTAGTTCTTCTCAGCTTGCGCTGCTGTTCCGCAGTCCGTACCAGAGAGGTAATCACCAGCGGTTTGTGAAACTCCGCGTAGAAATCCTCGCTCAGGTCTTCCAGAAAATCCCGCGTCCACGGCCTGCAGTACCGGCGGTTCTCCTTGAGATTTGACGCGACGGTCAGGAACTGCGAATCCTCGAGCGGCACCAACTCGCCGGCAGCAATTCGCATTTCGAGTTCCTCGTCGTCGGCTATGCGCGGCAGGGCCAATTCATCGATCTGGAGGTTCTGGCGGACCAGCATCTCGCGCGATCCGCGGAACAGCGGATTCCACACCAGCCGGCGAATGCGGGCCCGTCTTGCACGGCGACTGCGCCGCGTGCGCACCACCTTGGCGGAACGCTTGGCCCGAACCACCCGCTTCGCGCGAACTGTCTTCGACGCCTTCTTCTTCGAAGTCTTGGACGTCTTGGTTACGCGGACTGTCTTACTGGATTTTGCCGACTTCGCCGGTTTCTTTGTGGAAACGCGCTTCGTCGCCGCCATCGCATTGATGCTGGCTGCAAGAGAAAAAACGAGGAGTGCGACGACTATGTGAACACGCCTGATCACTACGGAGCCCTCTGAAAACATCAAACTATTTCGCGGATTGTACACCAGAGTTCCTGTTTTGCAGCCTGTTACTTCCGCCGCCGAACCTCAGGTCTCAACGCCAATCACCTCCGGCGCAAGAACAACACTGTCAGACGCACGTATGCAGGCCAAGGCTGCCCGCCTGCTTCACCTTAGTCCTTTGGTAACATGCCTAGATTGTTACGTTTGCGACCCTACGCAAGGCTCCGCCTCGAACCTCTCGCGTGCTATAATGTCGAGTGCTCTTCCTGTTCCTAAATTCCTGTAAATGCAGTGAGTTATAGCGGATTCAGAGCGGCTCCAGAACGGCCCTTCGTACGCACGACTTGCGTGCGGTGCAACGGCAACTTGCGCAGTAGAACTTGGGAACAACTGATGGCTGAAAGCTGATGGCTGACGGTTGTTTTCAACCAACGATTTGACGACCGACGAATTTCTTTATGCCTGACGACAACAACCAGCTTCCGTTGAATCCTCCGCCCGGCGGTGACGGCCAGGGCGGAAACTTGCAGCCCATCAATATTGAAGAGGAGATGCGGCGGTCCTACTTGGACTACGCCATGTCGGTCATCATCGGCCGCGCTCTCCCCGACATCCGTGACGGCCTCAAGCCCGTGCACCGGCGCATTCTCTACGCCATGCACGACATGGGACTGCTGCACAACAAGAAGCATGTGAAGTGCGCCAAGGTCGTCGGCGAATGTCTCGGCAAGTATCACCCGCATGGCGACAGCTCCGTTTACGACGCGCTCGTTCGCATGGCCCAGCCGTTCTCGCTGCGCTATCCGCTGGTTGATGGCCAGGGTAACTTCGGCTCGGTCGATGGCGACCCGCCGGCGGCCTATCGTTACACCGAAGCGCGCATGACCGCGATTGCCGAAGAATTGCTGGCCGACATCGACAAGGACACGGTCGATTTCGCCGCCAACTTCGACGACACCACGGTCGAGCCGCTCGTGCTTCCGACCAAGATCCCGAACCTCATTGTCAACGGTGCGAACGGCATCGCCGTCGGCATGGCGACAAACATTCCGCCGCACAACCTTACGGAGATCGTTAACGCCTGCATCACTATCGTGAACAATCCGCAGGCCACGCTCGACGACCTGCTCAAAGACGTCCAGGGTCCCGACTTCCCGACAGCCGGGTTCATTTACGGCAAGAAGGGAATTCGCGAAGCCTATCGCACCGGTCGCGGGCGCTTCATCATGCGAGCACGCGTCGCCACCGAGAACATCAACGGCGGTCGCCAGGCTCTGGTCGTGACTGAGATCCCGTACCAGGTCAACAAGGCTACGCTCATCAAGCGCATGGCCGAACTGGTCAACGACAAGGTCATTGACGACATCTCCGACCTGCGCGACGAATCCGACCGAGACGGCATGCGCATCATGATCGAACTCAAGCGCGGCGCGCAGCCCGAGATCGTCCTGAACCAGCTCTACAAGCACACGCAGATGCAAGAGTCGTTCAGCATGATCTTCCTGGCCGTCGCCAACGGCCAGCCGCGCGAGATGGGCCTGGTTGAAGCCATCACGCGCTTCGTCGACCATCGCATGGACGTCGTTCGCAGGCGCACCGCCTACCTGTTGCAGAAGGCGCGTGACCGCGAGCACATCCTCGAAGGCTATCAGCTCGCGCTCGACCATCTCGACAACGTAATCAAGATCATCCGTGCCAGCGCCAATCGCAGCGACGCTCGCGAGAACCTGGTCGCTTACTTCGCGGGCCGCAAGATCGACATCAACGTCACTGGCAACCGCCCGGCCGTCAATCCGGAAAAGCCGTTCACGACCAAGCAGGCAGACGCGATCCTCGAGTTGCAGTTGCATCGGCTGACGCGGTTGTCGATTGACGAAATTGTCAACGAGTTGAAGGACATTCGCGACCGCATCGCCGAGTACGAGTCAATTCTTAACTCGGACAAGAAACTGCGTCGCGTCATCGTCAGCGAACTGGAAGAGATCAGGAAGCAGTACGGCGATGCCCGCCGCACGCAGATCGTTGATGAAGGCGCCGAGCTTTCGCTCGAAGACCTCATTGCCGACGAGCAGGTGGCAGTCACGGTCAGCCACAGCGGCTACCTGAAGCGCACGCCGATCAGCACCTACCGCTCGCAGCGTCGTGGCGGCACCGGACGCAAGGGCATGAGCACGCGCGACGAGGATTTCGTCGAGCACCTCTACATGGCCTCGACGCACGACTACATCCTCATCTTCACCAACACCGGCCGCGTCTACTGGCTCAAGGTATACGAGATCCCGGACATCGCCGCCGCCGGCAAGGGCAAGCACATCGGCAACCTGGTCGCCCTGCAACCAGGCGAAACCGCACGCGCCATGCTTGCCGTCCGCGACCTCAACGAAGAGAACCGCTACATCTTCTTCGCCACCCGCAACGGCACGGTCAAGAAGACGCCGCTCACCGACTTCTCCAACGTGATGTCGCGCGGCATCATCGCCATCAATCTCGACAAAGGCGACGAACTGGTCTCGGCTGCCATCACCACCGGCGACGACATCATCTTCCTGGCCTCGCACGATGGCATGTCCATTCGCTTCGAAGAGAAATACGAAGAGGGAGGCGGTGGCGTACGCCCGATGGGACGCAACGCCGGAGGCGTCCGCGGCATGCAACTCGATAAGGGCGACTACATCGTTGGCATGGCCGTCACACCCAAACGCGCTGAAAAGCCGCCTTCAGTCGCCGAAGCCAAGGCCAACTCTCGCAAGAATGGCAAGAACGGTGAGAACGGCGAAGGCGAAAAGCCAATCGCCGACAAGATCCTCAGCGTCACCGAGAACGGCTACGGCAAGCGCACTCCGGTTGACGAATACCGTCTGCAATCGCGCGGCGGCAAGGGCGTCATCAACATCAAGACCACCGAGCGCAACGGCAAAGTCGTATCGATCATGCTCGTCACCGACGCCAGTGAAGCCATGCTGATCAGCCACTACGGCAAGATCATCCGCACCGGCACAGACCAGATCCGCCAGTGCGGCCGCTCAACCCAAGGTGTCCGCCTGCTCCAACTCGAACCCGGCGACAAGGTAGCCGCCGCCGTGGTGATACCAGAGGAGGAGAAGGAAGAGGACAACGGGAGTCTGATTCAGTAGAGCGATCTTGGGAACGGCGCGGCTCAGCCGTGCCGCGAAGGTCGCCTCACGAGTGAAAGTGAGCCCTGCGGAAACGCAGGGCTTTGCTTTTCTGTTCACAATGAGCTACTCACTTGTTATGCTTTCGCCGTTTCTAATCCGAGGAGATCAATGCCAAGGAGAGTCCGTTACTACTTCGGGCGGCTCAACATCATCCCTGTTAGGGAGTACCCCGAAAAGCGTGTTCTTTTGACGGAAGGGTTGAGACCGGGTGTTTTTATTCAGAGATATGGAGTCGTGTGGGAATTCTTTGAAGTGAACGAACTCATGGTGGGCTCCGATGTATACATGCATGGATACCTCGTCAAGTTCAAACCACAAAGTGAAGAAGAAATCGCGAATAGGGCGACCCATACCCTGGACAAACAAACGATTCGAGATCTTGTTTCGGCGAAGGCGCGATTCTTTCTGAACGTCAAGTCTGGATTGCTGGCATACCATCCTGTCGCGGGTGAAATCGATCGCGAAGTATTCACCGCTACTTTTGTGCAATTGTTCCAGCGCGCCCACGGCAACTTCTTCATAGACGCGGAAATCGAATCTATCAATTCTCGCTACCGCATCCTTGACGAGATAAAGAAACTAGGCCGAATAACAAGGGTATCTGTATACCTCCATCCTTCTAATCCGAACTTGAATCCTGTCTGGCAGCCTATCGATGAGTACATGAAAGAGACTAATTCGGCGACCTATCAAGAGCACCACTTTGCAAAGGCGGAAAGGGGAGGTCTTAACGTTACCGAGAAATCACCGATTGCAAGCCGTATAACGATGGCCGAAGATGGTTACGGTAAAGCTGACGTAACGGCCGAAAAAGATGGGGATACGGTAACCATCAGCACTAAAGACCGACCGGAAACGGCATTTGGTCTCGATGACGACACACCGCCCGAACAAGTCCTTGAGCAACTTGCGGCGGCTATACGACGAATCACGTCGCGTTTCTTACAATGAACCGAAAAGCGCTATACGCGATCTTCTATTCGTGGGATTTCTGCGGTGCGGTCATTACCGGTGTGGCTTTACGGTTCATGCTCCATCCGACTGTTTTGGCTGTGGTCGCAAAGGATATCTATTCAGCCGGAATATCAGTGCTTTCGATCGTCTTTGCCGTGTTCTTCGCCTCACTAGCGATCATCATGTCTTCCGGGGATGATGTGTTCGTAAAGTACTTACATGAGGAAGGACACTATGGCGTCATAATTCAGACTTTCAGGTTTACTCTTCTGCTTCTCTTTGCCGGATTGGTCCTCTCCATCGTCCTCTACAGCTACAGTTCTGCAATGGCGGTCGATTCTGCTGCCGCCCAGAGCCGCTGGCTTTTGATTAGCTTTGGGTTTTTGAGCTCTTGGGCACTGCTTGCGTCCCTATCCTCGACGTTGAACTCGATTACGTATTCACATTACCGATACAAGTTTTTGTCGAAAGCTGAACGTGCAACTTCGAACAGCGATCCACGATAATTCGTAAAACCTCACGCCACCCTGTACCGAATCTCCTTCGTCTCCGGGTTCAGGTCCTGGCGGACGGGATTGCTGGTCAACATGATCTCGGCAAGGCTCAAGATTGAGATTTCCATTCACCACAAATTCCGTCATTCCGACCGGAGTCATGCCGCGGTGTTCGGCATGACGTAGTGGAGGGACCTGCATTTGACTTTTGCCTGCGCCACGAGCGTGCCGATGCGCGCAGAAATGCAGGTCCCTCCACTTCGCCGCGAAGCGCGGCTCCGGTCGGGATGACGAAGCTCATGAGAGCGAGTTGCTGGGGTGAGAGCGAGAGGACGTGAGCGGTGGGATTGAGACACGCTCACTGGTACCAATCTTCAGCCAAGTCAATCCAGCACGGGTTCAGGCGTTCGATCAGTGCGAGTTTCTTGTCGCGCCGCCAACGCTTCAACTGCTTCTCCCGGTTGATTGCCACGCGCATGTCGTCGTAGTTCTCGAAGTAGACGAGCCGATCGATGTTGTACTGCGACGTGAACCCGTCGAACGCTTTCGTCTTGTGCTGCCAAACGCGCCTGTTCAGATTGCTGGTCACGCCAATGTACAGCCTTCGTGTCCGGCTTGCGACGATGTAGATGGCGTTCATTTAATGCAGTGTAAGGGCGCCAGAAAGCCCATCTCTCCTAGCTCGCACGAAATTCCCAAAACCAGAACAAATACGCTGCGCAACTGCAACACCATCCACCTGCAAAATGTCGTCATCCCGACCGGAGTCGTGCCGCGGGTTTCGGCAGGACGGAGTGGAGGGACCTGCATTTGACTTCGTATGCGCCACCACCCATGCCGATTTGAGCAGAAATGCAGGTCCCTCCACTTAGCCGCGCTGCGAAGCGTGGCTCCGGTCGGGATGACGGAGCTGCGAGAATGAGTTGACTAGCCGGGTGCCCATATCTGCCCGGTTTCGGCAGATGTGGGTGTGTTCACGCCACCTGTACCGAATCTCTTTGTCGCGATTCACTTGTTCCGATTTCGTAAATTTCCTAGGCCTCTTGTTGGCTTTGAGCTAATGCCTGCTACAGTCACTCCATCGAGGGCGACCGACGTCTGTTCGCACGCCCGCGTTCTTTTACAATCGCAGCCGCGGCTGTTGTCTCATGGGTAAAGTTGACGAGATGCCGCCGCTCCTTGTGGACTGGATTTCAACCAGATTTCGGCCAGATAGATCTTCAGATCTAAGTCCTGTGAAACCTAAGATTTGGCTGATTTAGCGGGGGGTGGCGGTCGGCAATGTCGAGTTGATAACGAGGATAGATCGCGCCCGCGCTCAGGTCACGCCGCAGTCGACAACGAAAGCTCGTCAGTCGGTTTCGCAGTTGGCGGCGCTGAAGTCACCAACTCCAATCGGGCGGGGCTCGGACAGTCCTCAATGGGACCGGATAGTCGTCGGGGCAACTGCATGACCCGTTCCCACTGGCTCCAGAAATACTCGGCAGCTAGCGTATCGGGAGGGAACAGCTCGGCCGCTTTGCGCCACTGCATCGCTGCCGTGTATGGGAGGCCATTGCGTTCGTCGCGCTCGGCGGCGCAGCCGTATTGAAACGCCCTGGCGGGAATAGCGACCGTTGACAGCCAGCGTGCAGCAACTGCCATTGCCAGGATGTAATTTTTACGGCATTTCACCGTTGGTCTCCTTGACTGCGACCGTTACGGTTATGCTTTGAGCAAATGCCGTGCCAGTCCTGAGCTGCCCGCCTACGGCGCTTGAGGAATGTTGCAGCCGGCGAGCGTCCATAAAAAACCCGATCACCGACCACGCGATAACCGATCCGGGCGGCACGTGCAACGCGTTCGTGCCCACCAGCCACTCTCAAAGGCGCTATACTCCCCACCCATGTCCCGGCACGCTGACCGCTGCTGGTGACGCGATCAGGGCGACGCCCTGGATCCTACCGAGGAGTTTCCGCCAATGCTTACTTCCGCAATTCTGGAAACGTTGAAGCGCCATTTTCGGGGCGAGCTATTGACGCCGGCTGATACGGACTATGACTCTCAGCGCAAGATCTTCAACGTCATGTTTGATCGGCGGCCGGCGTTGATTGCGCGCTGTTCGTCCGCCGACGACGTTGTGACCTGTATTCAGGTCGCGAGAGACGCAGGTTTAGACGTGACCGTTCGCGGAGGCGGACACAGCGCGGCGGGGAACTCGGTCGCCGACGGAAGTCTCATGATCGACCTTTCGGCCATGAAGGCCATCAAAATCGATCCAGTTCGCAAGAGGCTTCGCGCGCAGGCCGGATTGCGGTTGGGCGAGGTCGACCGCGCAACGCACGAGTTGGGGCTTGCCACGCCGTTGGGCACCGTCACAAGGACCGGAATCGCAGGGCTGACACTGGGCGGCGGACTCGGGTGGCTCAATGGACGCTACGGTCTCGCTTGCGACAATGTCACATCGTTCGACGTTGTGACTGCGCACGCGCAGCGACTGGCGGCAAGCGCACAACAGCATCCTGATCTCCATTGGGCGCTTCGCGGCGGCAGCGGAAACTTTGGCGTGGTGACGTCGTTCGAATATCAGCTCCATCCAGTGAAGAACGTGTTTGCGGGCCTCGTGGTGTACCCGTTTTCAGCCGCCCTGGACGTGCTGACCTTCTTCTTCGATTATGCGCCGACAACCACTGATGAACTCACAACCGCTGTCGGTCTGCTGACGCTTCCTGATGGCACTCCCGCCGTTGGCATGATCGGCTGTTATTGCGGCGATCGGGCTGATGCAGAGCGCGTCCTGCAGCCTCTGCGCAATTTCGGAACGCCGATGGAAGATACGTTTCAGTGGAGACCGTACGTCGAGGTGCAGGCGATGTTCGACCCGATGTTTCCGGAGGGAAATTACCACTACTGGAAGACGCACATGACCCGGACCGTAACGGGGGAGGGATTGGGTCTCATCGTGGAGGCGGCAGCTCGCAAGCTCTCTCCGCACACGCTCGTCTTCATTCAGCACATACATGGGGCAGCCGCCAGGGTGCCGGTGGCCGATACGGCGTTTCCCCATCGCGGTGATCGCTTCGATGTCAACGTCCTTGCGCAATGGACGAACCCGGGCGAAACAGAAGCGAATGTAGCGTGGACGAGAGAACTTGATGCAGCTCTGCGTTCACATGTGGACGACTCAGTGTACGTGAACTCGCTGGAGGTTGAGGGAACTCAAGGTGCGAGGGCTGCTTACGGCGCGAACTACGATCGCCTCGTCGAGATCAAGACCAGGTACGATCCTACGAACTTCTTCCATCACAATGCGAACATCGTGCCACGAGGTGCTGAACTGGCTCGGAGCGCATGAACAGAGGCTGTAATTACCTCAGGCGTCCCTCGCCTGGAATGAAGTCATCTGTGCTGTAGTCGTGAAAGTCGTGGCAGTGCGGACACTCGAATGAACCGACGTCAGTGCCCGGGACGAGCGCGGCGGTGCTTTTACCGGGCACGTTCTCGCGCACTCGTACAGAGAACCGTTGCATGCAGGTTTTGCATTCGACCAGCCACACCAGCGCCATCACTAAGACCCTCACTGACGGAATTTGGATACTCGTTCGTCGGAAAATGAAAGGATACACGAGGCAAAAAGCGATGGCGCTCAGTCGTTCGGACGTTCAGAACCTTTACACAACGGGAATTAACCACTATAAGCGCTTCATTTCGCTCTTCCAGTCTCCACAAGCGATAGAATCTTTGCTGAAGCGGTCAACGCTGTTACGTCCGGGAATGCGGGTTCTTGACGCCGGTTGCGGATTTGGTGTGGCAACGTTTGCGTTAGTGAACACCCTGCAGCAGCTCCACTTTGACTACGCCCGCATCGATGCTTTTGATCTTACCCCTGCCATGCTGAGCCGCTTTGAAAGAGCACTGCGCGCCAGCGGCGTGGCTCGCGTAAGCCTTCGACAGGCAGACGTGCTGGCACTCGAGTCGCTGCCTCCGTCGTGGACGAATTACGACCTGATCGTGTCGACGTCGATGCTTGAGTACCTCCCAAAGAAGGACTTTGCGCGCGCACTTGAGGTCTTACGCCGCCGGTTGGCCGAAAACGGCTGCATGTTCGTGATGATTACGCGAAAGAGCCTTGAGACGAAAGTTCTGATCGAATGGTGGTGGGGTGCGACAAGTTACGCGAGAGATGAACTGCAGCGTGCATTCAAGAGAGCGGGCTTCGAGGAGGTCGAGTTTCGACACTTTCCAATTCGATACTTCTGGCTGAACCGCGCGAACCATGTCGTCGAGGCCCGACTGCGGAGTTAGGAGTGCTGCGCGCTATCGACTTTTCGCGCGCTATCGACTTTTCGTGGCTTGACCCGGCAGCCTGAATGTAACTCCGCGCTCTTCGTTCGCGTTGATGGTGGCGGGGACGTCGAGGTCGGAAATTGCGATCTTGCGCGTCCCGTCCTGACCCAACTCGTAGAGGGTGTCCCCCATGATTGCGTAGTTCTTCACCTCGACACGGCGACTATCGCGCAGCACCAACGTCGTCGGAGGCGAGGGCGGTTCAGCCGTGGGCGAAGACGGTCGAGTTGGCGCGGGGAGTGAGTCCTTACGTTGCTCCTGAGTAGCAGATGGCGGTGCGCTGGGCGCTGCTGGCGGGCCGCTCCGGAGTTCCGCAATCTCGTCCTGCAGTTGCTCCGCTCGGCGGCGCTCGGTTTCGATGTCGGACAACAGCCTTTCGCGTTCGGCTAAATAGCTGTCGGTTGCGGTTGCATCACTGGCGTATGCACCGTAGTAGATCGGCAGGCCCCCGGCACCATAGTAGAAAGAAGTGCCGTAGCCGTAGTAAGGCCAGGAAGACCACGTGTCGACAAATGGAAAGCCGCCGAAGCCGAAGAAGAACCCCGGGCGGCGATGCCGGAATCCCTTAAAGGAGGGTTGTGCGAAACAACGGCCGAAGGCGTCGCACAACGTGAATGGCCCACGACCGAACCTGCTGAATCCTTTTCCGAATTTGTTGAAGCTAGAACCGAATCTGTCGAATCGGCCGAAGCCAGACTTGCCGAAACCGAACCTGTCGGATTTGTGAAAACCGATCGCGCCGCGGTTGCGCACGAATCCGCCTTGGGAACGGAGCGGGCCGCGAAAACCGCCGTGAAATGCCACACCCGGCGTGCCGCGTGGGCCGACGAAACCGCCACCGAACCCGCCGACAGGTCCTGAACCGGAGAAACCGCGCATTCCTCCCGCGCTGCCTGAGAGACCACCGCGCATCTGCGCCTGGGCAGCGGTGATGACGAACAACACCGTTGTGAGGAGTACCGCAGATACTACCCTACGCATGACGGACAAGTTAGCACTTTTCCGGAGCTGATTCCGCACAGGTGCGAGTTCTGCCCGTCGAGCCGAGCAGCTCTCGTTTTTCGTCGTTCATCCATGATCCTGATCGCATCTGGATGCGAATGGAGGACCCAATGTACGCAATCATTGGAGCGACCGGGAACACCGGACGTGTGATCGTCTCTGCGCTGCTCGCACAAAACGAAGAAGTACGCGTGATCGGCCGGAACGAAGAGCGCCTGCAGCCACTCGTCCAGCGCGGCGCCGAACCATTCGTGGCCGATGCGACGGACGGCGCCGCACTAGCCCGCGCCTTTACCGGGGTGCGCGGCGCTTACGTGATGATTCCGCCCAACGCGACCGTGCCCAGTTACGCTGCCTACGTACAGCGTGTTGTTGAGGCAATCGGCACGGCTCTTGAGGAAGCTGGTGTGCCGTATGTGGTTGCGCTCAGCAGCATGGGCGCCGATAAGGAGTCCGGAACCGGACCTGTGGTCGGGCTGCACCACCTTGAGGAGCGCATCAATCGTATTCCGGGCACACATGCGCTGCACCTCCGCCCCGGATATTTCATGGAGAACTTTCTTGAGCAGGTGCCGGTCATTCGTCAGTTCGGGATCGTAGGGGATTCGCTGCGGCCTGATCTGGGGCTGCCGATGATCGCCACCCGCGACATCGGCTCAATCGCTTCGGAGCACCTGCTGAAGCTGGATTTCAGTGGCAAGCAGATACGCGAACTGCACGGACAACGAGACGTGACGATGATGGAGGCAGCAAGAATCATAGGGAAGGCCGTCGGCAAACCCGATCTGGCATACGCGCAGTTGCCCGCCGAACAGATTCGTGCAGCGCTCATTCAGATGGGCCTTTCCGCAGAACTTTCAGACCTTTTGATTGAGATGTCGTCCGCCCTTAACTCCGGCCACATGCGCGCACTGGATACGCGGTCCGCAGCGAACACCACCCCCACCTCTTTTGAGCAGTTCGTGGAAGAGGTTTTCGTTCCGGCTTTCCAGGGCGAGTCCCGAGCCGCTTAAGGATCAGAAATTGGGGGCGCCGGAGCGCCCCTCAATGTCACGCGGCCCGATTGCGTCTGCTGGTCTCTTTCTGGCTGATGTCTCGTTCGGCGACGCGAATTTGATTATTGACGTCTTTCACGCCACGGCAGTTTGCGGCGACATCCTCGGCAAGACGCTTCGCCAATCGGTTGTCGACAGTGCCGGTGAGGGTGACGTCGCCATCTTTTACCGTGACCTCGAGTTCTGACGCGTCAATTTCCGGATGGTCTTCGAGGCTCTCGGAAACGTCTTCTCGGATGCGCTCGTCCGATCTCCGATAGCCTTTCGGCCCCACTCCAAAGAAGCGCCCCACGCGCTCCGTCAGCGTTTCTTCACGCTGCGCGCCTCCCCGATTCTTTTCACCGCGACGAGTGTCGAAATAGTCTCGCAACGAGTAGCCTTCCTGCTCGCGTCCGACGTTGCGCTCACGGTCCCAGTCGCGATTCTGTCCGCGGTTCCAATCGCGATTCTGAGACTCGCGGTTCCAGTCGCGGTTTTGCCAGTCGGCTCTGGGTTGGTTCCAGGATTCACGATCCCGATCCCGCTCGTCCGTCGTTCGAGCGACCCATCTCTCCGGACCACGATCGTGCTCGCGGCCATGCCGGAACTCCTGCCATTCCTGTTGTGCGCGTTCACGCCAACTGCCCTGGTCACGCCAGTCGCCGCGATCACGTTCGCCACCCCACTCTCGAGGGTTGTCGCGGTATCCAGTTGTCTCGTTGTCCCGAGTGTAGTTGCGGTTCTGCATGTCTCGATCGTCGTCCCGTTCAGGCCGATACGCATGCGTCTCAAACCGCTGGTCCTGCCTCCAACGACCTTGGACGCCCTGATTGCGATTCCACTCTGTCTCGCCGCGACTGAAGTCCGGACGATCGTCCCGGATCTCGCGATCTTGCCGTCCGCGCTGCCCTTGCGGTTCATCTTCGCGGCCGTATCTTGAAAAACGATTTGCCATAGTGCCTTCCTTCTGCGCAGCGGTACTGCTTGCGCGAAAGCTCAACTGGACTTTTGGATTGCCGACGCGCAAGTCCGATGCGATGGCGATGCACCGTGATGCCACCAAATGAGACCAACACATGTGCTCAGCTGGGCGTTGATTCAATTGCGTTTACTCACACGGTCTTGGAGGCTTGCAACCCAGCCCCGCATGGCCGATTCGTATAGCAAAAGCACATCTGGAAAGTTTGCGGCTGAGCGGAGGGCTTATGTTGAAGCGGCTACGCGATACCGAATTTGCAGACCGGGCGTCCGACATTCGGGGCGCGGATCTCTACGGGTCCAATAACGACAAGATCGGCACAATCAACGACGTTATCTTCGAAGCCGACACCTCGACAGCCACTTATGCCATTGTTGATACTGGCGGCTGGCTCAAAAGCCGGCGGTTCCTGGTACCGTCCGATTCCATTCGCAGCAAGACCGACGATCCAGACGCGTTCTTCGTCCCTCTCACGCGGCAACAGATTGAAGAACTGCCTCAGTTCGATGAGGAGTTCTTGAACTCCGAAGAGCGCTTCGTCGACTACGAGGCCCGCTACCGTCCGGTTTGGAAGGCTTATGGCTTCGATGTGCCGACCTCACGGCATGGGCGCATCCAGCAATTCGAAAACCAGTTGCGCGAGCGCAGAGCGCAGACTCAAGTGACTCCAATGCCTGCCACTAAAGGTGCAACCGGCGGAGTTGTGTCGGTTTACGGCGTGTATCACGATCAGGGAAAACTCGAATCGGCGGTAGATCGCCTGAAATCGGCTGGTTTCGACAGCAACGACATCTCCGTAGTGTTCCCGGACAAGAACCGCTCATCGCAGTTCGCCATGGAACGCAATACGAAGGCTCCCGAAGGCGCAACCGCCGGAGGTGGCACGGGCATGGTCGTAGGCGGCGTGCTGGGCTGGCTCGCGGGCATCGGCAGCCTGGCTATTCCGGGTATTGGGCCATTGATAGCAGCAGGCCCGATCGTGGCTGCGTTGGCCGGCGCGGGTGTGGGCGGCGCAGTAGGTGGACTCGCCGGCGCACTGGTCGGACTGGGCATGCCAGAGCTTGAAGCCAAGCGCTACGAAAAAGAGATCAAGGAAGGCCGCATGCTGTTGTCGGTAAGGTGCAGCGACCCGCGTTTTTCCGGAACGGCTCGCTCCATCTTGGCGCAAACCAATGCTCGCGACATCTTCGAGACCGGCGAGCGGAAGGCGGCGTGATCGCACTCTCCCCCTGAGGGGAGGGGTGCGGCACCGAACGTAGTTCTCCGGACGCTGTAGCGACGGGTCGTTTATTGCGACCGATCGGAAGAGCGGTATCCGACACTCGCTAAGCCGCCTTCTCGTTCGGGAAGAGAATCGGCTCCAGCAGCATGCGCCTGGCATCCTCGCTGTGTACGCGTTCGTCCGCCGAATACAGTTCCGTGCGCCCAGACCGCGATTGCCGGATGGAAAAGATACCGCCCACCGGAGAAGCGACACGATCGTTGCGTGAGCCGAAATCGTAATGGATAGCGTGGCCGGGGAGGTCGGCTCTTACGTTGACCGCGAGGGCTGACTCCGAATCGGTGACACGCACCTCGATATCTGACACTCGCGTGAAACTTGCGGCGCCTCCATGCTGGCGATACTCGTCGATGTCAGCCTCGATCTGGGCAACCAGTTCCTGCCAGCGCCGTGCGGCGGCTTCTTCGAACTGCCGCTCCGCCGCGTTCACGCCCCCCTGATGCGAGCGCAAACGATCTTCGTATTCTTCCCGAACCCACCCCATTTTGTTTCTTTCCTCTTGGGAATTTGAAGGCCGCATGGGCCGTCATCGCTGCCTGCTTGAGTTCGGAAATCGAGACCGGAATAAGGCTTTTGCTTGGCTGGGAACTACATGCTCGAAATCAGGGCATGCTCTACAATGCTCGGTTCACTTCATTCAGGAGCGAGTATGAAACACGCTATTTCTACGCAAGAGGCTCCCGCCGCGATCGGGCCTTATTCCCAGGCGATCAAAGCCAACGGGTTCGTTTTCTGTTCTGGCCAGACGCCGATGGATCCGGCAACCGGACAAGTTGTTGACGGCGGCATCGCCGTACAAACCGAGCGCGTGCTTAAGAACCTCTCCGCCGTGCTGGAAGCCGCAGGGACTAGCTTGGACAAAGTTGTTAAAACAAGTGTGTTTCTGAAAGACATGAACGACTTCGGAGCTATGAACGAAGTCTACAGCCGGTTCTTCCAAGGCGAACCGCCGGCACGCTCAACCATTCAGGCTGCAAGATTGCCAAAAGATGCGCTGGTTGAGATCGACGTCATTGCGCTGGCCTAAATCGCAGCAGGGGCCGCACCAGCCCGAGATCATTCGGTGACCGGGCCTGAGCAAACAAGGAGCAAACCTGATGTTGAAACGCAGCTTTGTCGTGACCGCCATTGTGGCGCTCGCGTTGACTTTCGTTTTTGCACAAACTAAGTCGCAGAGTAAGTCGAAGACAAGCCGAATCCCCGGAGCGGCCGTGACTGGCGAACCAACCAAGAGCGCCACAGGGTTGGAGTACTGGGATATCAAGCAGGGCACCGGAGCAGAAGCCAAGCCGGGTGATGCCGTACGAGTCCACTATACCGGGTGGCTGACGAACGGAAAGCAGTTCGATAGCTCCATCGGTTCCAAGCCATTCGAACTGAAGATCGGCAACGGCGACGTCATCAAGGGCTGGGAAGAAGGGCTGACGGGCATGAAGGTCGGTGGCAAGCGGAAACTGCGAATCCCGCCCCAGCTTGCCTATGGCGACCGCGGCTATCCGGGCGTGATTCCCCCCAACTCGACGCTCATCTTTGACGTGCAACTTGTCGGGATTAGAGGAAAGTAGGTCGCGCGAAACGCATCACCTGAAAGCAGCACAGAAACGGCCTCCTCCAGGAGGCCGTTTGCGATTCCTGGACGCCTATAGACGAGCTTACGCCTTCGTGATCTTGCCGCTGCGCAGGCAGGAAGTGCAGACGCGCATCTTCTTGCTGCCACCCTTTACAGCCGCACGGACCGGGCGCAGGTTGACGTTCCAGCGACGCTTGGTCACGTTGTGGGCGTGGCTAATGTTGTTACCAGATTGCGGCCCCTTGCCGCAGACTTCACACACTTGAGACATGGCTACTCCAGAACAGTACAGATCTTGATGTGCAAAAGAGTCATTTTAGCGGAGTGGCAGAAAAAACGCCAGAGCACCTCGGCTCCACCCGACCAGTGGGACCAAGTGTGTCATTAGCTTAGCTGAACGTTGACCGGACGGCTCCGGACTCGGTAACTCGCCTTCCTAATTACTTGCTTGAAGCCGCCAAAGCCTCCGCATTGTCGTGAACAGGCGTAACTGCGAGTTCACTTTTCTTGATGGCCTGTAGCGGTGAAATCGCCGCCATTCCCTTATAGATCCCGTAAAGGGCAAACGCGTGGAACGCCAAACCCAGAAAGTCGCGGAAAAGGCCAATCAGGACGCCGTCGAGGCCGTATGCGACCATGCCAACGATGAAAGCCCACCGCGCTCCCTTGCGCGCAAAGACCCCGAACAGCACCAGAACGCCGGCGATGAAGGCGTTGACCACCACAGCAGCCGCCTGCCCGATGCCGCCCAGATTGCTTGCTATGGCGCCCACGATGTCGGTAATGCCCAATCCGAAGATGAAATGCCAGGAGCTTCCAAACAGGACGATCACCGTGTTGATCATCGAAAGTCCTGCAATCCAGAAAAACCAACCCGCGCCATTTTTCAGTTTTGCTTCGAGCCTGAGTTTCTCTTGCACTGCGACCATTGCGTCACTGCTGATGGGCTGCTGAACTTCCGGTTCGGTGAGGTTCATCGTCAGGGCGTCCCTTCGAGAGATGCACGGCAGAGTACCACACCAGAGTACAAGATCGGGTGCTAAAGGAGACACTCACCCGCGAAACACGGGTTACGTTTGGACTAGTAGATGGTAATCAGTGGAGTCGTTCTGGCGACGACGTCACCGATCTCAACCGCCGGTACGCCAGCCTGCACCAGCGCTCGGGTGAGGCGCTCAGCATCTTGTGGGGCGACCGACACCAGCAGGCCTCCGGCGGTCTGCGGGTCGAAAGCGATGGTCCTGAGTTCATCGGGCACAGCGTTCTCGAAGGCAACGCAGCACTCGGCGAACTCGCGGTTGGCGTTCAGTCCACCCGGGACATATCCGGCGCGTATACACTCGAGCGCCCCTTCGAGCAGGGGAATGCGCTCGGCGGCGATGCGCAGCGACACATCAGATGCTAAGGCCATTTCGCGCGCATGGCCGATCATGCCAAAGCCAGTGACATCGGTCATGGCGTGAACCGCGAACTTTGCACGACCGTTCTCGCTGGAGTTCCCGCCAGTTGAAGCTTCCGTCCAGCCAAGTTCAGCGGCAAACCGCGGTGACGATTCGTCAACGATCGCCTGAGTCGATCCATCCGGCGTCCGCCCCGACTGCCTGACCTGATCCGCACAGTCGTCTTTTCCGCCCGTGATAACCTCGGCTGCCGCATTGTTCAGCGTAGTCATGGAGCGCACGGCAGCGTCGATCCAGGCCTGCTCGGCTTTTTGCTTCTTGATGGCGGTGGAGATTACGCCGGTGCCCAGCGCTTTTGTGAACAGCAGCTTGTCTCCGGGCTTCGCGCCGGAGTTGGCCAGCACTCGTTCGGGGTGAATGACCCCCGTCACGGCATAACCGAACTTGATCTCGTCATCTCGAATCGAGTGGCCGCCGATAACCGTGCACCCGGCCTCGATCATTTTGCTCAGTCCGCCGGCAAGTATTCGCTCCAGGACGTCGAGATCGCCTTTGGCGGGGAAGCACACCATCGCCAGTGCGGAGATCGGCAGACCCCCCATTGCGTAAACATCGCTGAGCGAGTTGGTCGCCGCGATCTGGCCGAAGGTGTAAGGATCGTCAACGATGGGCGTGAAGAAGTCCACGGTCTGGACCAGCGCGGTGTCTGTCGAAAGACGATACACCCCGGCGTCGTCGGCTTTATCGAAGCCAACTAGCACGTTCGGGTCTTGCTGCCGGGCTAATTTCCCAAGCACCGTGTCCAGCGCCGCCGGACTCAGCTTGGACGCTCAACCCGCAGCCTTCACCGCCTCCGTCAGACGAATTGGCTTGGTGTCCGCCATCCAGACAATTGTAATTGACTCGTTGAACATGGGATGTGGTGCAACTCTGCTTAGCTATCGCAGACAACCGACGCCGAGTATCCGATCCTGCCCGCACCACGCGTCACAGCAGGGGTTTGCTGAAAGCTGGTCGTACCGTGACTGCTCCGACGCTTTCAGGCACTGCGGCTAGAGGAGAGGATCGGTCCACGCGTTCATCGCGGATCACAATCTCGATCCTGGGTTCCAGTTTCGCACGCTCGTCAGGGGTCAGGACTCGTGCATAGTCTTGCAGCACCGCAACTGCACTGCTGAATTGTCTGCGTTTCTCCTCGACAGCCCCAAGCAATTGCTGTGTGTACGCGGCTTCACCTTTCCATTCGATCATTACATGTGAATATGGTTCGAGGATGACCCGCCCCGAACCGTGCTCCAGAAACTTATTCAGATATTGCGCTCGAAAACGGTCGCGGTCGCCGTCGTCGCAGGCCCCGGCTTCATCCGGCGGGTTGTCGTAGCCCCCTAGCTCTGCGCGCAAGTAGTAGACGCTGGTTTCGCCTCCGGCCAGGAAAGTCGCCGTGAGCCACGGATTCTCTCGGGGATCTGCGTAAGCTCATACAGGCCGACTGGTGGCCAGCCCTGCTTCGGCGCTCTGTGCAACGGGGCGCACTCACTTATCAGTCCTCCGAGGAGACCACCAAGGCGCTCGTCGATTACTGTCACGGTGATATGTTGCGTGAATCTGGACAGTAGAAGCGCAGCAAATCCAGGAGTTCGTTTTTGGGCGAGCACATTCCCTGCGGCCAGCCAGTTCCAGTTCGCCTTTGCGTTTTGCAGGATCTCAAGCAGGGCAGACTGGTTATCTTCTCGGGAGCGTACCAGGAGTATCAGTGACTGGGCTGGAAACTGGGAATAAAGCTTGCGAGCATCCTCAACCGGAACGGTCGCATTCAGCTCAATCAGAGCGTCGAGTACGACGAGCAGCGCGTCATGATGGTCGAGTGCTGCTGGCGGGGGCAGTTGCGTCGGCTGATACTCCCGCACTTGTTGCAGCAGAAGGGGGATTAACTCCGTTCGGCGATCCTGTCGGGCGAGCCAAGCACCCCATGCGACTTGGCGCGGATCGCCAGAGCGCAACCACTCGTTAGCCCATTGTGCTCGGCGCTGCCCGTCATCGCGGAGCAAGCGCACCGGATCATCCGGCGGCGGTTGCTGTGCCCCAGATACACAGGCGAGGAACATCAGCAGCATCGCAACCGCAAGGAACCCTCTCATGGCCAGCACTTTAAGCCGAATCAGAACTAAGTTCCACGATTATCCACGCAAAAAGGCATCTGTACCTCATGTGAATACTCCTTAGTTAGATTACAAGCGGGCCGGCGGCCATAGCGAACATCCGACGAGAATCGTGACAACGGCGATTCTGCTCGTTTGCCAGCTATTCTGGAGCTACAATCCCCCCGCATCAGCTGACACGAGGGCAATCCACTTTGGCGACCCACTTGGTTTTTTTCGGAGACCGTATGCGGGAGCGATGTGGTCGGGTGTATTGATCGGCACACTCGTGTTCTGTGGCGCGTATCCCGCAGCGGGGTACTGGATCTGGTCTCGAATCGCTTAGCAAGCGGAGGGCGCCGCAACGACGACCCTCACCCGTGCTCGCAGTGGTTTCAATGGAGGCGGCATGAAGAACCTCATTCTCGTGCTCGTGATCGCAGTTACCGCGATTCTTGCGCAAGCGCAGTCTACCCAGCAGGCCCCACTTCCCGATCCTCCACTCCCCGGCTCCAATGAGCCATTCGACATTGTTATCCGCAATGGACACGTGATCGACGGCACGGGATCGCCGTGGTACTCGGGAGATGTTGGTATTCGTCAGGGCAAGATTGCAGCGATAGGCAATCTCGAAGGGAAGCCGACGAAGCGAACCATCGATGCCGAAGGACGCGTCGTTGCGCCGGGTTTCATTGACATGCTCGGCCAGTCGGAACTCACGATTCTCGTCGATCCGAGACTGCCCTCGAAGATTTACCAAGGGATTACAACCGAAATCACGGGCGAGGGCGGATCGGTAGCGCCGTTGAACGACCGCATCGTAGCCGCAGACAAACAGACGTATGAACACCTGGGAGTCACGCCGACGTGGCGGCAGCTCGACGAGTACTTCGCACGGCTTGAAAAACAGGGAATAGGCATAAACCTCGCGACGTATGTGGGCGCGACGCAGGTCCGGCGCATGGTGATCGGCGAAGACAAACGGGTGCCTTCGTCGGTGGAACTCGAGCAGATGAAGCAACTGGTACGTACGGCGATGCAACAGGGCGCCATGGGTGTCTCGACTTCACTTCAGTACGCGCCCGCACCGTACGCTTCGACCGAAGAGTTGATTGCGCTGGCCGCCGAAGGATGCAAGGCAGGCGGCATTTACGCGACACACATGCGCAGCGAAGGTCACGCTGTTATGGCCGCGGTCGATGAGACGATCCGAATCGCAAAAGAAGCGCGCTGCCCAGTCGAGATCTGGCACCTTAAGGCCGCCGGAAAGCCCAACTGGGGACGCATGCCGGAGATCGTCGGGCGAATCAACCAGGCTCGGAACCAAGGTATAGACATCGCTGCCGATACCTACGCGTACACGGCCTGGTACAACAACTTCTCAGCTTTCATGCCTCCCTGGGCGCACGATGGCGGAGACGCGAAGATGCTCGAGCGGCTCAAGAACCCGGCTGACCGTGCGCGCATTCGCAAAGACCTGCTCACCCCCTCCCATGAATGGGACAACGAGTGGCAGGAGGTACCGGGACCGGAAGCGATCGTCATCAGCGCCGTCCACAATCCTGCGCTCAAACCGCTGGTCGGCAAGAATCTGGCTGACGTCGCCAAGTCGCAGGGCAAGGACCCGATCGACGCGATGATGGACACACTGATTGCCGACAATGCTTTCACGTACGTTGCGGTGTTCGGAATGTCGGAGCCCGATGTTGTGCTGGCGCTGCAACAACCATGGGTTTCGGTGGACAACGACAGCCAGGGCACTTCGCCGGAAGGCAGACTCGGCGAGGAGCATCCACACCCGCGCGCATACGGCACATTTCCCCGCATTCTGAACCGCTACGTCAAAGAACAGCGCAAACTCACGCTTGAAGATGCGATCCGCAAATTCACTGCACTCGCGGCACAGCGCATGAGGATCACCGACCGAGGCGTGCTTAAGCAGGGCATGTGGGCCGATGTGGTCGTGTTCGATCCCGATAAGGTGCGGGACCTGGCGACGTTTGAAAAGCCCAATCAGCTCTCGGAAGGCATGGACTACGTTCTGGTGAACGGCATTCCTGTAATCGACAACGGCAAGATGACGAATGCGCGTCCAGGAAAAGTCCTGCGCGGGCCGGGTTATCAGTTGTTGTTAAAAGCGGAGAAATAGACCGGTCTCGTCCCAACCTTCAATGCGGCCCGATACATGACGCTTGCACCGCTCTGCATACATGCTGGTCCTGACTGCGATAATCAGTTGTAGGCGGTGGTGCGAACCCTCGGTCCTCGTAACCGGGGAACCGTGAGCGGCATGGTGCCTGCGATCCGCGCATCAAGACTGAACCCAATCGAGGCACTCCGGCACGAATGACCGGACTGTGGTTTACCTCAGAGGCGCATATCCCAAGTTGCGCAGCAGGTCTGCCATTACCCTGTGGCCGGCGTCGCTGGCGTGGAATCCGTCGAACGAGATGTAGCCCTTCGTGACAGGATCCTGATCGCCATTCGGCCCATTGAAGGCTTCGTAGACGCGTGCCATTGGAATGCCGTTGGCTGCTGTCGACGACGCGATGTGCGCGTTCACCTGGTCGAGGTAGGTTTTCACCGTCAGGAACGTGCCGTTCACCATCAACTGCGCCACGAACGGGTTGTAGATATCCATGGTTCGGATGACGGTGCGCCTTCCTTCGCGCAAGGCGAGAATTTCACGGACGATTGCGTCCCAGTTCGGTACGAAGTTTGCGACCGCAGACCGCATGCAATCCTGGTTGTCAGCGCCGCCGCATCTCCCGTTGCGGAACAGATTGAGCGCATGGAGCAGATCGTTGCCGCCAATGTCGAAGGTGATCACGTCAGCGGAAGCAATGGAGTTGCGGAAAGTCGCGTCAGTGCTCAGAGCGTTGAGCAGATCGCCGCTGTGCCAGCCATTCCGGCCCAGGTTCGTCAGCACGACGTCAGGATTAGCGTCGGTTCGCAGGTAGGAGTGGTAGCGGGCGACGTAACCGCCCTGGGTGTCGAGCACGCCCACGGCGAGCGAATCTCCCAGCGCCGTGTAGTGCCAGCGGTCGGCATTGATCGAGCCGCTGATTCCGCCGCAACTTATCAGTAGCAACGAGAACGATAAGGCAAGTGCAAGAAGCCGGCGCGAGAGCGTGGAGTGCATGTCTGGTTCGATGCGGAAAGACGCAACACCAACGGGTCCATTCTCTTTTGGTTATCAGTACAACCTGTGTTCATCCGTGTTGCCTTTCGAAGTATCGTTTTACAGGTGTGGAATTCTCCCTTCGTGAGGCGTAGGATTTTACGTTCCCGAACATAGTCCGGGCTGTACTTTGCACGAGGAGATCCTTCGTTCAACGATGGCTTCACGCACGGTCGAAGAAGACTGTAGAAACCCGCAACAGCTTTCCCCTGAAACTCCTAAACTCGAAACGACCTGCATAGCTTGCGGTCGCGACAATCCCAATGGGCTGCAACTTCGCTTCTCAATCACCGATGACGGCGTCGCCGTGGCGCCCTGGGTGCCGCGCAAGGGATGGGAAGGATTCGAGAACGTGATTCATGGCGGCGTGGTCACGACTGTTCTCGACGAATCCATGGCCAAAGCAATTGTCGCCACCAACGACCAGGGACTCACGGTCGAGATGAAGGTCCGCTTTCGCCATTCGGTGCATCCGGGAGAGAACCTGAACGTGCGCGGCTGGATCGTGCAGCGCCAGCGGCGGCTCGTCAGGGCCGAAGCCAGTCTGAGCGACCGTGACGGCACCGAGCGCGCTCACGCCTGGGCGACTTTCATGGTTCTGCCCGGAGTTCATCCCCACCACGCCTTCTGAGCAGCTTCAGAGCGGCCGCGGCTTCAAGCACGCGGAAGCCACGGACGGAGTGTCTCTCCGCATGTCAACTCGATAGCTCGGGCAAAAATCACGGCGGAAATGGCATCCAATAAAGAGCCAAATCAGGAGAAATTTCCATGAACCGGTTACTGTTAACCGCCGGACTTCTGCTTTCCATCACTGGCGTTCTGTACGCGCAAGACCAGCAGTCATCCGCAACCGCGAACTCTCAGCAGCAGAGCACGACCTCGAGCCCGGCTGCGGATAGACCTGAGGGAACAGTCGTCAAGGACAAGGAAGTAGACACGATCGTTCAGCCAAAGAACGCGCCGATTGAGGTGAACAGCACTGTCATCTCAGACGCGCAGCGCGCCCTCACCACTAAGGGCTACGACGCCGGACCAGTTGACGGGAAGATGGGCCCACTGACACGTGCTGCCATTCAGAAGTTCCAGGCCGATCAAAACTTGGATCAGACTGGCCGTCTTGACCAGAAGACTTTGGCCGCGCTCAACGTCGGTGGAGTGCAGGCGATTAAGGCCGCGCCCGCTGACCTCGGCCGCGGCGGAAAAGCTATAGGTCACAACGTTGTCGGCGGACACCCCGTGGAAGCTGGAAAAGCTGCCGTAACGGGTGGCAAGAACTTCGGCAAGAAAGTCGGCCAGGGTGCCGAGTCAACGGCAGTGAAGGTGAAGAACAAGACTGGGTCTACTCTGTCGTCCATCGGCGAGAAGATCAGCGGCGCCGGCGAAGAGACGAAGAAAGCTGGCGAAGCAACGGAACGCAAAGCCGAAGACGCAACGGATAAGCCGAACGATGCACCACCACCGCCTCAGCGGTGAGTTGAAGGTTTCCCATATCGGAATGTTCGGAAGTTTCGGAGATTCAGGCGAACGAAACTTCCGACACGTCCGACACACCTCCGAAACCCTACTACTTCATTGCCGTGAACGCGGCGTCCATCTTCTTGCAGGCCTCATCGACGTCGGCTTTGGTGATATTGAGCGGCGGCGACATGCGGATGACGTTCCCATAGAACCCGCCTTTGCCCACAAGCAGTCCCTGCTTGCGGCACTCGTCCATGAAGCGGTTGGTTTCCTGCGGCGCCGGTTCCTTGGTCTTGCGGTCTTTCACCAGTTCCATACCCTGCAGCAGGCCCATGCCGCGAACTTCGCCGATCAACTCGTGCTTCTCCTGAAGCTCTTCGAGTCTGCTCCGGAAGTAGTCGCCGACAACAGCCGCGTTCGTCTTGAGGTCGTCCTCTTCCATGATGTCAATGACCGCCTTGGCCGACGCCATGGTGACCGGGTTGCCGCCGAAGGTGGAGATCTGCAGGCCCTGAAAGGAATCCGCGATTTCCGGCTTCGTGATCGTCAGGCCGACCGGCTGGCCGTTGGCGAGGCCCTTGGCGGAGGTGAGGATGTCTGGTTCGACTTCCCAGTGCTCGATGCCGAACCACTTACGTCCGGTGCGGCCCCAGGCAGTTTGTACCTCGTCGCTGATGAAGTCGCCACCGTATTGCTTGACTATGTTGAAGACGATCTTGAAATACTCCTTCGGCGGCGTGATGAATCCGCCGACGCCCTGGATTGGCTCGGCGATGAATGCGGCGATGCGGCCCGAAGTCGAGAACTGGATGGTGTTCTCAACGTCTTTCGCGCAAGCCACGCCGCAGTCCGGGTACTTCAGGCCGAATGGGCAGCGGTAGCAGTAAGGGTTCATCGCATGCACCACGCCGACCTCAATGGTGGCTTTTCGCCAGGTGTGCATGCCAGTCATGCCACGGGCCAGCGATGAGCCGCCGCTGTATCCGTGGCGAAGCGCTACGACTTCGAAGTTGCCGGTGTGCATGCGCGCCACCTGCACAGCTTTCTCGTCGGCCTCGGTGCCGCTGTTCGTGAAAATCGACTTCTTCAGCGTGCCCGGCGTGATCTGTGCAAGCTTTTCGGCCAGCGCCACCATAGGCGCGTTAGGGAAGCATGTGGAGACGTGCTGGAGCGTATCGATCTGCTGCTTCATCACGCTGGTTACACGGGGGTTGCAGTGCCCGACACTGACCGTAACGATGCCGCCAAAGAAATCCAGGTACTCGTTTCCATCCGTGTCCCAGACGTGCTGCATCTGGCCGCGCGCCATTGGCAACGGAGTCGTGTAGTAGTTCGTTACTGCCGGCCAGATATATTCCTTCTGCTTGCGATTGATTTCTTCCGTGCTCATCGAGGTGGTCAGCACGGCTTTGCTCTTATCGGCGACATCGGCATTGGAACTCATAAAACCTCCCGCCGGAACTCCGGTATGGCGCCTGTCCGGCAAACGCATCATCATAAAACAACTGAGCGGGACCCGTTTTGAGCTTCGCCTTCCCCCTGCCGTGATCCGCTGATCCCGGTTTACAATCGTGGGAGTACCCATGCGCCATTTCTTCCGAATCGCCCTGCGGGTCCTCATTCTCACGGCTGTGTTCCTTGCGTCCACGCTGACGGCAATGCGTTTTGCCATTCACGGACGCGAGGTGGCTGTGCCGAAGCTCGATGGCATGAGTACCGGCCAGGCGGAACGCACCACGAACAACAACGGACTGCTCATCGAGGTCGAGAACCGGTTTTTCAGCAGCACGGTCCCGGAAGGACGCGTCATTTCCCAACTGCCCCCGGCCGGAGAAAAAGTCAGGCGGGGCACACGGGTGCGAGTGGCGCTGAGCCTCGGGGCGCAGAAAATGCTGATCCCCAACGTTGTGGGCCAGAGCCAGCGTGCTGCGGAACTGAACATAGCGCGTCGCGGCTTGGAACTCGGCACGGTTGCCGTAGCTACCCTGCCGGGCTATCCGGCGGAGCAGGTGCTGGCGCAGTCGCCGCCTGCCAGTGCGGAAGGAATCGCGTCACCCAAAGTCAACCTGCTGGTCTCCGCGCCTGATCCCAATGCTGAGTTGTACATCACGCCTGATTTCGTTGGCCACACGCTCGATGAGGCCTCGCGCGCGATTGCCGAGTCACCCATGCGCTTCGGCAAGGTCACGACGGTGAAGAACGGTGGGAGGATGGGAGCGCACGCGCCCACTTCGCCACAGATGGCTAAAACCGCGTCACCTGGCAAGTCGCCTTTGATCGTGAAGCAAAACCCGCCCGCGGGCGACAAAGTTCCAGCCGGTTCCATGATCAGTTTCGAAGTTGTGCGGTAAAGGTCCACCCGCCACGATGTTCCGGTTAGTACGTATCTAACCTGCAAAATTTGCTAGGCTACTTTGCAAACAAAAATGCTGCCTGCTCGTGTTATTTTTGTAACCAATCGGACAGAGGCGCATTTAATGAATAAGTTCCCCGGAACAGGTCCGAGATACGCGCGTGATGAAGAGAACCCTTGGGTGGCTGGGAACAGCCGCGATGTGCATAGTGTTGCTAGTTCCCTCCGCATTGGCACAATTACAGGTAAACGGCTCCGCCTGGCCCGCGCTGGCAACTGACAGCAGCAACCGCGCGACAACCACCCCCGTGTCGCTGCCCCACTTGGTGACCCCCGTAGTCCTTCCCAGAATGTCTCCTGAGCTCGCGCTCGACACGTACATGCAGCGCTCGCAGCAGCAGAATTCGACCTTGCTGGGCTATTCCGACGAGACGGTCATGCGGGCAAGTCTGCCCGACTACAAACAGCAGGGCGAGTACGAACTCAAGCGCCAATACTCTGCTCCCAACACGCTGCAGTTCACGCCTGTGCGCTTCAGCGGCGACGGCTTCGTCAAAAACAACGTCCTGGTGCGCCTATTGCAGTCTGAAGTGGACCATGTGGTAAAGCAGCAGGGTCCAGAAACGGCGATCACCGAGACGAATTACAAGTTCAGTCACAAGTCGGTGGAAAGCATCAACGACCGGATGGTGTACGTTTACCAGGTCAAGCCCAAAAAGAAGCGGGTTGGGCTTTTCAAGGGACGCATCTTCATTGACCCCTACAAGGGAACGCTTGTCCGCGCTGAAGGGCAGATGGTGAAGTCGCCTTCGATATTCATCAAGAAGGTGGAGTTCGTACAGGACTACGCCGACGTGGATGGGTTCACTCTTCCGACACACCTGCGCTCTATCGCGAAAGTCCGCATCATCGGGCGCACGATAGTCGACGTCTTCCACCGCGGTTACAAGGCTGTAGCAGCCCAGATGGCGCAGAACTCCTCTCCTACTCCTGCAACTCAAGCGAGTGGCGGTACAACTCCAGTCTCGGTTGCTCCCGTCGACTAGCTGGCTACTCACTCGGCTGCTCCTGTCGACTAAGCTAGCTACTAAACTCCGCTAGAATCTGTACAGCAGCTTGAGGAGGAGAGCTCTTCGAAGTCGCATTTTCATCATCGTATGTGTGCTGGAACCCGTCTGTCAGACGTGACGAGCATCGGGTCGTTAGCGGATGTGCACTGTGATGGAGAACTATAGCGAGATCCTGTCCCAGACGTCTCATCGCCCTTTCCCGCCACCACGGCGCCCGTGGATCATGGTGCAGACGTGGCGCGACGTGCTATTTGCACACTGGGATGTTGATCCCGATTACCTGCGCCGACTCGTGCCGGAACAGTTGACGTTAGACACGTACGATGGGCGTTGCTGGGTGGCGGTAACGCCGCTTGTAATGACCGATGTTCACCCACGTTTTATCCCGCCTCTTGCAGGCATGTCGCGCTTTCCCGAACTGAACGTTCGTACTTACGTGACGATGAACGGCAAGCCCGGCGTGTTCTTCTTCAGTCTGGACGCGGCGAACATTCCGGCGGTGATGGGAGCACGCGCCGCGTACGGATTGCCGTATTTCTACGCGCGCATGATGGCAGACAGGGTCGGCTACGAGGTCAACTATTACTGCCATCGAACCGACGTGGACAGCGCGCGTCCGGAGTTTCACGGAAACGCGTCGCCGGATGCCGATATGATTCGCGAGGAGGGAGTTTTCAGGGCGCGGTACTGGCCGACGTCGCAACCGTCCCGCAGCCTGCCCGGAACGCTGGAGTATTTCCTGACCGAGCGCTACTGCTTGTATTCCGTGGTGCGCGGGCGCGTGTACCGAGCTGACATTCATCACCTGCCGTGGCCGTTGCAAAGGGCTGACGCGATCATCGATACAAACACTATGGCTCGAGCCGACTCTATCGAGCTTCCCGAACGGAAGCCGCTTTTGCACTTCGCCCGGAACTTGACTGTGCTCGTGTGGTGGCCCGAGCGGGTGCAAACAGCAGCATGATCTCAGGGCCGGTTCTTTTCGGCGGCGAGCGCCTCCGGGGCGTTCGACTTGCCTTTAGGGATGCTCAACGACTTCCATTCCGATCCCTTCCAATGCTTGGCCAGGAACACGATCTGGCCAACGTGATAAGCGTAGTGCGCCACTTGTCGGTTGATGGCCTGAAGCACAGTCAAGGGCTCTCCACGCACGGTGACCGTCTTTAGCAGGTCTTCAGGCGTCAGTGAAGCCAAAGAGTCGAAGACCACTGCCCAAGACTTCTCCCACACCTTGACCAACGCTTCGCGGCTCTGCGCCGGGTTCTCAAATTCCTGGTCACGATTGCGGTCTGGTTTCTCGCCGTCGGTCGTCAGGAAGTCGGTGAAGCGCGAGCGTTGATTGCCGCTGATGTGGCGCATCATTATGGCAATGCTGTTTGACTCGGCGTCCGGGGCGCGGAACAGCTCTTCGTCACTTAACTGCGCCAGCGCTCCTTCGGCCAGCTTCTTGTGTCCACGAAACTGGCGGCGAGCCTCGTCGAGGTAGTGAGAGCCGAAACTGCTGTTGAGAGTGTCTTCAGCCATGTCTTGTCTCCGCTGCTTTGGACGACCCGCAAGGTCAGCGGGACGCACAGATTCAGCGGGTGTTCTTCTTCGGATGTGTACTAATGGGTTTGCTGAAGACCGGAAGGAACGTTCGAAAGAATCACTCGCGACGTGTGGCAGCCTGTTTTGAGTACTTGCCATTTGCCGCGCTGTTTACCCAGGAGCACGAAATCTGAGGTCTGTTCGATGGTCGTACTGTCCTCGGGTGCGGAGCTCCGGATCAGTTCAACGACCGCGAGCGTCTTGTCAGGATTGAACCCAACAGCCGAAAATTGCAGGTAATTGTGAGGCACATCGTGTTCGAACTTGTACGTGTCGTGCTCGAGACGATTTTCTAGTTGCCAGGACCGCGCGTTTGCGATCTTGAAATTCTCTACTACAGCCGTCGGAACCTGCTCCGGGTTGAAGCACTTACCGAGGTCGAAGCTCGGCAACTTGAGTTGGCCATCCGAGGTGATGTCCTTTATTACCAAGGCCTCGTTCGATGCCAGTCGCTCTGATTCTGAACGCAACACTTCGGAATAGACCCGGTACGCTTCCGGTTCTATTCGTTCTGGATCGCGGGGCGGCGATTGTCCCCGAGCTACCCATACTGCGAAGAGAATAACCGAAGCAATCGTGACGACGAGCGACGTTTTCACGGGAGAGAATGGTACACCGCCGATTCAGAGGCGCCAATCCCATTTCTGATCCACGTTCGTTCGCGTAAATCGCGGTTAACTTTTGCCGAAGCCCCCTCCTCCCGGTGTTTCCACCCGCACGCGCTCGCCTTTCCTCAAACGCGCACTGCCTTTGCTGGGCATGGGTTCAACGGAACCATCGAGGCGGATGATCTCGGTTTTTCCCGGCGAGCCGTCACTGCCACCGCACAGGCCGTAGGGGCCGCTATTGCGACGGTCGGAGAGCATGGTGACTTCGGCGTCCGTCAGCAATTCGATTTCGCGGATGATGCCATCGCCGCCATGGTGAACGCCCTCGCCCCCGCTGCCGCGCCGGAGTGAGTAGCGCGTTACACGAAACGGATAGGCGTACTCAAGCGCTTCGGCCGGTGTGTTGAGCGAGTTGGTCATGTGTGTGTGAACGCCGCTCACACCGTCCTTTGTCGGGCGCGCACCCATGCCACCGGCGATCGTCTCGTAGTAGGCAAAGGGTGATCCGGTGCGCGGATCGATTCCGCCGATGGTGAGATTGTTCATCGTCCCACTAGCTGCCGCTGGAATGCGGCCGGGAAGAGCCTGTGAAAGTGCTTTCAGCAGCACATCAACGATACGCTGCGACATCTCGACATTGCCTCCCGCTACGGCTGCGGGAGGGATGGCATTGACGACCGTCCCGGGTGGAGCGACGACGCGGATGGGCCGCATCAGCCCGGCCGTAGCTGGGACCTCTTCGGCGACAAGACAACGAAACACGTAGAAGACAGCGGAGTACGTGATCGCCTCGACAGCGTTGATGCTGCCTTCGACCTGCGGATCGCTCCCGGTGAAGTCGACCACGATGGTGTTGGGTGTCGGGTCTTGGGTATTGGCCGCCCGCTTTCGCTTTTCGCCACTTGCTCGTTGCTTCTGGCTAACAGCTAACGGCAAAGATCCGACACGAACTTTCACCGCGACCTTCACCGGCTTGTCTGTAATGCCGTCGTCATCGAGAAAATCTTCTGCCGCGTACTCGCCCGGCTTGATGTCGCGCAGCAGTGCCAGCATCATCTCTTCGGAGTAGTCGAGCAGTTCGGCAGCCGCTCGTTTCACAGTCGATAGGCCGTAGCGTTCACAAACCTCGCGCAGTCGCGATGCGCCCGTGTTGCAGGCGGCAATCTGGGCGCCCAGGTCGCCTTCGCGCTCGTCAGGGGTGCGAACGTTGTTGAGCACCAGCGCGAGGATGTCGCGGTCAATCTCGCCGCCCCGCATCAACTTGACGGGCGGAATGCGCAGTCCTTCCTGGTAAATCTCGCGACACAGTCCCATCGACCCGGCATAGGTTCCCCCGACGTCGGCATGGTGGGCGCGAGAGGCGACGTAGAAGTCAGGAGAAAGGTTTCGGAGGTTTCGGACGTTTCGGAGGTTGGCAGAGGCGCGGGGCGAACTCACGCCGGTCTCGCTCGCTTTTGTCGCGACCGCAGTACGCTCGAGCCCGGCACGGGTCGCTTGGTCCTGCTTAGAGGCCCGCCTTGCTTTTACCCCGGTCGAACCAACCGGTTTCGGTCTTTCGGAACCTCCGACACCTCCGAAGCTTTCGAAAGCTTTGTTCTCTGCGACGCCTTCCTCAACCCACACTGGCATGACCATGGTGATGTCCGGCAGATGGGTTCCGCCCGCGAACGGGTCATTGAGCATAGCAACGTCGCCCGGTTGGAAATCGAGCCGGTCGATGGCGGCGCGCACGGACATCGGCATGGAACCTAGGTGGACCGGCATGTGGTCGCCCATGGCGATCACCTCGCCACTGCCGTCGAACACGGCACACGAGTAGTCACGTCGCTCCTTGATGTTTGGCGAGAAGGCGGTGCGCCGCAACGCCGCTCCCATCTCTTCGGCGATCGAGTGGAAGATGCTCTTGAAGATCTCCAGTTCGACGGGATCACGCGGCATGGCAACGGAAGTTTACACGAGCTGCCGGGTCGCCCGGGGATAGCCTCGAGCGAAATCTAGAAGTGCAGATCGCAGAAGTGCGTCAAAACGAAGTCTGCGACGTGTTCTGCGATCTGCAATCGTCGCGGTGCTTACGGCCGCTTCAGACCCTTGGCAAACTCCTCATACCCTTTGCGCCCCATCAGGCCGTAAGTGAGTTGCTTGCCGAGTTCGACTCCGGGCTGGTCGAACGCGTTGATGCCGAACAGTTCGCCCGCGAAAGCCGTCTGATAGGCGAGCATCTGGAAAAACATGCCCATGGTGTATTCGTCCACGCTGCGCAGCGTCCAGCGGCAGTTCGGACGCTGCGCCTCGGTGAGAGCGGCTTCTGTGGCAATGCGCTCGGCGCGGAAAAGCTGACCCAACTTCTTGCCGCCCAGATACTTGGTCGAATCGTACTTCGTCAGGTCCTTCGGGATCTTCAGGTCGACGCGCGGCTTTTCAACTTCCCAGAAGGTGATCATCTTGTCGCGTGGGCCTTCCATGTAGAGCTGCACCTGCGAGTGCTGGTCGGTCACGCCGAGTGCGGCAACGGGCGTCTGTCCCATTTCGACCACCTTGCCCTTGCGGTTCACCTTTTTGCCCAGGCTCTCCGCCCAGAGCTGGCGATACCAGAACGCCGCGCCCCAGAGGTATTGGGAGTACGCGAAAACGACCTCAACGCGCTTTTCCTGCCAGCGATCAAGCGCGTGGTGAACGATGGCCGACGCGAGCGCCGGGTTCTTCTTCATGTCGTTGGACCAGCAGACCTTGTTTGCGTCGCGTGCGCCCTTGAGCAGGTCCTTAATGTCCAATCCAATCAGGGCTGCCGGTACCAGGCCGACCGGCGTGAACACGCTGAAGCGTCCGCCCACGTTGCCGGGGATGAAGAACAGTGGATAGCGCTCTTCCTTTGCGATTTCGAGCAGATCGCCCTTGTGCGCATCGGTGATCGCGACGATCTGGCCTCGCGCTCGTCTTCCAGCGCCGGCATACATCCACTCGCGGACGATGAGGAACGTTGCCAAAGTCTCGGCCGTAGAGCCGGACTTGGCGATAACACAAACCAGCGTGCGCTTGGGATTGAGCTGACCTAACGCTGCCGCCACGAACCCGGGATCAACATTGTCGAGCACTACGAGCCGAGGACGGGCCAGGCGGCCCTTGCCGTCGGCGCTCATCTGCACCGGGTGTGGGCCGCGGATGGCAACGTCCAAGGCATACGGTCCAAGAGCTGAGCCGCCGATTCCGACCAGTAGCACATCGTCGTACCGCCCGCGCACGTCATGAGCAAACTCCTGTACCGCGCGCAAAGTTGCGGTGTCGTCTGGGAGCACCGGGAACCCGATTTCGCCGGATTCAACGCGTAACTTGAATGACTGAACGGCGGCGGTGGCAAAGCCCTCCCCGGTTTTAAGGTCCTGCGGGCGCAGACCTTCGTTCCCAACGGCCTTTTCCAGCGTGTTGTCGAAGTTGAAGCTGATCGGTAACGCCATGACTTTCCCTTTCTTATGTTCCGAGGCGCGTGTTCAAACCACTCTGATGAACTTCTTGTGCTAAACGGATGATTAGAAACCAAGAGAGCGGGTTGAGGAAAGTCATTGAAATGGCAGATTGAGAATCGGAAAGGGGATACTTTCACAAACATGAGAACGGCACCCATTGCCTGCTGAAGCGAAACCTGCCGCGAGCTGAATCTAATTGAGAACCAAGCCCGGCAACCCGTCCATCCACTCTGATTTGCACAGATGCCGGTTTGTCCTATAGAATCAACTTTTTCCGCGAGAGGTTCCTGAGAGCAATGAAGGCAGCCATCCATCCGGTTTACAACGAAGTGCGCGTCAAGTGCGCGTGCGGCAACACATTTACGACCCGCTCGACGCACAAGGGCGACATCAGCGTGGAAATCTGCTCCGCGTGCCACCCGTTCTTTACGGGCAAGCAGAAGGTTATCGACAGCGCCGGCCGCATCGAGCGCTTCCGCCGCAAGTACGCGAAGAACGAGCAGAAGTAAGTTTCACATTCTGCAAAAGATCAAAGGCCTCCGTGTATTCACCGGAGGCCTTTCAGTTGCAGGAAGCAGTGCATTCCTGCATGGGGTCCTTGGTTTAGTTCACTGGCGGAACCAAAAAACCAGGCACTAGCGCCCTCTTCTCCTGTCACGCGTCGCTAGCGTTGCTTCAGCACAATTTCGCCTCTACTGCTGATCCCCAGCCTTGGATCCGCAGCCGCTCGCCTGGATCTTTGGCTGGCATGAGTACGTCAATCGCCGGCCCTCGACGCGACCGTAGCTCCTGAACCCTCTTATACCAATTTTTGGTCCCCAACGGCTGCTGCTCTGCACGAATGACCACGTACCAATGACGACAGAGCAGCAGCAGCAAACGTGCTATGATGCGCGGCCAGAGGGAATATTAGTATCTGAGCGACAGCGTCGTTCCATACGTGTGCCCATGCAATCGCTTCCGCCGCTAGCAATCCCGGTAACTATCGTGATGGCCGTTGTTTTTGTCGGCGCCATCATCGCTTTCCTACGCGATCGTGGCCGGTTCTCGGGCTATAAGAACTTGATGGCCGACGCGCTACGACTCGGCAAGAGCTTGAGCGGCGAGGTGTTTCGTGACGGCCAGGACCTGGTGGTTAGTGGGACGTATAGCAACAGGCCGGTACAGGTGCGCTTTTCTCATTCGGAGAACACTCCTGGGTTGAACATTCGGCTGGGCGCGCCATCGAACATTAACCTCTTCCTGGGGCCCCGATCTGCAAAGGCAAAGGAAGGGCGGATACTGCTGCGAACGCCGGATGAGATGTTCAACACCCGCGTTGAGGCGCGATCCGACCACCCAACTCAAGCGAAGCTGCTGCTCAGTTCGCGTGGGGTGATGCCGGCATTGACGAAACTGTGCCGGTCCTCGAACACATACATTCGGGTAACGACCGGAATGGTGGAGTTGATCGACCTCGCCCCGCCTTCTCCCTCGACGGTGACAAATGTCCGGGTACAGCTTGAATCGCTCAACGCGCTCGCGGCACCCCTGGCCGAGATGCCCGGCGCCGAAAAAGTCAGGGTCGAACCGCTGAAGCGCGAGCGCAGGCTGATGCTGAGGGCGGCTATCGCTGCGGGCGTGGTGGCTGCAGCCGGGGCGGTCCTGATCGCGGTCCAGTCCTCGAAGACGCCAGCGCATTCTCAGATAATGCGAAAAGACGTTTCGGCGGAAATCGCTCGAACGGATGCGGCGATCATTCCCGGTGCAAATAAATGGCATGTCGCCAGCGAGAGTAGCTTTGACCCCGACGGTACGACGTGGCTGCGTGCGCAAAAAATTGCGGTAGCCGGACGCGTATCCGCGGACTTTGCCGGTGCAGGTGCGCAGTCGGACGCTGCGTATGTTCTTGAGTCCTCAGGTGAAAAGAAGCGTGTCGTGATCTTGAGCCACAGTGAAAGGATTTACGACGCCAGTTTCAACTATGTCGGCATTGCAGCCCGCGTGCCAAAAGCAGTCATCTCGAGCATCGAATGGGCCGGCACCCCGCCGGCCAATCCGGACGGAGATGGACTTCTTCTGACTCGCGCGCCCCACGACCGGGCGTCGGGGATTATTATCTTCAGACAGGGTGGACGAATCATCTCGGCGGTTCCCAAGGACTATCAGACCATCCGACTGGAGTAAGTTCTATGCTGCGTAAGAACCGGCTCTTCACACCGGGTCCCACGCCACTTCTTCCTGCCGCCCAGACTGCAATGGCGGCTTCCGGCATTCACCACCGCACGGCGGATTTCAAGGCTCTCTTCTCGAAAACTCTTGCTGACCTGAAAACATTCATCGGCACAAAGAACGACGTCGTTTTGCTAGCGTCTTCCGGCACCGGAGCGATGGAGGCCTCGGTCACTAACCTGACCTCACCCGGTGACAAGGTGCTGGTCCTGACCGCCGGAAAATTCGGCGAGCGCTGGCGTGATCTGACGAAGACGTGGGGCTGCAACGTCGACGTTCTTAGCGCGCCCTACGGCGAGACTTTCATTCCGGAAGCGGTACGGGAGAAAGTCGCTTCAGGTGACGTACGAGCTGTTTTCATGCAGGCGACGGAAAGTTCCACGGGTGCGCGGCACAGCGTGGAAATGGTAGCTCGTGAGATTGCCGAGTCGAGGTCTGCCGAACACACACTGCTCATAGTCGATGCCATTACCGGACTGGGTACCACGTACTTCGACGTGGACGGCTGGGGCATCGACGTCATCATCGGCGGGTCGCAAAAAGCGGTCATGGTACCGCCCGGCCTGGCTTACTTGGCAGTCAGCGAACGCGCGTGGAATCGAATGGAGCAGCCGCACTCGCCCAGCTACTACTTCGATCTCCGCAAGGAGCGCAAGTCGCAGCTTAAAGGCGAGACGGCATTCACCCCGGCCATCTCACTCGTAGCGGGCCTCGCGGCGGCACTCGAATATATCCGTGCTTCCGGCCAGGGCGACCTCGCCGCAGGGCGCGACGCCTTGATCGCCAACGCTGAGACCTGCGCTGCGATGACACGGGCTGCGGCTTCGGCGCTCGGACTGACGATATTCCCGGCCTCAGCTCCCGGAGCGGCACTCACGGCCATCATGCCGCCCGAAGGCATGGATTCCGGCTTGCTGGTGAAGGAGTTCCGCGAGCGATTTGACGCCGTGGTCGCCAATGGTCAGGGCGAGATGAAGGGCAAGATGGTCCGCATCGCACACCTGGGCTACTACGACTATCTCGATACGATCGGCGTGATTGGCGCGCTGGAACAGGTCTTGGCGCGCGTTGCTCCGCACCACAAGGTTGAATTCGGTGCGGGCGTCAAAGCCGCGCAGCAAGTGTACGCACGAGCGATAAGCGCTAGCGAGAAGGCCGTGGCGATGTAGAAACCAACACCCATCACAGAGGGGCCGAGGACGCCGGGTTCACAGGAATTCAGAAGCATCGGTCTAGGTAATCGCTGTCATGTCCTGTGCCCCCGTATCCCGTTCTGCATTCCGTTCTCCTCTCTAGTTCCCCTGGGCCCTCTGTGTTGGGTTTGTGTACTCAAAGAAAGAGCGAGTGTATGAAGATCCTTGTTGCAGAAAAGATCTCCCAGACTGCCATCAACCTGTTGCGTTCCGAGCCGCAGTGGACCGTGCTCACGGCGGACCAGATTGGGGGTGATCTTCCGGGCCAACTCGGAGACGCCGATGCCCTCATCGTGCGGTCGGCCGTGCAAGTGGACTCTGCACTTTTGGAACATGCTTCAAGGCTGCGCGTCATAGGGCGCGCCGGCGTTGGGGTGGACAACGTTGATCTAGACGCGGCGACGCGAAAAGGCATCGCCGTGATGAACACGCCCGGCGCTAATGCTGTGGCGGTTGCCGAACACACGCTCGGACTGATGCTCAACATGGCACGGCTCATCACCAAGGCCGATTGCCAGATGCATGCGGCTAAATGGGAAAAGAAGTCGCTGCAAGGGAGCGAACTGCGCGGCAAGGTGCTCGGCGTGGTCGGCCTCGGACGCATCGGCGTCGAAGTGGCGAAGCGCGCACAGGTTTTCGGCATGACTGTGGTGGCGCATGACCCGTTCATTTCCGCCACAGTTGCCGACCAGATGGGCGTCCGCCTGGCGCCGCTGGACGAACTGCTGGCTATTTCGGACCACGTGACGCTCCACCTGGGCCTGACTCCCCAAACCGAGCGCATGATCAATGCCGAGTCCATTGCCAGGATGAAAAAGGGCGCACGCATAGTGAACTGTGCGCGTGGGGAACTAGTCGACGAAGGGGCTCTCATCGAGGCGCTCAAGTCTGGGCATCTTGCGGGAGCTGCCATGGACGTGTTCTGTCAGGAACCTCCGGCCAAGGACTCGCCGCTATTGGAAGCTCCAAATCTGATCATGACGCCGCATGTGGCCGGTTCCACTCACGAGGCCCAGGAAGCCGTAGGCGTGCAGATTGCGCAGCAGGTCCGTGAGTACCTGGCGCGCGGAGTCATACAGAACGCTGTCAACGTCCCGTCCGTCACGGCCGAGGAGTACGCCGAGATGTACCCCTACCTGATGCTGGCAGAGCGGCTCGGATCGTTTCTTGCGCAATCCACCGAAGGGAGCCTCGAGCATATCGAGCTGATCTATAGCGGTCGCATTGCGAACTGGAGGACGGAACTGGTTCGCAACTCCGCAATTATGGGCGTTCTGAACCAGATGCTCTCGGAAAAGGCAAACGTGGTGAATGCGGCGTCCATCGCGGACGCGCGCGGCATCCGGTTCGCGGAACATGCAAAACCTCGTACGTCGGGCGGGGGTGCGGGTGATGTCATCACGCTCAGGTTGAGGACGAGGAAAGAAGAACACCTCGTGCGCGGCACCGTGCTGCACGGGGTCTCGCCGCGGATGCTGGCCATCGACAACATCGACATCGAAACGCGCCTTGAGCAGAACGTCATCTACCTGCGCAACCGCGACGTGCCGGGGGTGGTGGGGCAGGTCGGCACGATCCTGGCGAGACACGGAATCAATATCGCTGATTTTTCGCTGGGCCGTGGAGAAAGTAACGGCAAAGCAAACGTCAGGGAAGCCGTCGCAGTGGTTCGTGTCGATGGGCCTGTGCCGGATGGGGTGATATCGGAACTGCGCAACATCGAAGCGGTCACGTTCGCGAAAGCCATCGTTTTGTAACCGGGTCGGGTCCCATCCAGGCCTGTCCGCGGTGGGCGGTAATGTCACGACGGCGAGACTGGCGTCTGGGGCTCAGTTGCGGACCCAGGCCCAGTATCAATTTAGGAACGGTACAAATAGCCGTTCTCCGGGGCGGCTATTGCGCCACTCTGCTGCATCCTAACGAGAGCTGCCGGATATTTTCGCCGCGGCAAGCGATTTCGCAGGTTTCTTTCGGCAACGCGCCGGAGGTGTCGCCTATGCACTGCCCGATTTGCCGTGAGTATGGAGTGGATCGCAATCTGAACGGCGCAGACGTGGTCATAACGGTCTCGAAGGAAGATCCGATCTCTGCCCATCTTGCGGCGTTCATCTGCCGCAATAATCACGTGTTCTTCGTACGCACCGTTGACATGGAATCTGGGGAAGGGATTTCAGATCTCCCGCAGTTGCGCGCTAGCTGACCTGAACCTGGCACAAGGCTCGCACCGAACGCTACCTGCGTGTGCCATGCCTTGTGCGATTCAACAAAACGTGGACGCATGCTTGTTGAAGCGGTTACTGCGCCCGCCGGAGCTTGCGGGTTTCCGCCAGAAGCGCCATTGAGTGCATCAAGTTCTGCAGGGTCACGATTCCGACAAGGCGATCTTCATCAACCACCGGTATAAGGGTCAGCCCGCGAGAGGTGATCTTTCGGAAGGCAATCGCCAGCGACTCGCTTTTTCCCCCAACTTCAAAGAGCCTGTTCATCACGGGCTGCACGTAACCGTTGCCGCCCGACCGCAGAGCCTCCAGTATCCGTTGTTTCGAAATCACGCCCACAAGGTCGCCACCACGGACAACCGGGAAGTCGTCTTGAAGCGAATGAACAGCTTTATCCAGCGCCTGCTCCAGCGTGTCTGCCGGAGAGAGCGTGGCGAAGTCCGTCAGCATGATGTCTTCCAAACGAACGTTTTCCAGCACGGCATGGAAGACCGCCGAGCGCTCCTCAATCTGGGCAGCGACGAAAAGGAAGAAGCCGACCAGCACCAGCCAGGTACTTCGCCAAAATCCGGCGAGGATGAACGCCATTGAAAACATCTGCGTAATCATCACTGCTCGGCGAGTTGCGCGCATTGGGTCCATGCTGCGCAACAGGTAGGCCCGGACGATTCGCCCGCCGTCCAGCGGATAGGCAGGCAGCAGGTTGATTGCGCCAATCAGGAAATTCACCCAGATAAGGCTGCGCAGCAGATGGCCGGAGTGCACCCATGGCGCCTGTGTGAGGCCCAGTTCCGGAGAAACGGCGTTCAGGATCGCACCACCCACGAACGCGATGAGCAGGTTGGCAATGGGCCCGATCGCCGCAATGCGTATCTCGCGCGCAGTGTTCGGTTGATCGTGCGCGGTTTCGTCCATCAGCGTGACACCGCCGAGCGGAAGCAGGATCACCGACTTGACCGGACGCCCGCTGTGCAAAGCTGCCAGCGCGTGTGCCAGCTCGTGAATCACTACCGAGAGGAAAATGATTCCGACAAGAGCGAAGGCGCGACCGGGCCCGACCTCTCCTGTCGCACCCTCCGTAAGTGCCACGAAGGCAAGCAGCAGCAGAAAAGTCATATGGACGCGTATTTCCACTCCAAACATGCGTCCTGCCGGAAACGACCAGTTCCTCATCATCACTCCGATTCTAACAACTGAGAGATCGGATCATTGAGTCATCGGGACATTGAACCACTGGGTCGGGCTCTCGGAATCGCCGTGAAGGCAATTTTGTTAGATGACCGGATTGCCACTTTTCCTCATCACCGTCCAGTGCAGTGGCAATACAATCTACGCACCGATTCAAATCACCCGATGAGGCAATGTTTCAGTTTTTATGCGCGTAATTGCCGGTAAATACCGTTCGCGTCCGTTGCAATCAATCAGCGGGATGGATGTGCGTCCGACCTCTGATCGACTGCGCGAAACGCTTTTCAACGTTCTCTCGGCGGCTCACGGTGGAACGGTTGAGGGAACCGTATGGGTGGACCTGTTTGCCGGCACGGGTGCGGTGGGAATCGAGGCGCTTAGCCGAGGCGCGAACCATGTTCACTTTGTAGAGTCCTCGAAAAAGGCAGCCAGAGTTGTTCGCGAGAACCTGCGCTCCCTCGGAATCGACCACGGATTTGAGGTGATCGAACGCGAGGCCGTACAGGGATTGCGCCTCCTCGAGTCACAAGGTGTGCGATGCGACGTCTGCTTTCTTGATCCGCCGTATCGGATGGCTGGTGCTTACGAGCAGACGCTCGGCTTGCTCTCGCAGTCGCAACTGATCGGCCCGAAGTCCGTGGTTATCGCTGAGCACGATAAGCACTTCGACCCGGGCGAACAGTTCGACAGCTTGCGGCGCTTCCGCAAACTCCAGCAGGGAGACGCCTCACTAAGCTTTTATCGGAAAGGTTAGAATGCACCCTAGCGCCGAACAGCGCGGCGAGACACCATCGGATCAGCAGTTCGAGGATGGCGAGAGGCCCCGATCACCCGATGGCCCGATTCTCTCCTACATGATTATGTCTCTCGCCTTCTGCACGACTGGGTGTTGCATCTCAGCCAGATCGTTCTTAACCATGTTCAAACCGAACACGCACTGCTCGAAGCAGGCCGAAAGTCGCGCGAAAAGCGGAGCGGCTTGCGCGTACTCGAACTGCTCGAACGTTGAGACGATCTGGTAACTCTCCTTGCCGGCCTTGATGAAGTCCACGAAGCTCTCTAGCCTTTGCCGGCGCAGGCGCAGGTGATTGATGCTTTCCGGGAACAAGCCCGTGAAGAAGAGAGTGAAATCGCCAACATGCTTGCGGACTTCGCGCTCTCGATCGAACGACGGTGCAGGTCCGTAAACTGGATCAGACTCGAGCAGCATCTCCCCTACGTCTGAGAGTTGGCGTCCGGTACCGTCGCACAGCTTGTAAAGATTTCGGGAGTCGCAGAACTCCGTCAGCATTCTTGCAACGTACTCGCTAACCTTGCGGTCGCGCACACCGACATCCTCGGCGAAATGTCGGCTTACAAGTTCCATAAACAACCGTTGCAGTGGATGACCTTCCGGTATCATTCGGGCCCTTGTTCTTGCTGGCCACCTGAACGTGAATAGCGCTTCCTTTCTGGCGGCCTTTTCTTCCTTAGAACGTTGAAGGTCCGCATCGGGTTTGTTTCGGGGCTTCGGGTGCAGTGAGTTTGGCAGCGGACCGTGGAGTTGGCCAACAATTCGCGAGATGGTTGTGGCGCAAGTTTCCTGGTGGACTACAATTCTGCGCCGTGGAGATGTGCCATGGAACGAAGGAATATATCTTCGGGCACGCACTGGGAACCTGTCGTGGGGTACTCCCGTGCAGTGAGAGTTGGCGACCATGTGTTCGTGGCAGGTACCACCGCCACTGATGAACAGGGAAAGATTGTCGGTGCGGAGGATGCCGAGGTGCAGGCGCGGCAGGCCTTTCGAAATGTCGAACGGGCGTTGGAGAAAGCCGGAGCAACCATGCAGGACGTGGTGCGCACGCGAATCTTTCTCACCAATATCGCCGACTGGAAAAAGGTTGGAAAAGTTCACGGCGAGATCTTCGGCGACGTCCGCCCAGCCTGCACGATGCTCGAAGTGGTGGCCCTGGTCAACGGAGACATGCTCTTAGAGATCGAGGTAGATGCTGTGGTCGGGGAGAAAAGGGCGTAATTAGTAAGTGAGTGATGAGTGGGAATGACTGCTCAGGTGATGTGCAAGGTGTTTCGTCCGTTTCTCCAAAACACTGCCTCTGAGGTCACATATGAGACGAATATTGCTGCTGCTGACGGTGGTTTTGGTTCTCACTTCTCAGGCACTCACGCAGGACAATCCGGCGCAGGGGCGTCCGCTACCCGCGAAGCAACCAGTGCCAGCCGTGACGGTGATCAAGGCTGGAACGCTTATCGACCCGCGCGCGAACGCGCCGCTGCGCAACCAGACGATCGTCATCCGCGGCAACAGAATTGAGAGCGTCGGACCTGCAACACCTATTCCTCCAGGAGCGCGGGCCATCGATCTTTCTCGCGCAACGGTACTGCCGGGGTTAATCGAATCGCACACGCACGTGTTCCTGCAGGGAGAAGATCCGGTTGAAGGCGGCTGGAATGGGAACCTTCTCTATCAGCAACTGGCTATGCGAGCGGTGCGGGCGGGAGTTGCTGCAAAAGAGGGGTTGATGCAGGGCTTTACCACGATCCGCGACATGGGCACCGAGGGTGCGGGCTATGGCGACGTCGGCATCAAGCAGTCGATCAATCTCGGCTACATCCCAGGACCGCGCATGTTCGTGTCGACACTTGCCATTTCGACCGATGGCGGGTACGGCATCGCCGATTTCTCGCCGGATGTGGACGACATGCTGCCCAAGGGCGTGCAGATGTTCTCGGGCGTGGTGGAAGCGCGCAAAGTCGCACGCGAGCAACTGGCGAAAGGCGCGGATTTTCTGAAGATATACATGACCTACCGCTCCCGCGCCGGAAAGAATGGCGAGTTGATTTCCGATCCGACCCTTACGGTGGAGGAACTGAGGGCGATCACGGACGAAGCTCACTCGCGCGGCAAGAAAGTCGCGTGCCACGCCTACGGCGGAGTCGGCATGCAGAGGGCGCTGGATGGTGGATGTGACTCGATCGAGCACGGCCTGGATCTCGACGACAACAACATCGCCCAGATGAAGAAGCAAGGTACCTGGTACTGCCCGACGCTGACCGCCTACTACTACTGGAACGCCCCGGAGAACGCGCCCGCCGGCCAGCGCGACCGCGCACGTATTCGCGTTCACAACACCTCGTTCCAAAAGGCATACAAAGCGGGGGTGCGGATTGCGTTCAGTACGGACGCCGGCGCATTCCGCTGGACGGATCCGATCGCGCAAGAGTTCAACTACATGGTGCAGTTGGGCATGACGCCCATAGATGCGATCCGGTCGGCAACCATCAACGGAGCGGAACTACTAGAGATGCAAGGTCAAATTGGCGTGATCGCTCCGGGCGCCTTCGCCGACATCATTGCCGTTGCAGGCGATCCGTTGCAGGACATCAAGCAGATGCAGCAGGTGAAGTTCGTAATGAAGGATGGGCAGGTTTACAGGAACGAGTTTTGACGATCGAAGCTGGACCATGCTTGGCATGGGGAACACAGGAGTTGATTGCTGCTCCGGGTTGATAATGGTGGTAGATTGGCGCGCGCAGGAGGCAGTCGTGAAGCGAAGAATCAATGTAGTTGCGGTCGTTGTCGCTGCAATTGTGCATTTTGGGCTGGGAGCGGCATGGTTCACGGCTTTCGCGAGACCCTGGATGGCCGGTCTGCGCATGAGCGATGCCGAACTCAACGCTGCTCAGCAGAACATCTCACCGATGCCGTACCTGGTTGCTTTCCTGTGCAACTTGATCTTGGCATATGCAATCGCCTGGATCCTCACACGGACGGAGAGGCAGGATTTCGGTCGGGGCTTGTTCGTGGGCTCTGTGGCAGGTGTGATCGCCGCGGCCGCCATGATGACCCATTTCGCCTTCGCGATGAACTCAGCACAGTTCAGCGTGATCTCGGCGGGTTATCCACTGGTCGGGTGCATCATCATGGGCGGGATTATCGGCGCCTGGACGAGCAGGCAACGGGTCGAAGAGGCGCGGAAAGCCTCGGCGTAATTTTTCGACTCGTCGTTCAGGATGCAGCAGGCGAAGTCGCCATGACGCGATCTGCGTCTGCCTGACCCCAGGGTCGGTGTGCCCAGATCCAGCGCCAGATAAGGTAATAAGCCACACCGGAGAGGACGTTGTGGGCCAAGTCCCACGAGAGCCCTGCCGCGAACAGCACATCCGAAATCGATAATCGCACAACGTTGAAGGCGAACAGCCCCACCGTGAAGATCGCGATCAGATAGAGATTACGTGAGACCGACGCTCGGAGACTCCAGAGTAGCGGGATTGCTCCACACCATACGTCTGCGAAGGTGCAGGCGATCACGTACTTGTAAACCTTACCGTTATAAGCGACCGTGTCGTACGAGATTCTCTGCAGGTGAACTCCGGCCAGCAAATCAAGGCGCGAGTTAAACTCCGCCGTCAGCCAGCGCAGCCAGTGCCACTCAAAGAGGTAACACACGCACACAGCGGCCGCGACGAGCGCAAAGCGTAGGGGTAACTCACCAGCCAGCAGTCGGCGGGATGGTCCCGCCGACTTAACTGGTGATGTGATGGGAGTTGCCGGAGCTGACATCCACGTTTACCCGCGATAACGGCGAATGAGGCCCGCGCCCGCACCAAGAACTGCAAGGGTGATCATCGCAATTGCGCCGCCGCCCTTATCTTCGCCGCCGCCACCGGTCTGACCGCCGCCAGCGCCGCCGGTGGTTTCACCCGCGGTACCGGTCGTGCCGGTAGTCCCAGTATCGCCACTCGTGCTGCCAACGCTGCCGGAAGTTCCGGAAGTCCCGGACTGTCCACTCGTACCGGACTGGCCGCTCGGGTCGGTCGCGGTCCCCGAGGTGCCGCCGGTTGTGCCGCTCTGTGAGCCGGAGGTGCTGCCGGTGCCGCTCTGCGGATCGCTGGTGCTGGTACCGGACTGGCTTCCGGACTGACTACCAGACTGACTACCGGACTGGCCAGACATGCTGCCTGACTGGCCGGAACTGCTGCCTGACTGGCCGGAACTGCTGCTGCCCCAATCTCCGGAGGTGCTGCCGGATTGGCCTGATGTGCTACCTGATTGACCAGATGTACCTGACTGGCCAGAACTACTACCGGACTGGTCGCCGGTTCCAGACTGTCCCGAGGTGGTGCTGCCCGACTGGTTCTGATCGCTACTACCCACCTGACCCATGCTGGTGCCCGAATTGCCGGCCTGACCCGTAGAATTGCCGGATTGAGCGACAATCCAGCCAGTCATAGCCAGGACAAGCGCCATAGTCATCAACACTTTCTTCATAGTTTCTCCTGTGGGTCGTTTGACCCGAATCAGCGTCTGTACGTGCTCTCCCGCCTACACAGGGCGTGATCAACCGATGTGGGCGGCGAATCCCCTGAACACGCGTGGTTTTAGTTATCTCGGTACAAGATGCGGTCCACCAGTGCCGTGCTGCCACGGGCATGTTCTTGGCGGCGGATGACGCGAAGCCTAGTTTCTGGCGGGGGAGACCCAATAACGGCTCTGCGTACCAGAAACGATAGACAGCAGCGCTGTCTCGCTGTTTGGGACCGAATATGAGTCACAGGCTATTCCCACACAGACGTTGCCGTCCGATAGAATCAGTTCAATGTCACTGCATTTCCAGCTTGAGGCGAGTTCCGAACACGCTCGCGCGGGTACGATGACGACCGCGCATGGCCAGGTCCATACGCCCGTATTCATGCCGGTGGGCACAGTCGCCAATGTCAAGGGCGTGCCTCAGCACATCCTGGAAGAAATTGGCGTCAACATCCTGCTAAGCAATACCTACCATCTGTTTTTGCGGCCCGGAGCCGAACAGATACGTGACATGGGTGGGTTGCACCGATTTATGTCGTGGGATCGCAGCATTCTCACGGATTCTGGCGGTTTCCAGGTTTTTTCTCTTTCCTCCCTGCGCAAGCTGAAAGAAGAGGGTGTGGAGTTCCGCTCGCACCTCGACGGGTCGCGGCAATTCCTATCGCCGGAGCGCGCCATCGAGGCGCAGATTGAACTCGGGGCTGACATCATTATGTCCTTCGACGAGTGCACGGAATACCCGGCCGACCGCGCACGCGCCCGCGAATCGATGGAACTGACTCTCCGCTGGGCAGAACGGAGCAAGCGACATTTCGATCAGCACAAAAATGAAGTGCCGTGGGATCGGGTCATCAGGCGATCGGGCGATCGAGCCATTGAAGATGGAGTTGACGAGCCATATAGCGCGCCAATTGAGAATGTAGAGTCACCTCCCTGCGCGCACGATGACAGCGGATTGCCGCACGGCTGTGATGTGGACGTAACCAAGTCGTCTGACCGTGCGATCATCCGTTCATCCAATAAGTCGATGGCCCGATGGCCCGATGGCCCGATGACCCAATTCCGTGATTCGGCTCGCATTCACCGTCCAGAGCTGTTCGCGGGCAAGACGCAGGCGCTATTCGGAATTGTTCAGGGTGGAATGTACGCGGATCTCCGCAAGGAATGTGCGGAGAGGCTGGTTGAAATGGACTTCCCCGGCTACGCAATCGGCGGTCTGAGCGTGGGCGAACCGCGTGAACTGACCTACGAAATGGTGTCGCGCACGCTGGAGTATCTGCCGAAGAACAAACCACGTTATGTCATGGGCGTTGGAACGCCCGAGGAGATCGTGCAATATGCCCGTCTTGGTGTGGACATGATGGATTGCGTGTTGCCGACGCGGGCTGCGCGACACGGCCTTTTATTCACTTCGGAAGGCAGGATCAACATAAAGGGTGCGCGCTACGCGAACGACTTGGGCCCGTTAGACCCGAATTGCGGCTGCCGCGTATGCACCCGGTACTCCCGTGCTTATTTGCGGCACTTGTACTCGTCAAATGAGTTACTTGCGCAGGTCCTGAACAGCATCCATAACGTGGCTTACTACCTTGACACTATGAGGAGGGTACGGCATTCTATACTCCTCGGGGAATTTACAAGTTCTGTATCCGGTATTCGCTGAACGGCGCTATGGCGTAGGCAGTCGTTGGGACAGCGCGGTGAGCGGATCCGGCCTGCACGCCCAGGGTTTTTTCCGTGGCGCGCGGACCCGCCCGGAACGCGCCATTGGGCCCCAGGCTTGATCAGCGTTGCGGACTGTAAAGCTTGTCCCCTTGATTACCCGTACGAGGGAAAGATCCGGCCCATTCAGTTGGTTCACGCCTATTCCCCAGCGGATGATTAGAGATATTAGTCCGGGCTACCTAGGAATCAATTCGCGCGCGAGGTGGAACTTTGTACGGTGCAGCGTTTGTTGCGGCAGTGTTCGGTTCGAGAGTTTTCGGATTTGCGTTCCAGGCTCAGGGCGGCAGCGGCGGCTGGGCCGTCGGCATTCTCCCCCTGGTTTTCATCTTCGCTATCTTCTATTTTCTCCTGATCCTCCCACAGCAGCGTCGCCAGAAGAAGTGGCAGAAGATGCTGAGCGAGTTGAAGACAGGGGATCGTGTGGTCACGAGCGGTGGAATACGGGGCACAGTGATCGCGCTGCGAGACGATTTCATTCATCTGCGGGTTCCTCCCGACAACTTGAAGATCGAAATGTCGCGTAGTGCGGTGGTGCAGGTAACTCCGCCCGAAGGCGAAATAGTGAAGTAAGTCAGTCACCGACCGAACGAATCAGACGATTCTTCGGCCGAGCGGTTGGGTCAAGCATTTCTGGTTCGCTGAGTCTCCGGGCTCGGACGCGTGCTCAACGAACCAATGGATCTATTAATGAATAAGAACCTTTGGAAAGTCATTTTTATCCTCGCGGTGCTGCTGGTATTTGTTTACGGCATCATCGGCATTCCCAAGAACTGGTCGAAGCAGGGCGTCCTGACCAGCATGCAGGAGCGCATCCACCTGGGGCTGGACCTGAAAGGTGGAACTCACCTCATCCTGCAGGTGCAGGTGAACGATGCCGTCAAGGCCGATGCGGAGCGTGCGATTGAGCGCCTGAAAGAAGAGATGCGGTCCGCCAATCTGACCTACGTTGACATCTCTCTTTCCGAACCGCAGAGCGCTCCCGACCGCATCGCGATCAAGGGCGTGCCTCCCGAGTCTAGCAGCGATCTGCGCCGTATCGTTTCCGAGCGCCTGCCCGACTATGACCTGACTTCAGGTGCGGAAAACTCCTGGAACCTGAGCATGAAGCCGCAGACCCTGACGGAGCTGAAGAACCGTGCCGTCCATCAGGCGATCGAGACCATTCGCAACCGCGTGGACACGCTTGGTGTGAGTGAACCGATCATTCAGGAACACGGTATGGGCGAGCACCAGATTCTGGTGCAGTTGCCCGGTGTGGATGATCCTGCCCGCGTGAAAGAAATTATGCAGTCCACGGCCATGCTGGAGATCCGGCAGGAGATGGGTGGGCCCTACAGCTCTGAGCAGGAAGCCTATCAAGCGAATGGCGGCACCCTGCCCCCAGACACAGTGTTGATGCCCGGTCGCACGATTGCCGGACGACAGACCGACGGCAAGTCGCAAACGGTGTACTACCTTATATCCCGCACGTCTGCGGTATCGGGACGCGACCTACGCGACGCGCAGCCCACGGAAGATGAGAGCGCACGTCCCGCGGTGCGCTTCCTGCTCACCGGTGAGGGTGGACGCCGCTTCGGCAACTTCACTCAATCGCACGTGGGCGAACGCTTAGCAGTGGTGCTGGACGGCAAGGTCATGGAAGTGGCCACGATCCAGGAGCGCATTGAGGACGAAGGTCGAATCACCGGGTCGTTCACGAAACAGCAGTCGCAAGACTTGGCCATGGTGCTGCGGTCAGGCGCGCTGCCTGCGAGCATCACCTACCTCGAAGAGCGTACGGTTGGACCATCGCTCGGTGCTGATTCGATCCGTCAGGGCGTGCTTACCGGCCTCGTCGGCCTGACCGCGGTGTTGGCGTTCATGCTCTTCTACTATCGAGGGTCCGGCATCAACGCGAACCTCGCGCTGATTCTCAACGTCATCATCCTGCTCGGGTTCTTGGGCTTCAGCGGAGCTACGTTGACGCTGCCCGGCATCGCTGGCGTGATACTGACGATCGGCATGGGCGTCGACTCGAACGTGCTGATTTTCGAGCGCATTAAAGAAGAGTTAGCCGCAGGTAAGACGGTCTCGTCAGCAGTGGACCAGGGATTCGCCCGAGCGTGGCTGACGATTCTGGATACGCACGTGACGACGATCGTGTCCGCTGCCATCCTGTTCATCTTCGGAACGGGCCCGGTTCGCGGATTCGCGGTAACGCTCGTATTCGGTCTGCTGGCCAACCTGTTTACGGCCGTGTTTGTCTCGCGCGCAATCTTCGATTGGGTTGTGTCGCGCAAGACGCGTGGCGAGGCTCTCAGTATCTAACTGCCGCCACGGGCGGAGACGCGAAATTTGAGGTTTTGAAACGTGGAAATTTTCCGGAATCCAAATTACAACTTCATCGGCAAGAAGAAGATCTATCTCGGCATTTCGGCGCTGATGCTGGTGATCGCCCTCGGATCCCTGATCTTCAAAGGGCTCCCGCTGGGCGTCGATTTCAAGGGTGGCACACTCGTATACCTGAAGCTGGCAGATCGTCCGAACGAAGACGCGCTGCGCGCCGAGCTTCAGAAAGCCGGCCTGCAAAACGCCCGCATCCAGCGCTACGGCAAAGCAGAAAACAACGAAGTGCTGATCGCGCTGGAAAGCACTGCCCAGAGCAGCGGCGCGCTTGAAGAAGGCAAGAACGCCATCATCAATGCACTGCGTCAGTTACCAGAAGGCAAGCGCGACCTCAATAACATAGGCATGGCGAGCCTGCGTGATTACCTGCTGGAAAAGGATCCGCTTCGTCTGGGAACCGACGCTGCTACCCGTTACCAGCAGATCGCGGAGCAGATCACTCATTTCCGTGACGCGGAGCGTAGCGGGCTGCTCAGGAGCACAGCGGAGCTGAACGGCGTGGTTCCAGCTGAGGTCATCTCGGCGCTCGACCAGGACTTCGTCACTTCGAACGTAGCCGTTCGTAACGTCGAGATCGTAGGTCCCCAAGTCGGTAGCCAGTTGCGCAAGCAGGCGCTGCTCGCAACTCTGTACTCCCTGCTTGGCATGCTCATTTACTTGTCACTTCGGTTCGAGCTGATCTATGGTGCCGCTGCCGTGCTTGCGGTTTTCCACGACACGATCATCACGCTTGGTGTCTTCTCGCTGATCGGCTGGGAGATTTCGCTAACAGTGATCGCGGCGTTGCTGACCTTGATCGGCTACTCGATGAACGACACCATCGTCATCTTTGACCGCGTGCGGGAAAATTTGAAGTTCCTACGCCGGGAACCGATCGGGTCTCTGGTTAACACCAGCATCAATCAGACACTGAACCGGACGGTGCTGACGGCCGGTCCAACGTTCCTGACGTTACTGGCGCTGTTCCTTTTCGGCGGCGAGGTGCTCCAGGGCTTTGCCTTGGCACTCGCAGCCGGAATCCTGATCGGAACGTATTCGTCCTTCGGCTTTGCTTCTCCGTTGCTGGTCCTGTACTTGGAACGCAAAGGGGCCCGACAGTCGCAGCGTTCGAAGGTCGAAGTAGCTGAACCGGCAAGAAAGTCGAAGTAGCAGCCGAGCAGGCTGGTTTCGTGCAATTGGCCATGCTGGAGTAAGTAGCCGGCCAAAAAAGTAAGAAAAAATAGAAAAAGGTTGTCCGGCGCGCGGGCACTTTATTTCAGTGCCCGGTGTCTAAGTGAATAGCAGTTTCGGGACGGAGAACACTTATGTTTGAAGATAGCCTTTTGGAATCGGGTAACCGGTTCAAAAGCGGAAAGAGAGCGGGGACGACTCTGCTGTCCTTTGTGCTGCAGATCATGTTCCTGATCGTCCTGATCCTTATTCCGCTTATTTACACGGAAGCCCTACCAAAGCAGCAGTTGATGACGTTCCTGGTGGCTCCTCCTCCTCCGCCGCCGCCACCGCCGCCGCCGGCAGCAGCCGCGCCGGTGAAGATCGTGAAAGCGGTGTCGAGCGACATCGAGGACGGCGCCCTGCGTACCCCGACCAAGATTCCTCAGAAGATCCAAATGATTAAGGAAGAGGAAGCGCCTCCGCCGACGAGCGGTGTGGCTGGCGTGGTTGGCGGCGTACCGGGTGGCGTACCTGGCGGGCAGATGGGTGGCGTGATCGGCGGCATCATCAGTTCGGTTCCGACCACGGCCGTGCCCAAGATTGCGACTCCGCAGCGCGTTCGCGTGTCGCAAGGTGTGTCGCAGGGTCTTCTGGTCCATCAGGTGAAGCCGACGTATCCACCACTGGCGCGTCAGGCTCGAATTCAGGGCTCGGTGGTGCTGCAGGCCGTCATCGCTAAGAACGGAGCGATTGAAAACCTGCACCTCGTGTCGGGGCATCCAATGCTTGCACCCGCAGCCATCGAAGCCGTGAAGCAATGGAAGTACAAGCCCTACTTCCTTAACGGCGAACCCGTCGAGGTGGAGACGCAGATCACCGTAAACTTCACCCTCGCCGGAGGCTAAACCCTAATCGGGAGAGGTTTCACTGCAGACGCCTGACTGGCATATCGATGTCGAGCTTGAAGGCGTATGTGAACCGCAGAAGAGCGTGTCCGCTATTGCGGTCAGCTCCCAGTCAGGGAGGCCCGACATAGCCGGTTCCGAAAGACCTGCGGAAAGAGAAACACAGCGCGGATGCTCGCGCCAAGCGGCCTGACGAGCAGGCCATAGTAAGAAGAAGTTCCTGAGGAGGAAATTCAGCAAATGTTCCTAGCAAACCTTGCAACTGTTGCCCTCGCCAACATCCCGACGGCCGCCTGGATCTTCCAGGAAGGTGGAGTGGGTTGGGACCCGATCTCGTTGTGGAAACAGATGGGTATCCTGGCGAAACTCGTTGTGATCATCCTGTTCATCGAATCCGGCTGGTCCATCGGCGTTATGATCGACCGTTGGATGGCGTTCAATGCCGCCCGCAAGCAGTCCCGCACGTTCGCTCCTGCCGTTGCCGGCGCGCTGCGCGAAGGCAAGATCGACGAAGCCATCCGCATTGCCGAGCGCAATAAGAAGAGCCACCTGGCGAAGGTCGTCACCGCCGGCCTGCAGGAATTCAAGGCGCACAGCGAGTCGTCTGAACTGCCTGGCGAGACAGTGGAAGCCAGCCGCCGCGCCCTCGAGCGTGCCGAAGCTATCGTCCACGCTGAACTGAAGCGCGGTCTTGGCGGCCTTGCCACCATCGGCGCAACGGCTCCGTTCGTTGGACTGTTCGGAACGGTCGTCGGCATTCTGAACGCGTTCAAAGGCATCTCCGAGCAGAAGGCTACCGGTCTGGGCGCTGTCGCCGGCGGTATTTCGGAAGCTCTGGTGGCAACCGCTATCGGCTTGGCCGTCGCGATTCCCGCTGTGATGGCGTTCAACTACTTTAGCGGTCGCGTCGAGGCGTTCGACGTCGAAATGGACAACTCCTCGAGCGAGCTGATCGACTATTTCCTGAAGCGCCGGGGACTGGTGCGCAAGTAACCACGTCCTGACCAGCACGCTGCAATTGGTTTGCTAGCCGGCGGGGGTCGCCAAGAAGCGTCCCCGCCGGATGACCTGGGCGCGCTGGGCTTCGGTGATTCGATCGAATCGCCGCAACGCGGCTCAGGCCGCAGGAGATTCAATCAATGGGAATTGCAAAGAAAACCGTTAACGTCAACTCTTCCATCAACGTGACGCCTATGGTGGACGTCATGCTGGTGCTGCTGATCATCTTCATGGTGGTTACGCCCATGTTGCAGAAGGGCGTCAGCGTGGATTTGGCGAGGACCGATAACCCGGTACAGATGCCGGACGCCGACAAAGAAGACTCCCTGCTGGTTGCGGTTACCCGGGACGGCAAGGTGTTCTTCGGATCGGATCAGATCCCCCCGGATCAGTTGAGTGCAAAGGTGAAGGACCAGCTTACGAATCGAGTCGATAAGCGCGTCTACATCAAGGCGGATGCTCGTGCCAGGTACGGCAACGTGGTCGAAGTGGTGGACAACGTCCGGGCAGCCGGTGTTGACACGCTGGGTCTGCTAACCGAGCAGCGGAAGACCGGGGCACTTCCGGCGCCGCCAGCTCCGGGCAAATAGACCAGCTTCGGGCAAATAGAGAGGGTAAAGTTATGGCAATGACAATGGGTGGTGGCAACGGCGGACAAACGTCCGACATGAACGTCACCCCACTGATCGACGTTCTGCTGGTGCTGCTGATCATCTTCATGGTGATCACGCCGCTGACGCCGAAAGGTCTCGATGCGCTGGTTCCGCAGCCACCGAAGGATAATGCGAAGCAGAGCAATCCGAGCGACCGCACCATCGTGGTACAGGTACTCAAGAGTGGCGGCGACCGGCCGGCCCTGAAGATCAATCAGGACGACACCACCTGGGAGAACCTCCAGGGACGCCTGACAGACATCTTCAAGGAGCGCGCCGAGCGCGTCATGTTTGTGAAGGCGGATGAAGAGCTGCCCTTCATGGACGTGGCTTCGGTCATCGACATCGCACATTCCGCGAACGTCGACAAAGTAGGCCTGATTACGGCGAAGGTAGAAGCGGGTCAGTAGGCGGAATTCGACTAAGGCGGGTTGGCTACCAGCCCGCCGAGGCTGGATTACGCGACGCCGGCCCGCAGTAGATGAAGTTGTCAGCCGGAACGGCGGCAGCCCCGTAAGGCGATGCGCAGCCGGACCGTAGGAACGGATCGCGCGATGTGCCGCGAAAGCCTTTCGTGGCGTGCGGGGCGGCAAATGCCGACTACCTGCGTGCTGCAAAGCGCGTGGGTCCCGGATACGACCGAAGTCGCGGCCATTACCGGGCAAGCACATTCAAGTATCAGGAATGGAGATTGAGAACATGAACAGAAGCGTACGTGTGCTGGCGCTGGTCGCCGTCGCCCTGGCACTGTTCAGCGCGGTCGGCTGCAACAAGCTGAGAGCGCGCGACCAGCTGAACAAGGGTGTGGGCGCCTACAAGAACGCCAAGTACGAAGAGGCGATCGAGCGGTTTAAGAACGCCGTGGCGCTGGATCCGACGCTGACCAATGCGCGGCTCTATCTGGCCACTGCTTACGCCCAGCAGTACATTCCGGGCGCGGACACGCCAGACAACAACCGCAATGCCGAGCAGGCCATCGAGGAGTACCAGAAGGTCCTGCAGGACGATCCCAAGAACATCAACAGCGTCAAAGGCATCGCCTTCCTTTACCTGCAGATGAAGAAGTTCGACCAGGCAAAGGAATACTACAGGAAGGCCGTCAATATCGATCCTAACGATCCCGAGTCCTATTACTCCGTAGCCGTGATCGATTGGACGGAGTCCTACCAGCCGCGCATGGAAGCCCGCGCAAAGATCGGTTTGGGTCCGAACGAGCCGTTGAAGGACAAGAAGGTCTGCGAAGAGCTCCGCGCAGCCAACATGGACAAGGTCAACGAAGGCAAGCAGATGCTGGAAAAGGCGCTGCAGCTTCGGCCGGACTATGACGACGCCATGGCATACCTGAACCTTCTGTACCGCGAACAGGCTGATCTGGAGTGCACCGATCCAGCAGCCCGCGCCGCCGCCTTGAAGACCGCCGACGAGTGGGTTGACAAGACGATGGCAACGAAGAAGGCCAAGGCTGAAAAGGCCACCCCGACCGGCATCATCACGCCTGAGGGCGACGAAAAGTAAGATCGCGCCTCGCCAAGTTAAGCCTCCGCCCCGTGCGGAGGCTTTTTCTGTTGAAACGGCGTTCTGATTCAAATCGCTGGGGCCCTAAATGATGTTGGATTGAAGATGCCCCATCTCCTGCTGTTCAGCTCTGAACATGTGAAGTATCATGCTTGCACTACGGGCTGACGGGCTGTCGATAGCTCCCGCATGTGCATGGACAGAACGGGCTGTTCGCCGGGACTCATCGGAACTGCCCGTCGACGGATGAATCACCCAGGGGCGTGGGGCCTCACATGTTTAAAAAAGTCCTAATCGCGAATCGCGGTGAGATTGCAGTGCGCGTTCTTCGTGCACTGCACGAGATGGGTATCCGCTCGGTGGCGGTCTACTCCGATGTCGATCGTGCCGCGCTGCATGTGCGCAAGGCAGACGAGGCGTATCACATTGGTCCCGCAACGGCCAGCGAGTCTTACCTGAACATCCGCAAGATCATCGAAGTCGCCCAAAGGTCGGGGGCGGAAGCCGTTCACCCGGGTTATGGCTTCCTCTCGGAAAACGCGAACTTTGCGCGGGCGTGTCGCGATGCTGGCATCAAGTTCATCGGGCCGGCGCCGGAAGCGATGGAATCGCTTGGGTCGAAAACGCGCGCGCGCCAGCTCATGCAGAAAGCTGATGTCCCCTTGGTGCCTGGCTCGGCCAAAGGCCTGACGTCATTCGAAGAGGCGCAACAGACAGCGGATCGGGTTGGCTATCCGATCATGCTCAAGGCCGCGGCGGGTGGAGGCGGCAAGGGCATGAGGTTGGTTCGCGGAGCTGATGAGTTGAAGTCGGCCTATGAAGGTGCGCGCAGTGAGGCTCTGCGCTCCTTCGGCGACGACGAGGTGTACATCGAGAAGTTCATCGAGAATCCTCGTCACATCGAAATGCAGATTCTGGCCGACGAACATGGAAACACCGTATGGCTGGGGGAGCGTGAATGTTCGGTGCAGCGGCGCCATCAGAAGGTTCTCGAGGAGGCACCGTCGCCGATTGTCGATCCGGATATGCGCCGGCGGATGGGTGAAACCGCCGTACGAGTAGCCGAGGCCAGCGGCTATACCAATGCCGGCACCGTTGAATTCCTTTGCGACCAGGACAAAGACTTTTATTTCCTGGAAGTGAACACACGTCTTCAAGTTGAACATCCGGTCACGGAGTTGATCACCGGACTGGATCTCGTTCATCTGCAATTAAAGATCGCTTCAGGCGAGAAGTTGCCGTTTCAGCAAAAAGACATTCAGATCCGCGGACATGCCATCGAGTGCCGCATCTACGCCGAGGATCCTGACAACAACTACTTTCCGTCACCAGGCAAGATCACGCTGCTGCTTTCGCCGTCGGGGCCGGGCATACGCCGCGATAGCGGCATGTACGAGGGTGCAGTGGTACCGATCGATTACGATCCCCTCTTGGCCAAGCTTATTGGTTACGGCTCCGATCGCACCGAAGCCATCGATCGCCTGCAACGCGCCTTGCGTGAGTACTTCGTCGGCGGCATCAAGACGAACCTGAGCCTCTTCCGGCGTATCTTGCACGACCCTGACTTTCTTGCGGGCAAGCTGGATACCGGCTTCCTGGATCGCCTGCTGAAATCGGGCAAGCCGCCCGAGGGTGTGGATCCGGAAAAGATCAAGATAGCAGCAATTGCGGCCGGGCTGTTCGCGATGCTCGATCCGGCAACAGCAAATGCAGGCACGCGCGCGCTGCCGTCGAATGGGGCAAAACCGGCTGAACCCGCCGCACAGCCAACCAAGTCCAAGTGGAAGGAAACCGCCAGAGCTGAGGCGATGCGCGCGATGTAAAAAGCAGTCGTTGGTTATTAGTCGTCAGTCGCTCGTCACGAGTGTGGCTGGTGTCCGCGTCCAGGCTCATCTGCAACGTGGATCCTGGAGGGGACATGGCGGCCCCGAACGAACGAATGACCAAGAACGAATGACTAACCAGACCGAATGACCAAACGACCAAGGACTAACGACCAAGGACTCGTTCATGACTTACGAAATCCTGATTGAAGGCAAGCCGCACAAGCTGGAACTGAACCAGACCGACGGTCGCTGGTCCTGCACCCTCGACGGCAAAGACTACAACATCGACGCGGTGCTTGCGAGGCGTGACGTCATTTCGCTTATTGTCGACGGCAACTGCTATGAGGTGAAGCGCGAGCAAACGCCGACCGACCTTCACATCTGGGTCAAGTCAGTGCGCTTTCCCGTGGAAATCCGCGACCCGCGCTCGTTACGCAGCCGTCGAGCCGCCGCCGGAGCCATGGAGGGTCCGGCCAAGCTTGTTGCCCCCATGCCCGGCAAGGTTGTGCGTTTGATTGCCCGTGAACGCGACGAAATCGAAGCTGGTCACGGCGTGCTCGTCGTTGAAGCCATGAAGATGCAGAACGAACTCAAGTCTCCCAAGAAAGGCGTGGTGTCGCGAATACTGGTGAAGGAAGGGGCCGCGGTCAACGCGGGAGACGTGTTGGCGATCGTGGAGTAGCTGGTGAGAGGAAGTCAGTACTTCCAATTCGCAAATGGTTCCGCCCATAACGCCCACCACGGCGCCTATGCAGAAGTTGAATCTTTCAGTTCGGTAAATTACCCCGCCAGCTGATCGTTGACACGCGAAGCTGTTCAGAGTAGAACGTTGCCGCACGTTTACTAGTCCAAGGAAGAGGCTCTACCATGAAGTGCCTTACGTACTTGCTGCTATGTTTGCTGCTGGCCGGAGCGGTGATCGGCCAGGAGATGGCTAATAGCTCTCCCGAAAAAGCGACGACCGAACCCACCGATGACGTGACGGTTGCCAAAACGAAGATTCCAGCCGGTTCCAAACTGTACGTGGCCCCAATGGAAGGGGGATTTGAGAACTTTGTCATTGCTGGCATCCAGAAGAAGAAAGTTCCCGTAGTGGTCGTCGTGGATCGAAACAAAGCTGATTTCGAACTTACTGGAATCGCGGAATCCGAAAAAGCCGGTTGGGCAAAGATGTTGTTCATGGGTTCGCAGCAGTCGAAGGAGCAAGCCAGCATCAAGGTCGCCAACATTAAGACTGGCGCAGTCGTCTTCGGGTACTCCGTTCACAAAGGGAATTCGTACAAGGGAAAGCAGAGCGCTGGGGAAGCATGCGCTAAACACCTTAAGCAGGCAATTGAATAGTTAAGTGAGGATCCATGACTTCCTTCAAAACTGTTGCTGTATGCATCGCCATTCTCGCTCTATGTTTGACCAGCGTGGCAGCGGACACTCCAGCCAAGAGCATACCGGAAAATGCAAAAGTCTACATTTCACCAATGCCTGACGGCTTCGACACTTTCTTAAAAGCTGCCATCGAGAAAAAGAAAGTCCCTCTTGAGATTGTGGAAGACAGGGAGAAAGCTGAGTACCTGATCACGGGAACGTCGGAAACTCAGAAGTCAGGCGTGGCAAAGAAACTAGTTTTCCTAGACTGGCGCTCACGAGAAGAAGCCAGTATTACAGTTTTCGAGACCAAATCGGGCGAGGTGGTATTTTCCTATTCCGTTCACAAGTCGAGTTCCAATCATGGGAAACAGTCCACAGCAGAGGCGTGCGCGAAACATTTAAAAAAGTCGGTGAAGTAACCAAGAACACGACGTACCGACAGCGCGCAAACGCAAGAACATGCCGGAGTGATGAGGGACAGGGCAAGCAGCGAAAAGGGACGGGATGAACCCCGTCCCTTGCAACTGCAGTTTGCTTACTTCTTCTCGGGTGTGTTCTTCAGAATGTTTAACGCCAGGTAGTTCTCGACGTCAGCTTCGTCGCGCAGGACATCGTAGTAAGCAGCTTTCAGCAACTGCTCGCGACGGTTGCGCAGCTCGTCACGAATCGCCTGCTGGACACGCGGGTCGTTAAGATCACGCTGGCCTGCGGGTTCCTTCTTAAGCAGCTTCACAATGCGGTAAGCGCCGGGCTGCTTGGTTGCCGGGTTGGTCACAGCGACGATGGAGCTATACTGCCCGGGCTTCAGCCGCAGGACGGCTTCCCGCGTCACGGGGTCGGTCTGCTTAAGACCGGATTCCGGGATCAGACCAAGGTCGCCGCCGTTGGCAGCAGTCTCCGTATCTTCCGAGTAGTCCATCGCGACCGTAGCGAAATCTTCGCCGCTATCCAGCCGGTTCTCAATCATCTGGATCTTGCGCTTCGCCTCGGCCTCGTTCTGCGCCTTGCTGTTCTTGCGGTTGCGAACCGGGCCGGGCTGCGAGGTCACAAAGATCTGCGCCAGGTGGTACTGCGGCTCGATCAGGTTGAACTCGGGCTTGTGCGCGTTGTAGTAGCCGCTGATATCGCCGTCCTTGATGTCGATCTTGGACGTGATTTCGCGGTTGATAACCTTGTCGATAGTCAATGAGCGGCGCAGGTCCTGCTTCAGGTCTTCCAGCGTGCGGTTCTGCTGCTTGAGGCGCGCGTCGAATTCTTCCTGTGTATACGGCGCCTTCAGTTCGTTCAGCTTCTGCTGGACTTCTTCATCGGTCGCGAGCAGGCCGAGCTTCTCGGCACGCTGCATCAGAATTTCGTTGTCGATAAGCTCGCGCAGGATGCTGAGCCGAAGGCTTTCCGCCTGTTCGCTCGTCGGCTTCTGTGGCGAGTTGGCGACCTGCGCGTTGTAGTACTTATCCACCTCGGAGCGCAGGATCTTGCGGCCGTTGACCTTGGCCATCACATCGCCGGAGCCTTGCTTGCCCTTGCAGGCGGAAAGGGAGACGAGCAACAAAAGAGCGGACGTCAGCAGGAGTGCAGCCGTGGCCTTCCCGGCCAACCGCAAATTACCGTTCAAAATCATTCCTCCAGAGATGCACAACAATTTAACATTACTTTCGCCTTCCCAATAGGGTGTTGTGCAGTAAGAAAAGGGGTATTAGCTCCTAAGGTCGCTAGGTGTCGACTAGGTACGTTCGCTGCCAAGGACACCATAGTGCCCGCCATGAGCTATCAACAAAGCCGATAGCTCGTCAACCTTCGAGACCAGCCTTCTGCTACTTCTTTTCCGGGCTTGCCGCCTCGGCCTGTGCAGTAGCAGGTACCGGTTGGCCGGCATCGCGCAAGGCGCGGTTGATAACGGCTTCTATCTCGCGGGCCGGGAGCGCTCCGCCGATCCGTTCGCCATTGATGAACAGGGTCGGCGTTGCCTGCACACCCAGTTGCATAGCTTCTGTCAGGGACACACGCACGGCCGCTTCCTGCTCTGGGTTCGCCAGGCACGCGTTGAGTTTTGCGGTGTCGATGTTGAACTGCTTGGCATGCTCGCGCGCGGCTTTGTCTACGTTGGCCATGGCTTCGCTCACGTCGCGCTTCTGCCCGCTGATTTCCTGACCATGAGCATGCAGGTAATCGGCAAAGGCCCAGTACGCGTCGTTATTCTGTGCCCCAAGGCAGTTCGCCGCCACGGAGGCGCGCATCGCCCAAGGATGAATCTCGGTCAGCGGGAAATCCTTGTACACCAGCTTCACGCGGTCTCCATACTGCTTCATGATCACGTTCATGGTCTGGTGCATGCGCGAACAGAACGGGCACTGGAAGTCGTCGTAGTTAACGATGACGACCTTGGCGTCCTTGTTTCCCTTGTAGGGTCGCCCTGCGGTGTTGATCTTGCTCATCACCTCTGCGTACGGGTCCTTGGTGATGTCCCACTTAACGAAACGCGCAAGCGTCTTGCCGTCTTTGCTGACAAGGAATTCCTGCGTCTGCTTGTTCGTGCCCTGCGCGAACGTGACTGTCACCTGATCGTAGTTCGGGATCTCGCTCGCCTTGCGTTCGGATACCGAGATCTGCACGTCGGACGGCAAGCGTTCTTCATAAAGCACGCGAACCTGCTTTTCGATCCGTCGATCAACATCAGACGCTGGTGACTGCGCAGAGCAGCCCAGACAAAGCAGTAGCACGGCAGCTATCGAACCCTTGAAGAGCGACACTAAAAACCGCCTATTCATTTGAGTTAAAAGCATTATCTCACGGCAAGAGCAACGGAACGGGCCATCGGGCGATCGGGCCATCGTGCCATCGGTTTCCGCCCCGTTCTTCAATGACCCGATGACCCGATGGCGCCATGACCCGATGACCCAATTGGCTGATTCACCCGATCAAACGTTCCAGCAGTCCGCCTCGTGTATAGAGCGCTTCCACTTCTCCCCGGCAGTTGTACCAGCATGCCTTGCATGCGTTGCGGTTGCGCTCGGCGCGCAGGCGATGCAGAAGGTCTTTCGGTGAAAGCTCGCGCAAGTTGCCGATAGGTTCAGCACGAAATTCGACGCACTTTTGCACGTTGAGGAAGTTGTCGATGTTGAAGAACGCCTGTCCGGCGCGGCAGTCTGACACGCCGTGTTGCCGATGAAAGATATCGAGATTCGTGAGAAAGAAGCGGCTCGACAGGAAGTTCGAGTAGCGCCGTTTTAGCCGAAGCAGTTGAGCGGTCGCGTCCTCTCCTATGGGTACGGCTGTGGTGGTGCGCTGGGCTGCCCGCTTCAAGCTTGAATAGGGCTGAACGGTTAAGGTCGCGTCATGCGCGGAGGCCAAGCGCAGCAACGGCTCCATCTCTCCGAGGTTTCGTTCGGTGAGAACGCAGATCAGGTTCACGCGCTGACAGGAATGCTGGCGCGTAGCACTGAAAACCTGAAGGGCGTAACGTGCACGCTCGGCGGAACCCGGGACGCCGCGGTTGCTATCGTGATCAGCGTCTTTGCTGGAGTCCAACGAAACACTGACTCCCCACAGCCCTGCCTCCCATAGTTCGCGGGCGCGCTGTTCAGTCACGAGCGACCCGTTCGTTGTGAGGACGGGAAAATGCTGCCGTGCTATCGCCGCGACGATTTCCGATAGGTCGCGCCGCAGTAAGGGTTCACCGCCGCCGATGCTGACGATCATCGACCCGATTTCGCCCAGCTTATCGGAGGCAGATCGGATCTCATCAAGGCTGGCCTCGCGCGCGCGAGCCTCAGCGCTGTAGTTGACCTCTTCCTTCCAGTAGTCGCAGAACACGCAACGATAGTTGCACGCGTAGGTCACCTGCCAGGAGCACCAGATGGGCTTCCGGGAAACGTACGCCTTAACAAGGCGCAGTTTCTTGCGTGCTGGAGAGAGTTCGGGCATAAGAACGACCGCGGTACTCTGATTGTCGCACAGGAGCATGCGTTGCTAACCGCGCCACTCCTACAGCGTCCTATCCCTGCGGGAACTCACAAATCAATCACTCACCTGAGTTCATATGACGAGAGTGGTCGCAAAATTCTGTCTGGTGGTGCTTGCGTTCTCCGCGACGGCCGTCGCGGAGATCAAGAGCTACACGGGAAGCGTAGAACTGAAACCGTCGCGTGGCGAAATTCGGGCTGATCTGGTCATAACCCCGGTGGCGCAGGGCGCTCCTATTACCGAAGAAGTTCTCTACCTGAATAAAGGCATAAGGATCGAAGATGTCGATTGCTCCGCCTGTTCCGGCTACAGTTTCGACACGGACAGGACCGGCCAGTATCGCTATGTAGAGCATGGTGCTCCGCTGATTGTCACGTTCAGGCACCCGCTGCAGCCGGGAGAAAAGACCCGCATACGCCTGAAGTACGGTGGCGGAATCGTTCCTGATTCCTGGGGCGTCAACATGCTTACTCCCGAGTGGACGGAACTCGCGATGTACAGCGGCTGGTACCCGTACCAACCCGGCGCGAACGACTTTCGTTTTGACCTGCGCGTCAAGACCGAGGCGGGTTACGAGATCGCGACTAACGGCGAACTGGGCCGGACGCAAGGGCGACGCTGGATCATCAGGGAAGTCGAACCGACCAGCGACATCGTTTTGATCGCCTCGCGTGATCTGCACAAACGAACAGTCGAGCGCGGTGGAGTTCGGTTGGTTTTTCACTATGCGTGGGCACAAGAGAGCGCAATCAACAGCTTAGCGCGAGATACGTCCACCATGCTCGAACGTTACTCCGCCTGGTTCGGCGAGGCGCCACTGAAACACGCCACCATCGTACTCAACCAGCGCAAGCGCGGCGGCGCCTATGTCCGCCCACGCTTCATGTCCATGGCGATTTCCGCCGACGAACGCAATCAAGAGGCGGATCGGAGCTGGCTTGCGCACGAGGTTGCACACTTCTGGTGGGTGGGCGCTGACGCCGCGACTTGGGAAGACTGGCTAAACGAAGCTTTTGCTCAATACTCGGCGCTACTGTTTCTCCGCGCAACCAGCGGCCAGACCGCTTTCGAAGCGGCTATAAAGCGTGCCCGCGAGAAGGTGATGGGCGCGCCGCCTATTTGGGGCTTAGACCGCAACTCTGAGAAGGCGCACCTGGTCCTCTATGAAAAAGGCGCCCTGCGCCTCTACGAATTGGAGGAGATGATCGGGCGTTCGAGCTTCAACACGTTCCTTGCAAGGCTTAAGCGCGAACGCATCAAGACCACTGCGGATCTGCTCGCCTGCCTGGAGCGACACACGACGCGCGAAGTTCGACAAAGATTTGAGCGGCTGTTGAAAGACACAAATTGACTGGTTGGAATCGAAGGCGCTTACGCGGCGTGAGTAAAAGCAATTGCGAAATAGCAGCGAGCAAGAACGCAAGCGGGGCAAAACCTCGTGTCAGGCTTCAACAAGACGGATGGATGACGGCAGAGTCTCAATCCGCCTTCACCCATCTCTCGTCTAGTGGTTCTTACATGAACAGCGCGGAGATACCAACACTCCCGAGCGTGAACGCGAAGTACCAGCCAAAAACCGTGGCCATTGCCGTGCCGCGCTTCACTTTGCTGACGCAGGAGAAGCCGATGCCGGCTAGAACGAGCGTCCAGATCTGGAAGATGTCAAAGCTGGCGGCCAGACTGTAAAGGATCGGATGGGTCGTGATGTCTACCAGAACGGCGGGATTAGTGGCAACGGGGTTCTGGATGATGAAGCCGTCGGGATCCACCCCGGCGAACAACGAAACGGTGGCGAGCACAGTCTTGAGTATTCCCGGCAAGGCGGAATACACAATGACGGCGAAAGCAACCCCGTAGCGGATTTGGGCTCCCATGCCGAAGTTGAAAGTACCCAGCATCACTGCGGCGATGATGGCGTACATGGCCAGCATCAAGACTGGGAAGCCATAGCTGATCACCTTAGTCACGATGACACTCACGGCCATCTGCTGAGCGCGTTGTTCTGGCGAGGCTCTTTCCATCCGCTCAGCGGCCTTTGGGTTCAGCTTGATTTGGTTCTCGCTGACCTTTTCGAAGCCTATCTGCATGTCGACCGCGACGGAAAACACCACGGAAAACAATGCGATGATCAGGAACGGAACAATCCATGCCGGTCTGCGATTGATGTCAGAAAAGACTTTCGTCGGCGCAAAGAAGATGTTCAGGATGCGGGATGCGATGGATGGCGGGTTCTCGCCCATTGCCGGTGCCGGGACCGGTTGCGGAGCGCTAGCGCTCATACGTGTGTTTCTCCCGGCCGCCGCCGTCACATACTCGCCAAGCGAAAAAGCCGCGGCAACGGCCACGAACGGCGCGATTCTAACCCGGTCCGAACCTTGGGTAAAGCAGAACAGGAAGCGAGCCGGGGGTTCAAACTATAACTTCAGGAGTCGCGGCCAGCAGCTTCTTCGTGTACTCGTGCTGTGGCCGCTCCGTGATCCGCTCGGTCGTTCCAATCTCCACGATTTTCCCGCGATACATGACCGCGATGCGTGTCGAGAGGTAGCGCACAACCGGCATGGAATGTGAGATGAACAGGTACGTCAGACCGAACTCGCGTTGCAGGCGCGCCAGCAGATTTACGATTTGCGCGCCCACGCTGACGTCGAGCGCAGAAACGGGCTCGTCGCACACAATGAATTTCGGCCGCAGAGCCAGCGCACGAGCGATGCCGATACGCTGTCGCTGACCCCCGCTGAACTCGTGCGGATAGCGCCGCAGCGCCGAGTCGTCGAGGCCAACGGCCCGCAGCAGTTCCGATACCCTTCGACGGCGGGCGGCGCGAGAATCGACTTCCCCATCCATCCCATGAATAGCCCACGGTTCGGCAATGATCTGTTCCACATTCATACGAGGATCGAGCGAACCGAACGGGTCCTGAAAGATGATCTGCATGTCGCGCCTCATCCGCCGCAGTTCGGCACTGGAGGCGCGCAGAACATCAGCGCCGCCGAACAGCACAGTGCCCGAGGACGGCTCAATGAGCCGCAGGATGAGGCGTCCCAAGGTGCTTTTCCCTGAGCCGGACTCGCCGACGAGTCCAAGTGTCTCGCCGCTCTCGATTACAAGGGATACGTCATCCACTGCGCGCACTTCGCGCTTGGCGCCTCCGCCGAAGACGGATTCGCCGCTGGGAAATACCTTGACCAGATTGCGGACCTCTATGAGCGGCATTTGAACAGTATTGCAGGAAAAGCGGTCGAATGACGACGGTTCGGTCGGACCAAAACGGGCCGACAGGTCTAGTCCGGCGAGCTCGCAGGAAGTGAAACGACGCGCTCGCCTTGGCATCTAAGCCGGAGGGCGATAGCCTATCGCTCGCGGGGTGAAGTGTGGAAGCAGGCACCGTTTTGCACTACCGGATCCTGCAACGGCTCGGGGGCGGCGGCATGGGCGTTGTCTACGAGGCTGAAGATCTTCGCCTCGGGCGCCACGTCGCCATCAAATTCCTTCCGCCCGAAATGGAGCGCGACGCGCAATCCTTGGAGCGATTTCAGCGCGAGGCCCGCGCCGCGTCCGCCTTGAACCACCCGAACATCTGCACGATTCACGACATCGGCGAGCACGAAGGCCAGCACTTCCTGGTTATGGAACTGCTCGAGGGTGAGACGCTCAAACGCACGATTCAGCGCGGGCGAATGAGAGTTGATCGTGTGCTGGAAATCGGCATTGAGGTAGCCGATGCGCTCGATGCTGCTCACGGAAAGGGCATCATTCATCGTGACATCAAGCCCGCCAATATCTTCATGACTGCGCGCGGGCCGGCCAAATTGCTCGACTTCGGCCTCGCTAAGCTCACAGTCGGCAATCTCAGCCGTGAAACTGTATCGGCTGACGTCACCATGGATGGCTCGCACCTTACCAGTCCCGGTACCGCGGTCGGCACGGTGGCGTACATGTCGCCCGAACAAGCGCGTGGAGAAGAGTTGGACGGGCGCACCGACTTGTTCTCCCTTGGCGTAGTTCTTTACGAAGCACTTACGGGAACTGCGCCGTTCACCGGCAATACGTCAGCAGTCGTTTTCGACGCCATCCTGAACCGGCATCCAGTTCCGGTCGTGCGCGCCGTTCCGGAACTCCCTCCGGAACTAAGCCGGATTGTAGAAGCATGCCTGGAGAAAGACCGCGAGTTGCGCTATCAGACAGCGGCGGAACTCAGAGCCGATCTCAAGCGACTGAAGCGCGACACCGATTCGGGACGCACCGTCGTGGCCGTGAGAGACAGCGCGGCGGTCGCAGCCGCGCCAGCGACCGCACGTTCGGAAACTCGGCGAAGCTCGATACGCAAGTACGGAAGGGTCGCCCTTCTTGCCCTCGCGCTGCTGATCGTTGTCGCAGTGGCTTTCTGGGCGGTACGCAGGCAGCCATCCACCGCGCGTGCGGGGCAGATTTCCGTGGCTGTCCTGCCGTTCCAGAATCTGGGGCCAAGCGGACCCTCGGACTATCTCGCGATCGCTTTGCCCGACGAAATCGCGAATAACCTCAGCTATGCGCGGTCAGTGGCGATACGGCCGTTCTCTCAAAGTCGCCGTTTCGCCAGCGATGGCGACGTCCAGAGAGCGGGACGCGAGTTGCGCGTTTCGAACGTGATCACCGGGCACTACCTGCGCGAAGGTTCGGATCTGCGCGTGACTCTCGAAGCGGTCTCGGCAGATGACAACCGCGTGGTTTGGCGCGAGAGTCTGACCGCACCGGCCGCCGATCCGATGCGGATGCATGAGCAGATCACCGCTCGCGTGCGCCAGGGATTATTACCTGCCATAGGCGGGTGGATGCGGGAAGAAGAAACCTTCAACAGGCCGAAAAACCCCGAGACATTCGAACTCTACATGAGAGCGGTGGCAATGCCGACGGATATAGAGCCGAACAGGCAGGCAATCGAGTTGCTCGAGCGCGCCGTTGCTCTTGATCCGAATTACCCGCAGGGATGGGCGGCACTTGGCGCTCGCTACTACTACGACATGCAATATGGAGGGGGAGGCGAAGCCGCGATGGCGAAGAGCATTGCCGCCGTCGATCGGGCGCTGGCCCTCGATCCTAACTTCGCGCCGGCCATACAGGCGGGCATCGTAACGAAAACCGAGGACGGCAAACTCGTTGAGGCCTATGCCGATGCTCGAAACTTCGTGCGACAAAGGCCGGAGAGCGCTTCCGCGCATTTCGCTTTGTCCTATGTGCTGCGGTACGTCGGGATGCTGGAGGAGGCGTCCCGCGAGTGTGACACAGCCATGCAGTTGGATCCCGGCGATACGTTGTTGCGGTCATGCTCGCTAGTCTTCTCCATGTTGGGCAACTACGGTCGGGCTTTGCAGTTCACGCGCGTTGACGCAGGTTCGCAGTGGAGTGCAATGCAGAACGCTGACATTTATCTGCGCCAAGGCCGGCGCGACGACGCGCTGGAAAATGTGCGGCGGGCAAGCCCGCAGCCCGGCAGCGCAAGAGCCATCATGGAGCCTTGCCTTAATGGGAAGGTGACGCCTCAGATGGCACGCAACAGTATGCAGTACATGATGGCGACGCGTGACCCGGAGCCCAAATATCACATGGGAGCGATTCTTGTTTATTGCGGCGCTCCGACGGAAGGGCTGGCGCTGGTGAAGAACGCAGTACAGGGCAACTACTGCCTGTACCCTGCCATTCAAGGCGACCCACTGCTGACTTCTGTACGTGGTAAGCCGGAATTCGAAAACATTCTTTCCGAAGCGCAGCAGTGTCGAGCGAAGTTCGAGCGCGCCACCGGAACCCAGGGCAGATGAGCCCTTCTGGGCCGTGTTTCAGGCAGCCTTCTGATCGTCGTTGATGGGTGGCTTGAGTTCCGTTCCTGGCGTAGCGTCCGTTGCGGATGGCAAGACTGTAACATCCGAGACCGGCGTGGCGGTGGCCGGTACACGAGCAGCGATGAGTTGAGCGTGCTGGTGCGCCTTCCGGATCCGACGAAGCAGCAAAATGATCAGCACTATGACTGCCACCGCGCGGTAGTCGGGGAGGACAGCGTCCCACAACGACTGACGAACGACGCGGGCAGTCGTGGCAGGGCTTAGCTGATCATAGGTAGGATTTGTGATCCGGGAAGTCGAGGACGTTTCCGGGCCGTTCCAGCCGGCTCTTGCAGGGGCAAAATCACTGGCAGGAGTCTGCGGCTGAGACAGCACTTCTTTGACGTCGGGTCGGATGGGAGTAGCTTCCGCATCTATCGAGACAAGCGGGACTGCGCCGAACAGCAGGAGCAGCGAAAGTACTACCCGTTTTATTGACTCCGAGCCCGGCATGTCGCTGTTAGATGCGGCACTCGCGGGCGGGATTCCTGTTCAGGTGAACACAAGTTGGACGTCAGTCTTCCAAGCTTGCAAGTGACTGGATTTACGAGTTGCGAACCCGATGCTATCCATGGTTTCTGGCGTAAGCTGCCCAGCAGATGACGTGAGGTTAAGCGTGTTAAAATCTATACGATTGCGAGAGCCCCATTGATAGAACTGGCGCCTTCCATATTGTCGGCTGATTTCGCCCGGCTTGCGGATGATGTGCGCGCCGCCGTCAAGGGCGGAGCTACGCTGGTGCACATCGACGTGATGGACGGTCATTTTGTGCCAAATATCACTCTCGGTCCGCCGGTGGTGGCCTCGCTACGTAAGGCGGTCGAAGTTCCGCTCGACTGTCACCTGATGATCGCGAACCCAGACCAGTACGTGCCGGCCTTTGTCGAGGCTGGCGCAGACATGATTTCGGTTCATCAGGAAGCCTCTACACACCTGCACCGTACGTTGTCGCTGATAAAGGAGAAAGGTGCGCTGGCCGGAGTGGTCATCAATCCTTCTACTCCTGTTCAGACACTCGGCGAGGTTCTTGAGTTCGTGGATTACGTGCTGGTGATGACGGTAAATCCGGGGTTTGGAGGCCAGAGTTTCATTCCGTCGATGGTTGACAAGATTCGGAAGCTGGTCACGATGCGTAATGCGAAAGGCGCCAGGTTCCGGATCGAGGTGGACGGTGGCATTGACCTGAGTACCGTGGGGAAGGTTGTAAGAGCCGGAGCCGAGCTGCTGGTGGCAGGCAACGCTGTTTTTGGCAGGGGTAATCCCACAGAGAACGCCCGGGAGTTGCTCAAAGCAGCACACGAAGCGACCCTTCAGCAGGTCTGACGGAGCGCTGCTGGCCACTCGGCTGAGATCAGCCTTGAGTAGCCAGCCTAGCTGCGAGAGCCTGAAACTTGCTGGGCGCTCAGGGGTTTACAATTCAGTAATCCGGGGTGCGCGATGCATCGTTCTTCGTTGCGCTCAGGATGGCAGGCTTTAGTGGATCAGCAACTCGACCTAGATCTGGCACGGTTTCTACGACTCGGTGAGTCAAGGCCAAGTGCTTCAGTCGGTCTCGAGGTAGGGAATGTATCGTCGCTTACTTGTAACCGTGGCTGCGGCCGTCATCGCGTTTTCGCTGGCAGGCTGCACCAATAAGAAAGTCCAAAACCCGATCGCCGATCTCGGCTCGAAGCAGCCTGACAAGGTTCTGTTCGACCGGGCCATGGACGCGCTCAAGCACAACAAGTTCGACGTGGCGCGCATGACCTTGCAGACACTGATCAACACGTACCCGGACTCGGAGTTCGTTGCACGCGCCAAGCTGGCGATCGGCGATTCCTGGTACGCCGAGGGCGGCAGCGCCGCTCTGCAACAGGCTGAGGCGGAATACAAGGACTTTGAGACCTTCTTCCCCAACATGCCTGAGGCGGCCGAAGCGCAGTTCAAGGTGGCCACCATCCACTACAACCAGATGGAAAAGCCCGACCGCGACTTCACCCACGCCAAGCGCGCCGAGGATGAACTCCGGAACATGATCCAGCAGTATCCGGATAGCCCGCTGCTCCCGAAAGCTAAAGAGCGGCTGCGCGAAGTGCAGGAGGTCCTGGCCGAGCGCGAGTTCCGAATCGGACGTTTCTATTACCTTCGTGAGTCGTGGCCGGCCGCCATCGCGCGTCTGACGTCACTTACCGACGCATATCCGCTTTACAGCGGCGCAGACGAAGCGCTTTTCATGCTGGGCGACTCCTACGAAAAGCAGATACTCCAGATCCGCACGACGCGGCTTGCGGAAGCTTCCAAGGCGAAACTGATCAAGGAATTTCAGGAAAAGGCGGCGAACGCTTACCAGCGAATCGTCACGCGTTATCCGGTTATGCCGCGTGTGGAAGACGCGAAGGCACGGCTGCAGGCGCTGAAACTCCCGGTGCCCGTACCTACGCCGGAGGCGATCGCGCAGAACAAGGCGGAACAGGAGAGCCGCAGCACGACCGGCATGTGGGGCCGTACGATGCTGACATTCCGGAAGAGGCCTGATATCGCCCAGGCGTCGAAAGTCGGCGAACCAACGTTGGTCGATCCGAAGCCTACGAATGCGCCTGAAATCGTGCGCCACGCAAGCGACGTCCTGAGCGGCAAGAATGCGGAAGGCAACCAACAGGTGAGCATCGAGCAGGTTGGCACAGGCGCGCCGCCGACCAGCGACGCGGTTCCTCGCTCAGACACCCAGGTGGATCCCAACGCAGCTCCTCAGCAGGACAACGGTATTCCCTCGCTGACTCCAATCGGCGAGCAGCCGGCAGCTCAGCCTGCCGCGGGCCAGGGAACGGCAGCGCCCGCAACTCAGACGCCGATGACGACCAACCCTGGGATGCAGCCAACGGCCGCGCCCGCGCAGCCGGCCTCAACGGTCCAGCAGTCTGCGCCGGCACAACCGGCTTTGGCGCAAACGGGTTCACAAGAGGCGGTGCCGAATGCCGCGCCGCCGCAAGTCCCGTCGCAAGTCAACGACGCGAAGGGCAGCGAAGGCGACGAGGCTTCCGCCAGCAGCGATTCCAAAAAGCAGGACGACAGCAAGAACGTGAGCTCTTCGAAGAAGAAAAAGAAGAAGGGCCTCGGAAAGCTGAACCCGTTCTAAGACGAGTTTGAAGTTTCACATAGCGCGGCCAAACGGCCGCGCTTTTTTGTTGCTCATTGATTTCAAGGTTTGTTGGACAGTCGGAAATGAGATCGTGTCCAAGCGAGTTTCGCAACTCGATAGGTAGGCGGGGGTGCCATCCTGGGTGGTGCGGCCGGTTGCGGGCCGCTGCGCGAAGGCCTATGCATCCCGTTTTCCAGGCGGAGTCAATCGATGCATGAGCCCAGTCGCCGGGGGGATCCGATGACGACCCACCCAAGATGGCAACCCGATTCTGAAAAACCTGTCCATTTGGTATGAGGGTTGGCGCGGTCGCCGTGCTTCCAGGCAAAAGAAGAAATTCCAGCTCTCAAGTTCAAATTGGGAATGGCTTGGAGTTGAAACCACAAAGAGCTCGAAGTCTTCGATCTTGATCGTGCATCGCAGCAATTCAATACCGTCGTAAGAACACCACGACAAACCCGGTAACGGCGAAGATCACCAGTCCCAAGACTGAAATCAACTCTGGCGCTCGATACAAGGTGTCTCTTCCGAATGTCGCTTCGTACCGCTGTCGAAGCTGGCCTTCGTCGCAGCCCCGCAAGAGTTGTACGTTTTCTCGCTGAAACAGCCTGAACGCCAGGTAATCAAGCACCGCATACCGCAATCTCAGCAGTGCGAAAGCCATGACAATTCCCGCTATAAATACTGAGTCTAGAAATAGGCTGGTATTCGGTATCGTAGTCGCAACGAGTGCAAACCACGCTGCATACAGCAAAACAACCACGGCTAGAGTAGCAATAATGCCGAGGATACGACGGGGCAAACTAACGACTGCACCATCGCGCCGTCCGCTTCGAAAGAACCACGCCCAGAACGACTCCTGCGCTTGTTGGTTCGCTCCCCTCATTCCATCCAGCACTTTACGCCCAAACAGAGGCGAGTTCCACGATTGTGTCAGAGAAGAAAGCCTCGTTTCAGATCGCGTCGCAGCGGGCGGCCAGGAAACGGCAACGGGGGACCATCCAGACACACCCTCCCCTCGGCACCCTCTGCTGTGGAATTGGACAGGCTGCACACCCGCCGGCACCCCGACTCTGGAACTGGCAATCCGAAGGGTGTGCCGTGCCACCCGCCCAGACTGCACCCTCCCGCGCAAGGGAGATACATTCCTACCGGGTTTACGGGGCCAATGTAGCAGGGAACTGCCGGAAGCTAACGGCGCGGTCTAAAGGAAGATTCCTAAAAGCTGGGAAACAAGAGTAATTGGCTGAGCGAAAGACTATCCTATCGCTGCGCGACAGGATGAGGCGCCCGGCGCCGTTTGGTCCAGAATGGGTGGGTGAATGATGAATATGAAGAGGTTCTCGCACGTCTGGGCATGCATTGTTGTGTTAGGTGTACTTGCGTTCGGGCAGGGCAGGCCGACGACTGAGTACGCGGACGCGATCGCGAAGAGTGAGGAGGCAATGCAGAAGCTGGTCGCGAGCGGCACACCGGGAGCGTCGATCGCAGTGGCGGTGAATTGTGAGGTGGTGTGGTCGGAAGGATTTGGGTACGCCGACGTGGAGGCGCAAAAGAAGGCAACAGCGGACACGCAGTTCGGATTGGGAAGCATCACGAAAGCACTGACGGCGGCGCTTTACGGCAAGTTCGTTGAGAAGGGTCTGGTGGAATGGGATGTTCCGGTGCAGCGATATTTGCCGGAGTTTCCGGATAAAGAGGTGACGGCGCGGATGCTGGCTGGGCATACGAGCGGACTGGCCGATGATTTCAATAATGCGAACCGGCTGACCACACGACACTACACGACACGTGAGGCAATGAGAGAAATCACAAAGCCTCCGCTGCGACATGCTGCGGGGACTGCGTACTACTACGGAACGACGACTTACACAGTTCTGGCTGATGTGCTGGAAAGGGAAACCGGCAAGAGTTTCGACGAATTGATGCGGGCGGAATTGCTGGTCTCTCTGGGGATGGATTCGACGGTCGTGAATACGGGCCCGCCCGGTCAGAGTGCGACAAAGTCGGTCTTTTATGAGCGCACGGGTGAAGGGAAGATCATCAGAACGCCAGCGTATGACCCGAGCTTCAAACTGGCGGGAGCGGGATATCTGTCGACAGCGGCGGATGTGGCGAGGTTTGGATCGGCGATGCTGCCTTGCGGGAGAGGATTAAGCCAGCAGGTGAGGGCGGAGCTCTGGCGGCCGGTGCGGCTGAAGGACGGTACGAGTCCGGTGACGGGGACGGGCGAGTCCATGGAAGTTAAGGACACGGGAATTGCACTCGGGTGGAACATAGCCGAGGACAAGAACGGACGGAGAGTGATGCATCAGCCGGGAGGCGGTCCTGGAATCTCGTCCTGGCTGGTGGTGTACCCGGATGCGGGAATGGTGGTGGCGATCCTGTCGAACAGGACGTCGGCCCCGGTTGGAGGAGCTTCGTTGCAGACCACGTTGGAAAGTTTCCTGAGCGCGACGAGCGGGGCGAGTTCTATAACGGCGCGGTCTGAACATTTCTAGTCTGGAACAAGGGTGGTTGGATAAGGGAAAAGACCCACCACCCGCCCCATCAACATACAACTCAGCAGGTTTGTGCTCACGGCCGAGAAGGCCACGTAACCTTTGCTGCTGTTCATTTCATGCTATATTTCCAGCAAGCGCACGACCCTTACGTTCCACCTCTTAAAGGGCAGTCGTTCCATGTCGCCCAAGAATTCTGCAGCCGAAAACGCTCTGGTTTCTGAGCCACAAGTCCGATTTGGCTACTCTGCCAATAAGTCTGCGCAGGCACTCGCCGCAGAGCTACGAGGACTGGTAGGCCATGATGATGCCGGCCTCATGTTAGCGTTCGTATCGAATCGCTGTGACCGCGACGCCTTGGCGCATCACCTCAGGCGCGAGTTTGGCACCTTGCCGATTATCGGGTGCACCACTGGCGGAGAGATCGGCCCTTCGGGATACGCGGAGGGTGGCGTGTCAGCCGTTACATTTGGCTCCAAAGACCTGGTCTACGAAGTTGGGCTGCTGGAAGGCGTATCGCGATTGGACTCCAGGGAATGCGAAGCTTTCGCGTATACGCTTCGCCAGAACTTGGCACAGCGGCTTCCCCAATTTGATCCGCGTCAATGTTTCGGCGTTCTGTTGATCGACGGTCTTTGCTTCCATGAGGAGGTGGTAGCACGCGCCATTAGTACCGGTCTGGGCGGCATTGCCATGTTCGGCGGTTCAGCCGGGGATGGGCTGGAGTTTCGCCAGACGGCCGTGCTTTCTGATGGTCGGTTTCACCTTGATGCAGCCGTTCTGCTCGTGGCGGCGACGCCTCACCCGTTCACAATCTTTAAGACCCAGCATTTCAAGTCCGGAACACGACGCCTGGTTCTCACGGGCGCGATCCCGGAGAGGCGCATGGCGACAGAGATAAACGGGCTCCCCGCGGCCCAGGAATACGCGAGAGCCATCGGTCTGAGTCGCAGCGAGTTGAACCCGCAAGTATTCTCGGCGCACCCAATGGTAGTTAGGATCGGCGAATCAGACTTCGTTCGCTCGATTCAGAAGGTAAACCCCGACGACAGCATGACGTTCTTTTGTGCCATCGATGAGGGCATCGTCTTCAACATCGCGAGAAGCATGGACATAGCCGAGAATCTCGAATCGCTGTTCGAAGACATCGAGCAGCGCATCGGTCCACCGCGATTGGTTATTGGTTGCGACTGCATATTGCGGCGATTGGAGATGGTCGAGAACAGAACCCTGGACAAAGTGTCGAGCATACTGCGGCAGCACAAGGTGGTCGGATTCAGCTCGTATGGAGAACAATTCCGCGGAATGCACGTGACCCAAACGTTCACCGGTATCGCTATAGGTGCAAAGGATCGCGGGCATGATTAACGATATCGACCTTCGTTGTGATCCGAAAGATTCCGCGGGCCTACTGCGTGAAATTGAAAGGCGCGACAGGATTATCGCTGCACTGATGAACCGCGTGCAGAGGGACCTGGACAGCACCCACAGTGACTTCAGCCTGCTACAAGCGACATTCATGCTGGAGGAGGAGGTAAGCCGTCGCACTCAGGAATTGGAAGTGGCGCTCGATGCATTGACGAACGCGAAGCGGGACGTCGAAGCAGTCCGCCAGCGCCTCGTGCACGCGATCAGCGCAATTCCGGAGGGGTTTGCGCTTTTCGACCCGGATGACAAGTTGATTTTGTCCAATGAGGCTTATCGTAAGCTGTGGGATTTCGACGAAGACGTAAACGGTCGTAAATTCGCCGACCTGCTATCCGAGGCGGCCACGCGTCTCAAGCCGGGAGATTCGGAATGGATTGCCCGTCGCCTGCACAACCATCGTCTCGCGGCGGGCACTTCTGAGGACCGCCTGGCCAACGGAAGATTGCTGCAGATACGCGAGCGGCGGACTCCGGACGGATTCACGGTAGGGTTGTACACCGACATAACTGAACTGGCCGAACTACAGGCGGCAGACGCCGCTCGCCGGCAACTTCTGGCGGTCGTCGATTTCTTGCCTGACGCGACATTTGCAATCGACGGCCGGGGGAGGGTCATAGCCTGGAACCGGGCGATGGAGGAGATCACGGGAGTAAAGAAAGCCGACATTCTCGGGGAGGGCGATCGCGCCTACGCCATGGCACTTTACGGCGAGAGGCGGGCGACATTGCTGGATGCTCTCGACTCGGATGACCCGGAGCTGATCTCGCGTTACGAGAACTTACGCCGAAAAGGCAGCAGTGTGAGCGGAGAAGTGTTCCTGGCGTCCGTGTATGGGGGCAGAGGTGCCTATCTCGACTTGATTGCCTCACCGTTGCTGGATCGAGAAGGGAAACGAGTTGGGGCAATCGAATGTATACGGGACATAACCGATCGCAAACGAGCATACGCGGACTTACAGAGTCTACAGGAGCAACTTCGCCAAGCGGTGAAGATGGAGGCAATCGGCAGGCTGGCCGGAGGTATAGCTCATGACTTCAACAATCAGCTAACAATCGTACAGAGCTACTCCAAGCTGCTTCTGAATCGTTTGCCGTGCGGGCTCTCAGATTGTGCGCGGGAGGTGAACGAAATTTTCAGAGCGGCGGAAAGGTCCGCTCAATTAACAAAACAACTGCTCGCCTTCGGCCGGAAGCAAGTCCTGCATTCGGAGGTGCTTGATTTCAATGCCGTGCTTACGGAGCTCCGCGATCCCCTAGCACGCATGATTGGAGAAGACGTTCACCTCGACGTGCAAATTACAGACGACCTGTGGAGCGTAAAAACCGATCGTAATCAGCTCGAGCAGGCAATTGTGAATCTTGCGGTTAACGCCAGAGATGCCATGCCGCACGGGGGCAGGTTGACCATCGAGGCGCGTAATGCGGTGCTGGATTCCGACTACGTATTGCGCCACATGGGAGCAAGCGAGGGCGAGCACGTGTGCCTAAGAGTGAAGGACAGCGGCATCGGTATGGACCAACCCACTCAGGCACGGATCTTCGAACCTTTCTTTACGACGAAACCTGTCGGCGTTGGTACGGGGCTGGGGTTGTCGCTGGTTTACGGGTTCGTCAAGCAGAGTGGTGGACACATAGACGTCAGTACGGAATTGGGGCGGGGTTCATGCTTCGACCTCTATTTTCCGCGAGCAATTGATGCGGTTGTGGCTCAAGAGGCGCAGCCGAGTGCTGACCGCTGCGCCTCCGGTAACGAAACGATTCTGGTCGTCGAAGATCAAGAAGCGTTGCGGGTGCTGACATCGCACATACTTGAAAGTGGTGGATATCACGTACTGCAAGCTGAGGATGGATACTCAGCTATCGAGCTCAGTCGACAGTACGACTCCAACATCGATCTTGTACTGTCGGATGTAGTCATGCCCGGACTATCAGGTCCAGAAGTCGTCAAGGAACTAACACGACACAGGCCGGGGCTAAAAGTCATCTATGTCACTGGCTATGCAGACGGGAACATCTCCGGTACCGACGAGCTCAGAGCCCAGACTCTGACTAAGCCGTTCACCCCGGAAATCCTGTCCAGAGTCATTCGGCAGGTCCTTGACCCTGCCGGCAACAACTAGCCATGCAACAACCAGATCCCACTCTGGTGTATAGAGTCGTGTGGGCGAACCAGCTTTCCGCCACGATAGAGCAGATTTACGGACCGGCGTCCTCGTACTGCGCTAGCATCTTTGGAGTCGAGGTCGTGCGATGAGAGACAACCATCAGGGTTACCCGGAATTGCGCGATGCTTACGAACGGGATGGGCTCTACTTCGGCGTGGTTCGTGTGACTACAGCGACGGAAACGGCGTCGTTCGAGTTCGGTGTGGAGCAGCAAGGCTACTTTGCGTTGCGACGGATACTTCAGTCACGACCTTTCGAGAACTTGCCGGGTATTCATTACAGATACTTCTTCACGGGCCGATACGGGCGAAAAAAGCTCAATGCTGAACCAGTGTTGATCGGCATCCGGGTGGAACAAGGTAAGAACGCAAAGACCATCGACTTCGATTGCCCTACCTCGCTTGCGTCGAACTTGGTTTGGTTTCAGGCGCTCACTGACTTGCAAGAGGCAGCCGCCCTCAAGCGGATTCCAGAGTGAACAGTGCTGGCGTCCACTCAGGAGATCGGCTGTTCCACTCCCCACGCCGTACTTATTCGAACCGATCCGAGTGACGTTGTCGGCTCCTCACGCCTCATGAAGAAAGTGTGCTCACCTTTGGTAACTTGCCGTGAGCACGCTGGTCGCCGGAAACTCTATTGCTCGGAATCCATTTGTCCGGAATCCATGACTCGCATTGACTTTGTGGGCGCAGGACAGTAAGTTTCCTGCAACTCTCAAATGAGGACGTCCCGTGGCGCTAAGAATATTGCTCGCCGACGACAGCATGACCGCCCAGAACATGGGCAAAAAGATCCTCACCGAGGCCGGCTACCAGGTCTTGACGGTGAGCAATGGCGCTGCAGCGGTTAAGAAACTCGCTGAGTGGCTGCCGGATTTGGCTATCGTCGACGTGTATATGCCCGGCTACAGCGGGCTGGAAGTCTGTGAGCGCATCAAGAGTGCGTCGGCCACGGCACGCACGCCGGTACTGTTGAGCGTTGGCAAGATGGAGCCGTTTCGTCCGGAAGACGGGATGAAGGTCAAGGCCGATGGCGTGATCATCAAGCCATTCGAGGCCACCGACCTGGTCACCGTGGTTGACAAGCTGGCCGAGCGAACCTACGGCACGTCGCGGGCGAGTGCGGTGACGCCAGTCGCGCCGCCGGCCCCTGAGCCGCTGGCGCCAGCAGCGTCTACACCTCTCCACAGCGAGCCACCCAGCGTCGGCCAGCAATTCGTTGTTGATGATGATTCGGAGCCGGTGTTTGCGCCTGCCGGGCTTCAAACGTTTGAGCCGTCGCCCGAAGTTGAGGCGCCGATCGAACCGCGTGTGGAATTCACGGCTGCTGCTGCGGTCGAAGTCGCCCCTCAACAAATTACTGGCTTAGAGCCGACGGTTTTGCAGGACGTCATTCCCGCCGACAACGCCACCGAAGACGCGCTGGAAACATTCCAGATCGACGTCGCCGAGCCAACAACGACCTTCAATGACACCGAAGACCTCGACCTTCTTGGAAACTTCGCTGCGTCGCCGCTTGAGCCTGCGGACAACCCGAACGCTTCGTTCGACCTGCCGACTAAAAATGTCGCGAATTCCGAAGAGCCGACAGATGAGCCGCTGAGCGCCGTCGCTCCTCAGGCTGAACATCCGGTCTGGGAAGCGGAGGAGGCCGAACTGACCGAGCACGACCTCGCGATCGACCTTGAGGCGGAGATGCGGGCGCACGCGCAGGCGTCCCAGCCTGTGGCCGTTCCGGATCAGCCGAGCACGGGCGAGGATCAGGCGCTGGCGGCTGCCGCAGGTGCTACCGGTCTGAGCAGCCAGCTAGGCGTGCCCTTGCTGGCCCCCATCGGCAAGACCAGCTACGACGAGTTCGACAGCGTGATGGCAGAGGCGGCGTCGCGGTTCGAGGCCAGCGTCAAGATTCCGGATTTCGTGGAAGAGTCCGCTGCCGACGAGCAGGTTGTCGACACCAGGACTGACGAAGAAGTACTCGCAGGGGTTGCGACCTTGCCCGAATTGGTCGTGGGTCCCACCGAAGCGTCAGTCGAGTTCGAGCTTGAATCCAGCCGGGCCATGCAGGACGTTTCGGCAACGGGTGGGCAACCGCAGGTCGAACTCGCGGATGTCTTCGACTCCGTCGCGCCGGAAGCTGAAGCGATCAGTGATGATTCCGGCTTGCTTGCCGATCTCATTTCCGAGGAACGGGAAGAGCCGAGCTTCACCACGACAGCGTCGTCGATGAAAAGCGCCGACGCTCTCAGTGGCGTGTTCGAGATGGATGCGGTACAGGCGCCAGCGCCAGTCGAAGTGCCCGAGGTCGCGGCTGAGCAGACGACGGTCGACTCAGCTCTTGCGCCGACGCCAAGTGCGGAGGAGGTTTTCGCGTCGATCGTTCCCGAACGGGTCGGGAAGGATTTGTTCCTCTACTCTTATTCAGGCGAGCCGGTAGCCGACACTGCCGCTGACACGCAGGCCGCGGCTTCCCAGAAAGCAATGCAGGAGACCGGTCAGGTGGTTGCTAGTGACGCCGACGCTTTCAATACGCTGGTCGAACGCGTAGTGGATCGTGTTCTTGATCGGCTCAAGCCTATCCTGGTCGTTACGGTCGAGGAAATCGTGAGGGAGTTGAAGAAGTAGGTTCAGGCTTAAGTTTGGAGCGGCGCGGCCTGCGGGTCGCGCCTTTCTCTTTGCTCGGGCTATTTCGTGGGCGCTTGTCACCTGCGTTTGTCGACTTACCCCACAGCCTTGTATTTCCGAGCGGAGCGAGGAACCCCTACCCCTCGGTAGGCGATGGAACCCCACCGAACTAGAAACCAGAAACGGAAACTGTCTTTTGGTAGACTCAAGAATTCACATCGGATAGGTGTCCTGACAAGCATGTCGCACGAACTTCCCAAGGCTTACGACCCGAGCGCGATCGAACAGCGCTGGGCAGAATACTGGGTTCGCGAGAAGCTGTTCCATGTAGAAACGCCCGCGACTCCCGACCACGATCACACCTTCACGCTACTGCTGCCGCCGCCGAACGTGACCGGACGTCTGCACATGGGCCACATGCTCAATCAGACGGAGATGGACATCATCGTCCGCTGGCACCGCATGCGCGGATTCCACACGCTGTGGCTGCCGGGCACTGATCACGCGGGAATCGCCACGCAGATGATGGTCGAGCGCCAGCTTGCCAAAGACGGCAAGAAGCGCACCGATCTTGGGCGCGAGAAGTTCATCGAGCGCGTGTGGGAGTGGAAGGAAGAGTACGGCGGCGCGATTCTGGAGCAGATGAAGCGCCTGGGCGCGAGCGTCGATTGGGAGCGCACGTTCTTCACCATGGACGCGAACCTGTCCCGCTCGGTGCGTGAGGCGTTCGTGCGCTTGTGGGAAGAAGGGTTGATCTATCGCGGGGCATACATCGTGAACTGGTGCCCGCGCTGCGTAACGGCGATCAGCGATCTGGAGACGATCCACGAGGAAACGCCGGGCAAGCTGTGGGAGATACGGTATCCCGTAATCGGGATGGAGGGCGAGTTCATTACCGTAGCGACGACGCGCCCTGAAACGATGCTGGGCGATACGGCCGTGGCTGTCAATCCTCGCGACAAACGATACGAGCACCTGCACGGGAAGAAGGTGCGCCTGCCGCTGATGAACCGCGAGATCCCGGTCATTCTGGATGAACTGGCGCAGCCTGAGTTCGGAACGGGTGCGGTGAAGGTGACCCCGGCCCACGATCCGAACGACTTCCAGGCAGGCCTGCGGCACGGTCTTGAACAAATCCGCGTGATGGACGAGCACGCGATGATGAACGAGAACGCCGGTCTATATGCGGGGCACGACCGCTACGAGGCGCGCGAGCGCATCGTTCATGACCTGCAGGAGCAGGGGTTCCTGGTGGGCACGAAGGACTACACCGTGCCGCTGGGCAAGTGCGACCGCTGCAAGACGATCGTGGAACCGCGGCTTTCGACGCAGTGGTTCGTGGCCGTCAACAAGGAGCCGAAGTCTGGCGGGCCGTCGATGGCGCAGATTGCTCGCGACGTCGTTGAGCAAGGCTACGTCAAGTTCACGCCTGAGAACTATAAGACCATTTACCTGAACTGGATGGAGAACATCCACGACTGGTGCATCTCGCGGCAGTTGTGGTGGGGGCACCGAATTCCGGCTTGGCACTGCGCGGAGTGTCGCGAGATCGTAGTTTCGCGGGATGAGCCGAAACAGTGCACGAAGTGCGGCTCGTCGCACCTTGAGCAGGATACAGATGTGCTCGACACGTGGTTCTCGTCAGGACTGCTGCCGGCATCGCCGTTCGGCTGGCCCGAGGCGACCGCCGACGCGCGCGCGTTCTATCCGACCACGCTGCTAATCACCGGGTTCGACATCCTGTTCTTCTGGGTGGCGCGCATGATCATGATGAACGCGTTTTTCATGTGGCGCGATCACAGCGACCCTTCATGCCTGAAATCGGCTGTGCCGTTCGAGAACGTGTACATTCACGGCCTTGTGCGCGACGCCGACCGCCAGAAGATGTCGAAGACGAAGGGCAACGTGCTTGACCCCATCGAGGTCATCAACCAGTACGGCACGGACGCGACGCGGTTCACGCTGGCGTCGATGGCATCGCCTGGAACGGATATCGCGTTCAACGAGCAGCGCGTGGAAGGCTATCGCGCCTTCGCGAACAAGATATGGAACGCCGCTCGGTTCATGTTCATGAACGTGGACAAGCTGGCTGAAATGGGAGTCACTGTCGACGCGCCCAAGGTATGTCATCCCGAGCGCAGCGAGGGATCCCTATCGTCAGCAAGCGGCCTGAGCTCGTTCACAGCCGCTACGCTGGAAGATCGCTGGATACTGTCGCGCTTCAACCGCGTGGCGCAGGAAGTGGACGAGTCGCTGAAGGCCTATCGCTTCGACGAGGCGGCGAACCGGGTTTACAGCTTCTTCTGGGGCGAGTTCTGCGACTGGTATGTGGAGTTGATCAAGCCGCGCATGTTCGAACTGGAAAGCGACGCGGGTAAGCAAACGGCGAAGACTGCCTGCCAGAACACGGTTGTGATGTTCGAGGCCGCGCTGCGTCTGCTATCGCCGATGATGCCGTTTATCACGGAAGAAATCTGGCACGCGATATACGACGGCAAGCCTCCGGTGGAGTCAATCGCGCTGGCGCCTTACCCGCAGCCCGATCCGGCACAGATGAACGCCGATGCCGAAACCGAGATGGCGATCCTGCAGGATCTGATCGTGGCGACGCGCAACATTCGCGCCGAACTCAAGGTCGAGCCGAAGGTCAAGGTTCCGGTCGAGATCCACGCTTCCACGCCGCAGGTGCGCGAAATGATCGAGCACAACCGCGGCGCGCTGGAGCGACTTGCGAACGTCGAGAGCGTGGCGTTCGTGGATGCGGCCCCGCAGCAATCAGCCAACGTCCGCAGCACGACGCGCTTCGATGTACGCGTCGTTTACGAGCAGAAGATCGACAAGGCGGCCGAGGGCGAGCGTCTGAAGAAAGAAGTTGAAAAGCTCGAAAAAGAGCGTTCCAATGCCGAACGCCAGCTCGGCAATCAGAACTTCCTGGCGAAAGCCCCGGCGCATGTGGTGGAGGGATTGAAGAAACGCTCGGGCGAGTTGGAGGTTCTGTTGGAGAAGGCGAAGGCAGCGCTGGGACAGTTGGGGTGCTGAAGCAGTGGTTGGGCGTTAGTCGGCGGTTGACGTAGATCGATTGCCCGGAGACGGCATGCCCAGTGTGCAGGGTTGGATTGATGACATTCAGGCACTCACGGATTTGGTGCTGGAGTGGCAGCAGGAACACGAGAACACCGGCAGATGGCCGATCGGCGAGATAGCTGCATGTCTTGCTTTTGCGGCGGCGATTGTTTCTTCTCTGCTCTGGTTTGCCACGTTGTCGGTCAACAAGCATTGGCCGAAGTGGGGATGGAGGAATCTCCTTTTTGTGCTGGGTTGGACAACGTGTGTCATGCTTGCGGGCTCGTGGATGAAGAAGTGGATACGCAGCGCCCGCCGACGCCGACGCCGCGCAGCACGAAAAGCCGAGCTGATGACTGGCGGGCGGTAGCCTGCCGAACATCTCGGCCGTGCCTACGGCACTTGGCGACGTGATGTGTGAACTACCCAGCACTAAAGTGCTGGGCTATTTTCGTTCGGTGCCTACGGCACCGTATGTTTTCGCAAGATCCGTTCGGCTCCAGCGGTTCGAACCGGAACCAGAAACCAGAAACTGGAAATCAGGAACCAGAAAACAGAAACTGGAAATCAGAACTGGAAACCAGAAACTAGAAATTAGAAACCAGACACTAGAAACTCGAAACTGCTTTTATGGACTGGAATAGCCGCCGCGTAACTGAAATCCTTGCCAACGCGCTGCTCGAAGACAGGGCGACGCGCGATGCCACCACTTATGCCTGTATTGATCCGCGGATGCAGGCGGTTGCCACTGTTCTGGCCAAGCAGGATTTTGTGCTGGCCGGGATCGGCGTGATCGAGCGCGTGTTCGAGATTTTCGCCGAGTTGGATGGCACGGTGCGCAATTATCCGAACATCACCGTGAATCCGGAGATGTTCGATGGGGCGCCGGTGCGGAAGGGCGATTCGATCGCGGTGGTGCAGCACAATGCGCGCGTGATTTTGTCGTGTGAACGCGTGCTGTTGAACGTGTTGCAGCGGTTGAGCGGCATCGCCACCGAGACCAGCAAGTATGTGGAAGCCGTGGCGGGGACGAAAGTGAAAATTCTCGACACGCGCAAAACTGCGCCCGGGTTACGCGTGCTTGAAAAGTACGCGGTCAAGTGCGGCGGCGGCACCAACCACCGGCTGGATCTCTCGGACGGAATTCTGATCAAGAACAACCACATTGCACTGGCTGGCGGAATCGCCGAGGCGTTGCAAAATGTTCATCGCAATCGGCGCGGCGAGCAGCCGATCGAAATCGAAGTGCGCAACTTAGCGGAACTCGAAGACGCGCTCGAGAACGGTGCCGAGTCTATCCTGCTGGACAACATGACGCCCGAGCAGATCGCCGGATGCGTTGATCGTGCGCGGCAGCACAGGTTCCAGATTCCACTCGAAGCCAGCGGCGGCATCAATCTGCAGAACGTCCGCAAGTACGCCGAGGCGGGGGTCGACTTCATTTCTGTCGGCGCGCTGACGCACTCGGTGAAAGCGGTGGATATAAGTTTGAGAGTGGGGCCCGTATAAGCTCTGCGGAAATGCTGCTTTGTGATTCTGAGCCGAGGGCGAAGAACGTATGCATTTCGGCGAGCGGATGCAATCCCCGCGGTGCGCGCAAAATGCATAGGCCCTTTCGCTGCGCTCAGGGTGACAGCGCTTTATCTTCTGCTTTGTCCCCCTTAACCCCCTCTAACCTCTGCCCTCTGCCCTGTATCCTTCACCCTCTACCCTCTACCCCTGTTACTTCACTTGATCTGAAAGCTCCGCAGCATGGCGCTGTACGTCTGGCTTAGCACGTCCATGTCGGGTTCGGGCGCGATGAAGATCAGGAACAGAACGCTGCCATCCTGTCGCTGCACAGTGACGAGGGTGTCGCGCTCGGCGACTGTTTGCCCGCCCGCGGTGAGCGGCGAGGGGCCGGTCATCACGACAGACATCGCCGGTAAGCCGCTCACGGTCGTGCGCTGTGCGCCCTGAACACTCATTCCAGGATTGGCCCGCGCGATTGTGGTTGCCAAGTCCTGCGTGGCGATCTCGAGCGAGTCGCGGCCGGGCTGCGGGCGGAAGCCGCTGATGACGACTCCGTAGGCGATCGCGCTCTGCGAAACACCGGCTGGTGGCGCGATCGTGACTGTCGAGTTGGCGTCGCCGAAGACCTGCCAGTTCGATGGATAAGCGATCGCGAAGGCGTTATGGTTGAGCGGCTGGAACTGCCCACTTGGCTGAATCTGTTCTTGCGCGGCTCGCGCCATGCGTGCCTGCTGCTCTCGCTGGCGTTGCGCCACCTGTTCGGCGGTGAGGGGCTTCATCTTGGCCGCGAGTTGCTTGATGCGCTCGAACTGCGGCGAGTCCTTGCGACCGAAATTCTTCTTGGGGAACTTGGCGACTGCTTCGGCAACGTCGCGCTCGCGATTGCCGGGATTGGGGTGATCGCTCAGGAATTGCGGTCCGCCGGGGCCGCCCTGCTGTTCCAGCTCGTCGAAGAACTCGACCATCGAGTAGGGATTGAAGCCCGCGTCGTACATGATCTGTGCGCCGAGCAGGTCGGCTTCGCGTTCGGCGTCGCGTGAGTATTTCAGGAAGATCGAATTCGCTCCAAGCGAGATTCCGAGGCGCGCGAGTTGCGCCCCGGTTCCCTGTCCGAGCAGTCCGCCAAGGATGGCGAGCGGTACTTGCGCCGCCTGCTGCTTGCTTATGTTGCTGGTGGCGTGTCGCAGAACGATGTGAGCAATTTCGTGCGCCATGACGCCGGCCAGTTCGCCTTCATCATCGGCGGACTGGATAGTGCCGAGGTTCACGAAAATGGGGCCACCAGGTAACGCGAAAGCATTGATCTCTTTTTGGTTCACGACATGAAATTGATACGGGTAATCAGGACCGGGAGAGACCGAGGCCAGCCTTTGGCCGAGTTGCTGCACGTAATCTGTGATGGGTGAGTTCTCCGGCAGCACCGGCAATTGCTGCATGGCTTCCTGTGCGGCCTGTTTGCCAATCTGGACCTCCTGCTCGGGCGAGAACACGTTGTAACCGCCCTGCGATACGTCGAAGCGACCGGTTTGTGGGTTCTGGTTGATGCGCCGGCTCGTGCACCCGGGAAACACACCGATGGCCGCAATCAACAGGTATGCCAGAAATCGACGGCTCAGGTTGGGTTTCACGGCGCCCTTCGATCGTCGTCTGAGTGACTCGCGTGCCGACTCGCCCCAAAGGCAAACTCTTGACGGGTTCAGGTTGCCCGGCTTCAAAGTGGGATGCGTTTGTTCGCGGATCGGGAAGTGCTGCTGAAAAAGGCACTGAAGCCGGGTGGCGACTCATGTTTCGCAGTTCGCGGTTCCTTTTTCAGGGGTCCCGGAGCATAATGCTCTGCTCTCGAAAGCACCAATGCCCGCTGACTCCAAGTCGGCTGTGTCAGGTAGTGATGGCGTCGCCACTGAAAAAGCGACGGCAAGCACGTCCGCTCGTGGCGCTGATCACCGCCTCACACGAATCGTCAGCATTCTGAACGAGTACTCCATGCTGGTGGTCAGCGGCACCAAGTTGGCGCAGGAACTCGGCAGCACTCGAGCGGAGGTGTGGCGCCTGGTTGAGCAACTGCGCTCGAATGGTGTAGCCATTGCCGGTCACCCCGCGACTGGTTATAGACTGGAAGCCGTGCCTGACCTTCTTCTGCCCGATGCAATTGGTCCGCTGGTGAACGGAACCCTGTTTGCCGGCAACCTCCAACATTCGTTCAAAACCGCTTCCACTAACGCCAACGCTATGCAGGCTGCTGCCGCAGGCGTGCCCGAAGGCACCGTGTTCTTCGCCGAAGAACAAACGGCTGGCCGTGGTCGCGGCGGACACTCGTGGCATTCCGAACCGGGAGCGGGTGTCTACTGCTCGGTTGTGCTCAGGCCGCGAATGTCGCCCGCCGACGCACTCGTTATCTCGCTGATGGCGGGTCTTGCGGCTGCGGCTGCCGTCGAAGAAGTCACGGGCCTGAAGCCGGATTTGCGTTGGCCAAACGACCTGCTGCTGGCACGCACATCCTCGCCTGAGACTGCTGGTGCCAAGCCGGGAGCCCGGAAATTCTGCGGGATCCTGACGGAACTCAATGCGGAAGCGACTCGGGTTCGCTACGTGGTCGCAGGCATCGGGATCAACGTTAATCATGAGAGCTTTCCGCCGGAAATCGCCGACATCGCCACATCGCTGCGAATCGAGGGCGGCCGGACGTACTCGCGTGTAGAGATATCGGGAGCGCTGCTGCGAGCTCTTGATCGCGAATACCGTGCATTGCAATCCGATGTGGACGAGGCAACAGCCAGCATCTTCCGTCGGTTCGAAGAGCGCTCTTCCTATGCGCGTGGACTGCGGGTGCGCGTGGAAGAGGAGGACGGCTACGAAGGCGTGACCGAAGGGCTCGACGATCGCGGTTTCCTGCGGGTGCGAACCGACGGAGGCCTTCGCACGGTGCTGCACGGCGGCGTGCGCGCACTCACAGATGCGGATGCTGACAAATTCTAATTTGATGATTTGACGATTGGATGATTTGATGAACTAGGCACCCGGCCCGAATGGACGCGGATAGTTCTCGCCGAATCCCCGATGTAGTGCTTTAGCGAATGCTGATTGTCTTATGCTTCTAGTCATTGACGTAGGAAATACGAACACGGTTCTGGGCGTATACGAGGCCGTTCCGGGCAGTGAGCCGGCGCGGTTCGAGCAACTAGTTGCGCACTGGCGCGTGGGGACCGTGCGCACGCAGACGGTGGACGAGTACGGTGTGCTCTTCCGCAATCTATTCGCCATGAACAATGTACCGTTCGACGGCATCAGCGGCATCATTGTCGCCTCGGTCGTGCCGCCCATGGACAGCACACTACGCGAGGTCTGCGAACGGTACTTCCGCGTTCGACCGCTTTTTATCGAGCCCGGCATCAAGACCGGCATGCCGGTGCAGTACGACAATCCCGCCGAGGTCGGCGCCGATCGTGTGGTTAACGGTGTGGCTGCCTTCGAGAAGTATGGCGGGCCTTGCATCGTGGTTGACTTCGGCACGGCTACCACTTTCGACGCGGTGTCGCGCAAAGGCGAGTACATGGGCGGCATCATCTCGCCCGGTATCGGCATTTCCGCCGATGCGCTATTCACGCGCACAGCGCGCTTGCCGCGCGTGGATTTCCGCAAGCCTCCGCGCATCATCGCCACCAACACCATGACCAGTATCCAGGGCGGGCTGTATTACGGCTACCTTGGCCTGGTCGATGGAATTCTTGAACGCATGATCGGCGAGATGGGCAGCGACACGCAGGTGATCGCGACAGGTGGATTCGGCGAAATGATCGCCCCCGAGTCACGCTACATCAAGCACGTGGATCAGCAACTGACATTGGAAGGCCTGCGAATTATCTGGGAACGGAACGCAGGCGTAAAGAAGCGCGGCGTGGCGGATCAGACGCAGAGGCATGGGTGATTAGGTGTTAGGTTGTTAAGTATTGGGTTTTGGATCGAATGTGACGGGCCTGTTCGTCAATACCTAAGCACCTGAAACCTTAATACCCGATTTCCGTGGAAAACAATTCTTACTTCAGTTACTTCAGCGAGATCGAAGATCACTTCTGCCGCAGGCGCGGCACCATCTTGATTCTGTCTACGCTCGATTGGGCGCTCATCGAAACGTGGAAGGACGCAGGCATTCCGCTCGAAGCGGTGCTGCGCGGCATCGATGCAGCGTTCGACAAGTACGACGCGCGACCGAGTAAGACGCGCAAGGTAAACTCGCTCGCCTACTGCTCTCAGGAGGTGCTCGCCGCAGCGGAAGACATGAAGCAGGCGGCCGAGGGTGCCACCCGCGCAGAACCGGGCGAAACCGGATTCGAAGCTCCGTCAGTGGCGGAATACCTCGGCCGCAATGCCGCGCAACTGGAGCAATTGGTGACAGCACAGGAAGGGCTGGTGCCCAGCGAAAAGTGTGTTGATTCCGAACCAAGACAGCGCACAGCCCCGTCCCATGCTCTTCCCAAACCTGCCGCCCTTGTTGTGAGTGAATCGGCGAAGGGGTTGCGGGAGTTGGCTTCGGGACTTGGGAATGCGCCGAGTGCCCGGCTGGAAGACCTCGAACGACGGCTCACCGTCATGGAAGAGAAGATTTTTGGAGCGTTGTTGGCGGCGACTCCGGACGAGCAACTGGTGGCTGTCCGCGCTGAAGCCGACCGTGAGATGGCTCCGTATCGCCGGAAAATGAGCGGCCCCCAGATTGAACAACTGCACAAACAATATGTGCACAAGCGATTGTTGGAGCGATATGGAGTGCCGCGGCTGAGCTTGTTCTACATGTAAGGCCAGTCAAAGAGACCAACCTGATGTACGTGGGGCGACGGCTTTTCGACCCGTAAGGACGGGGCACAGCCCCGTCCACCCAAACAGTAATGCTGATTGCTGTTCGCTGACCGGTTCCCCTCACGCCACGTCGAGTTTGCCGTGTTCACCGATCGGGCTTCGCTGGCCGGTGACGACCGCGCGGACGAAACCGGCGATCTGCACCATTCGGCTGGAAGGTGAATCCCAGTATTCGGCTTCGCTGATGCGCACCTTAAGCAGGGTCAGGTCGGGGTCGTCCAGGCCTTTGGGGAAGTAGGCGCGGTAAACGGGGTTCCAGAGGTCGCGCATCTTTTGCATATCGCGGACCACTTCGGCGGCGCCACTCACGGACACGTAGCGTTGTTCTTCCGGTGATGCATAGCTGATGTTCACCTCCTGGTGCTCGCGAATTTCCGAGACCTTGGGCGAACTTGCGCCAGTAAAGAACCATAAATTCCCGTCCTGGTCCGTTTCTTGCGTAGCCATGGGACGGCTGCGCAGCTGCCCATCCGGCTGCGCCGTGGTGAGCATGGCGAACTTGATGTCCTTGATCAGGTGGTTGAGTTTCTTGATCGCCTCGGCGCTGTGGGTCACGTCTGGCATGTTGTCGCTCCTTGCAAAGACTCGCTGTTGCTAGGAAGAGGAATGGAGCGCTGGCGTTGCCGCAGGTGGTCAACGGCGGTTCGCCGGAAGAACAAACCGGTCAAGCGTTTGCCGCCTGACCGATTGAACCCTTGCATCGAACCCTGTCCGCCCTGTAAGCACCCGATCGCGGGTGATCCTAAATCGCGGCCAGAAACTATCTTCCGCGGCTGGTTTCCCGTCCAGCCAGCGGGTACTGCATTGCTGGAAGGATGCCTGACTATGGCACAGAGTTCTGTGATTTGCGTCACAGGAGAATACATCCCACTGATCAGGGTTAACAGCCGCCTTAACTGAGCGCCACGATCGACGTTACCTATTCCCCGCTTTATCCAGAGGCACTTCGAAGAACATCAACTCCTGTCCATCGCTGTCGCGAACGCCGGTCACGTACAACTTTCCGCCGGCGAGCGGGTCGCGTACGCCACTCACATCGAAGAATAAGAAGCCCGACTCGGTCGAGTGCGCATCCACGGCGCGAGCGCGGAACTGCGCGGCGTCGATCTCCTGACGCGTTTCTTTCTTGACGCCAATCTTGGGTCCGCCTCTTGGTAGAGGGATGGGAAGTGGGTTGCGGCTGGCCTCATCGCCTCGTCGCTTTGTCTGGCTGAGGCGTCGGAATAGATCGTCTTCGGTCGCCGGCTCAATGCGAGCACGGCGGTCCACAGCGACCAACTCAAACTTCACCCGCGAGAGTTCGACGGGCTGATCTCCGCTGTTCGAGATCACGACGAAAATTGGGATGATTTCGTTCTCGGCGAATCTTGTCTTGAAAATTGATCCCTTGTCGCCGATATAGGCGTCGACCCCGACCGCAACGTGCTCGGACGGATGGTAGTCATGCGCGGCGTAGGCGCGGGCGTTTTCCGCCCTGGGCATGACGAATTCTTTTGCCAACAGTGACGCGACAGCTGCCGCAAGGAAAAGTGCCAGAAGCGCGAACAGGCGTACCGCGCGCGCGGTTTGAAACGTTCGATTCACGACGGCGGGAGCTTTGTCCTTATCGAGCATGTGAAGATTATGCGGCGCAGGCGGAGCCAACACAACAGCCCTCCCCGGCATGTCTTGCAAACCATGCTAGCGCCGCAACAGCGCGGCGCGGTGGCGAGTCACTAACCCCGCTGACAATTTTCTTTTACGGCAGTACAATCCGCTCGGAATGCGCTACTTACATCGTCTTGCCATCGCCACTGCCATCGTTGCGGTACTCGCCGGGTCAGCATTCGCGGAAAAACGCGTTTCTGCCAAGGCTGCCGCAAAGCCACGAATCACAACTTTGATGTACATGGTTAACCGACCGGCCGCGATCGAGAGTTTTCGCGCCAACGCCAAACAGATTTCGATCATTGCACCGCAATCGTTCAGCATGGATGCAGAAGGTTTCGTGGGCGGGGAAGTACCTGCTGCCGTGCTGGAGATCGCTCGTGAAAACAAAGTCGCGCTCATGCCCCTGGTCGTGAACCGCGGCTTCAACCAGGACCTGATGCACACGGTTCTGGACACGCCCGCATCCCGCGCGCGAGTCATTCGCTACCTGCTGTATTACGCACTGCGCGACGGCTACATCGGCTTCCAGTTCGATTACGAGAACATCAAGTACACTTACCGCGATCGCTTTACCGTGTTCTTCAAGGAAGCGGCACGCGAGTTCCATCGCCATGGACTGCTGCTGACGGCTGCCGTGGTGGGCAAGTATTCGGATGACCGCAACTCGGAGTCGCCGGGCGGCTTCGAGAATTGGAGCGGCGTTTACGATTATCGCGCTTTGGCCAAACACGCCGATTTCCTGAGCATCATGGCCTACCCGCAGCACGCGGGCTTCAGCGGCCCTGGTCCTCTGGCCGGTGTGCCTTGGGTAGGCAAGATCGTGGACTTCACGCTCTCTAACATGCCCGCCAGCAAGATTTCGCTCGGGGTGCCCACATACGGAATTCGCTGGACGGCCATCGATCCGGCAACGGCGAAGAAGGCCGATTTCGTTCAGGACAACGAAGGCACGACCGTAAAGAAGTGGAAGACCAGCACGGCTGCCTGGCCCGAAGTCCTTCCGGCACTGCTCAAAACCAACACGCCGCAATGGGACGCAACGGAAGAGGCGCACTTCCTCGAGTTCAACTCAGACTGTTCGCAACCACAGCCCACACCTGTGGCTCAGCGGAACGGCAGCGCAGAGTGCCAGCCGGGTGCGCGGAACGTGGTCTGGTACGAAGACGCGAAGAGCCTCTCGCCGAAACTGAAACTCGCAACGGATAAGAAGCTTGGCTGGGGCATTTCGGCTTGGGTCCTCGGCATGGAAGATCCGGAGTTCTGGACCATGCTCGCCAACGAATACCGAGTTGTACATCCCAAAACGCCTGCCGTCCGTGGCACGTATGAGCAGCGCGCCAAGGCAGCAGCGAAGCGGGTCAGCCTACGAAAGGTGGAAGTAACCGCGGCCACCGAAGCGGGCATGTAGAGTTGCGGAGAACTCCTGCCGTGAGGTGTCAAGCACTGAGGGATCCCATCAATAGGGATCCCTCACTGCGTTCGGGATGACAATTCCGAAGGAGACTGTGTCTGCGTCCGCTAGCACAAATGTGTGTCCCGGAGTGTTAGCCGGCGAGACTGAAATTAACCGTGATGTTGGTTTCAACCTCTACGGGCTCTCCGTTGAGGAAGTACGGTTTATAGCGCCACTGCTTAACGGCGTCGAGCGCCGCTCCAGCCAACATTGGATGGCCGCTGACAACCTGCAGGTTCTGTACTTTTCCGTCCTTGCCGATAACAGCCTGCAACACGACCTGACCCTGAATACGCGCCTGTTTCGCTAGCGACGGGTAAGTGGGCTTCACCTGCTTTTGGAGAAGTCCCTCTGAGACGCCCTGCGATATGCGAACCTTGTTCGGTGCCGCTATCTTCGGCACCGCCGTCGGAGTAGCACCGATTACGCCCCCGATGACGCCGCCCATCTGACCTCCGGCGACTCCGCCGGGCACGCCGCCGACAACACCGGTCGGTGGTGCTCCAGCCGCAGCCGCAGGCGCCTCCCTGATCATGGCGATCTTCTCGGGGATTTTCACGGGCACCCTTAGCTCGTCAGTTTCAGTGACGGCGGCAGTCTCCTGAACCTGGGGCGCGGCTTGCGCTGCCGGCGGCGGAGGCGGTGGCGGCGGAGGAGGAGCAACAAGGTTAGTCATGCTTTCGGGAGTAAGCGGTATAGCTTCAGTGAAAATCAGTGGTAAGAGCACCAGGATTGTGACCGCAAGAGTTTGCAAACTGAACGATAGAACAGTTGTCCAGCCCTGGCGCGTTTTGATCTTCTTCTCGGACTCAATCAAGCTCTCTTCAAACATGAAAGTCCTCCGCCCGCGCCGAAGAAACGTGGCACGGTAGCTCGCCTTTTCCGTAGTCCTTTTGGTGCGAAATTAGATTCAGTCACCGGCGCTTGTGATATTTCAGGCCAGAAATGAACCTCGATTTTCCGAACCTGTGCAGGAGGGGGCACGACCGTGCTGCTGGCCGGCATAGATGAACGCGCAGGGGCAGCGGCTAGGCTATGATGGAAGGAGTGAGTCGAGCTAAAGTCATTCTTGCCATAGTCTTTACCGCACTGGCGGGCGCTGCGTCGGTCGCGCAGCAGCCTACGCCAACTCCGTCCCGCACGGCTCCAAGTGCGCCAGCCAAGCCAGTCGTTACACGGCAACAGGCCGACAAGGCGGGGCAGAACCCAGCAGCGCAGCCGTCCAGGTCGAAGAAGTCTGACGCGACCCGTCCTGACGACGGACTGTTGGTGGACGGGATCTACACGGAGAAATTTTTCAACTTGCGCTACTCAGTTCCGCAGGGCTGGACCGTGCAGACGGACGAAATGCGCAAAGGCTTGCCCAGTGGAGACACGGTCCTGCTGCTCTCGGCCTTCGCGGAGCCAAAGCCGAAGGCTGACGCTGTGAACTCGTCGATCACCATCTCGGCCGAGAGCGCAGCGCAATACAAAGAAGCCGTTGACGCGGAAGCTTACCTGGAAGCTGTGAAGAACTTCGCTATCACCAAGGGCTTCAAGGTGCTGAACGAACCTGGTGAGATCGAGATCGGCGGAGTCACCTTCCTTCGCGGCGACTTTGTTCGTGAATCCGCAGACAATGTGAATACCTATCAAGCCACCATGGTGACGGTGCGCAAAGGCTATATCCTTTCGGTGACCGCGATCAGCGGAGACGAAGAGCAACTAACGCCACTGCTGAACCGCTTGCGAATCATCGCTCCGCCTAGCCTGCGTCGGCCCTAGGGCCAAGGGTTGTCACGCGTCGCGCTGGGCGACCAATACAATAGAGAAGTGAACCTCGACGACACCATCGTTGCAATCGCGACACCGCCGGGCCGCGGCGGCATTGGCGTTGTTCGCTTGGCAGGCCCGGACGCGCGGGCGATTGCATCGTCCATGCTGCGACTGCCGCGCGAAATGGAGCCGAACCGCGCCATTTTCGGCGAACTGGTCGAGCCTGGCACCGCCGCAGCGCAGAATGCCGATGCCCAGCGCATCGATGAGATCGTCGTCACCTACTATAGGAAGCCGCATTCCTACACAACCGACGACATCGTTGAAATCGCGGCACACGGCTCTCCCGTTGTACTTCGGCATGTGGTCGAACTGGCGCTTCAGCGCGGAGCCCGCCTGGCAGATCCCGGCGAGTTCACCATGCGCGCCTTTCTGAATGGCCGGATTGATTTGACCCAAGCCGAGGCCGTGCGGGACCTGATCGATTCTCAAACACTCTTCCAGGCGAAGGTTGCAGCGCAACAACTCGGCGGCGCCCTATCGCACCGAATGTCGCCGATCAAGCAGAAGTTGGTCGAACTCATCGCGGTTATGGAGGCGGGCATCGACTTTGCCGAGGACGATGTCGCCGTCGCCGCACCCGAGCAGGTATTGGCAAGGATCGGGGAGGTTCGAGAGCCTCTTTTGCGTCTCGCTGAATCGTTTGCGTTCGGCAAACTCGTCCATGAAGGACTAACGCTGGCGATCGTTGGCCGGCCGAACGTGGGAAAGTCATCGCTTTTCAATCAATTGGTAGAGCGCGAACGAGCGATCGTGACGGCAACGCCGGGCACCACGCGCGACCTGGTGACGGAAACCGTGGCCATCGGCGGCATACCTGTGCGCCTCATTGACACCGCCGGTATTCGCAAAGCGCTGGATGAAGCGGAAAGTATCGGGATCCGCAAAAGCATGGAGGCGCTGGCCGACGCTGACATGGTCCTGCTAGTCACCGATGTCTTGAGCGCGCCTACCCCCGAAGACAGGGAACTGCTCGAAGCCCTCGAAAACCGCCCCGCGATCCTGATCATGAACAAGGCGGACCTGCGTCCTGCGCCCGCGCTCGAATGCGAAGAGGCTGGTCCGCTAGAAATTTCAGGACACGACACGTCAGGATCTGAGGTCACACGAACCGGACCGCCAATTTCCACAGCGACTCACGTCAGGAAAACGCCGGCGGAAACGTCGGCAGTTGAGTCCGCAACAAAGAAACTTTCGCAGACCAAGACAACGACCATCGTCACCTCGGCAGTGACTGGACAGGGGATCGCGGAACTGCGTGCCGAGATCGTGCGCAAGGCAGGCGGCGACGGCAACGCCCAGCAGGAAAGCGGTTTCCTTACGAACGTGCGCCACCAGCAATTGGTGAATGATGCGTTGGCCGGGCTAGACAGCGCTAGCGTCGCGGTCCAAAACGCCATGCCGCACGAGATGGTACTGCTGGACCTCTACCGATCCCTTCGCGCTCTCGACGATATCACCGGCGCCACAACCACAGACGACATCCTCAACCTGATTTTCGGATCGTTCTGCATCGGAAAGTGATTTCAGTTCTACCCACTCCAGAACCGTTCAAGGCATACAAACAGGCGTCTGTCATTGGCAAGTGCTGCTTATGGGGCTATTAGAATTTCTTTGCTGCCTTGAAAAGGAAGGGAACCAAGGTATGATCGTTGCTGTTACTCAGACCGAACAGCAACGACTTAGGCGAGAATGCGAAGGTGCTCACGATCTGACGCTCGCATTCTGCGCTCACAATCTGACATGACCGCAGCGATCTACAACGAAGCCACCTTGACCAACGCATCCACGTTTACGAACGAAAGTGCGTTCGGCGGCGCTCGTCTCGCTGCAGTCCTGTTCCTTCTTGCCCTTCTTAACACCCTCGCGCTTACGACCACTGGTCCGGCGGGGTAGAAGAGGCGAAGAGAATAAAGATCCTTAGCCACCCCGCCAAAAGGCGGGGTGGTTTTTTTCGGCCACAAACGAACACGGCTTCACATTGGCGTGCAGCGGTGGCGCGCCTGAACGGCTTTTGTTTAGCAACAACTCATAATGGAGAAATTATCGTGTCTTTTGATCAGAGCAAGTATGTGTGGAAGAACGGCGAAATGGTTCCTTGGCAGCAGGCGACGTTTCACGTGTCCTGCCATGGAGTGCACTATGGCACGGGCGTATTCGAGGGTATTCGTTGTTATTGCACTGACAGCGGCCCTGCGATCTTCCGCTTGTACGAGCACATTGATCGCTGGCTGGCATCGGCCAAAGTTTACGGGATGCATCTTCCATACACGCGCGAGCAACTGGCCGACGCTGTGATGCAAGTGGTTGCGGCGAACAACTTCTCCAGTTGTTACATTCGTCCACTCGCGATTTACGGATCAGACACGCTTGGCCTCCACCCTCGGAACACCCCTGTCGAGGTCGTCATCTTTGCCTGGAAGTGGGGGCAGTACCTGGGTGCTGATGCTGCCGCAAAAGGCGCACACGTGACGATCTCTCCATGGAGGAAGTTTTCTTCCACGGCCATGCCTGCAACGGCGAAAGCGTGCGGGCAGTATCTGAATTCGGTGCTGGCGGTTCGTGATGCCGTCGCGCGCGGATTCGATGAAGCTATTCTCGTTGGGGAGGATGGATACCTGGCCGAGGGCTCGGGCGAAAATCTCTTCCTAGTCAAGGACGGTGTTCTCTTCACCAACGACGAGAAAAGCTCCGTGCTCATGGGAATCACGCGCGATTCGGTCCTGAAGATGGCGATTGACACAGGTATGCAGGTTTGTATTCGCAAGCTGTCGCTCGAAGACTTGCTTGCGGCAGACGAAGTCTTCATGACAGGAACCGCTGTAGAAGTCACATTCGTGGCAGCGGTCGACGGACGGCCAATCGCTGACGGCCGCCGTGGCCCGATTACGAGCGTGCTCCAGCGCCTGTTTGCCGATGTGGTTTCCGGACGCGAACCGCGGTATCGGCACTGGCTCACACCGGTCGCGACACCCGTGCCCGAGCTGAACGGTGAAAGGGTTTCGCAATGTCGCTAACGAACCTAACCTGCGAAATGGCGCGTCTTCGCGACCGCCACGACGCTGTTCAGGTACAGCCGAGGCGTGTTGTAGCACCACATCGTTTCACAAAGTACCGTGTCGCCATTCTCGAAACCCTGTCACCAAACGACGGGTTTCTGCTCGACGACACTTCGTAGGTGGTTGTACATTGAATTAGCCTGTTCAGGGTTGAAGGTTTTGCAGGCTTCAGGCGAGGAAATCTAAATGCGTGAATTGCCGGGCTTCGTCATTCCAGGTGAGATCCAGGCTGTGAGTGACAGTTGTGCTGCGCCTGCGTTGGCGGCAGTGCGGATCAGCGCCGAAGAGACTCGGGGCGTGGCGCTACAGGCGGCCCGAGCACTGGAAGCCAAGCAATACGGCGATGGTTATTGGTACGGCGATCTCACGGCGGATTCGACGCTGCAGTCCGATTACATCCTGCTCCAGATGTGGCTTTATCCGGTGGCAGCGGACGGTAGTTGGAATCCGCCCACCATGCCTAAGATCCGCAAAGCGGCGCGAGCCATTCTCGAATCGCAGAACCCTGATGGCGGCTGGAGCATATACGAGCCTGGTCCAGCGGAGATCAACGCGACCGTTCGGGCCTATACGGCGCTGAAGATGGTCGGCATGGACATGGAAAATCCGCGCATGAAGAAGGCGCGCGCGGTAATCCAGAAGCTTGGCGGGATTCAGGCATGCAATAGCTACACGAAAATCAACTTTAGCTTCTTTGACCTGTTTCCGCGCAAGTTCTGTCCGACCATCCCGCCGGAGATCATGATTATCCCCGGCAATTTTCTCTACGAGATGTCTTCGTGGACGCGGAGCATCATCGTTCCGCTGTCGATTGTGCAGGCAATCGGGAAAACGAAGCCCACGCCCGGCGGCTTTCGCGTGGACGAACTGGTCCATCAGAACCGAAAGTTTGCTCTAAAGCGCAAGGATCGCATTGCCAATTTATTCATCACAGCGGATAAGCTTTTCAAACGTTGGGAGCGGCAAAGCGTAAAGAAGATTCGGGGCAGCGCGATTCGCGAAGCAGAAAACTGGACGTTACAACATCTGCAGCACAGTGAAGGGCTGGGTGCAATCTACCCGAGCATGATGTACGCGATCATGGCCATGGATGCGCTTGGCTATGAGCGTGACCATCCGGATCTGCTTCTTGCGCTCAAGCAGTTCGACGACCTTATGCTGGATCGTGGAGAGACCCTTATCTTTCAGCCGGCGAAGTCCCCCGTCTGGGACACGGCGATTGCCGCCTATGCTTTGGGTGAACTTGGCGAAGGTGATCCGAAGCGTCTGACCGCTGCCGCCGACTGGCTGCTCTCAAAGGAGGTCCGCCGCAAAGGGGATTGGGCGAGGAAGCGTCCTGACCTGACGCCTTCGGGATGGGCTTTCGAGTTCGATAATGAGTTCTACCCGGACATCGACGACACTGCCATGGTTCTGCTCGCATTGTTGAAGGCGAAGGCCAGCGACCCTGAACGGCAGGCCCGGGCTGAAAAACGTGCCATAGAATGGCTGCTCGGCATGCAAAGCTCCGATGGCGGGTGGGCTGCCTTCGACGTCGACAACAACTGGGAAATTCTTACCAAGGTCCCGTTTGCGGACCATAACGCGATGCTTGATCCGACTTGTCCTGACATTACGGGGCGAACGTTGGAGTCCCTTTGTCGACGTGGTTTTGATTACAGGCAAGCGCCGATCGCGCGCGGTATCGCCTACCTGCTCAAACAGCAGAAAAACAACGGAAGCTGGTACGGCCGTTGGGGCGTGAACTACGTCTACGGGACATTTCTGGCGATCCGCGGACTGAAAGCGACAGGTTCTCCGGATGTGCAGAGTGCCATTGCACGAGGCGCACGTTGGCTTCGGGAAGTACAAAATCCCGATGGCGGTTGGGGTGAAAGCTGCCGAGGCTACGAGACAGAGCGCTTCGAACGAGCGCCCAGCACTCCTTCGCAGACATCCTGGGCCATCCTCGGACTGATTGCTTCGGGAGAGATAAACAGCGCGGCTGTCGCGCTAGGCATAAAGTGGCTGCGCGAGAATCAGCGTCCCGATGGTACCTGGGATGAGACGGTCACGACCGGCACCGGATTTCCGCGCGTGTTCTACATCAGCTATCACCTGTATCGCGATTACTTCCCTCTGCTCGCCCTCGCCACGTACGCGAATGCGGAAAAGTCGTTGAAATCGTAGAACTCTGATAGGGTGTTCTTCGGTTCGAGACAGTCGTGAACTCGCCGTCAGCCCACGCGGCTGCGTCCAACAGGACGATCCGACAAGGGGGCTGAAATGGCTGAAGTGCTCGAGCGAGGCGATGTGTTCTTTCTCTACCGACCCAAGGTGAACGAAGAGAATCCCGAGCAGTTGTCCGACATACAGCGGTTCTACATGGTGTTGAAGCCGGACGGAAAAGATCGATACCGCCGAATCGTCATCGGACAAAAGTACCTGTCCAACATCGAGGAGCACGAGCGCAACTGGGCGTTTGTAGAAGTAGTCGGCACGGCCGAGCAGGTGCACGAAGATCTGAAGGCCGAAGACTACCAGACCAAAACGCGTGGCGAACGGCATCAACCCGCGGTGCGTCCCGCTGCAGAAGGCCGTTACGCGATCGTTCGGCACGAGAACCACACGCACCTTGCTTATGCGCTCGAACTGCCTCGGAAGACCGGCAAAGCGCAGGAAGAATTCCAGATCGAAGATCAGGGCAGCTACATCGTATCAGTCAAGAATCCGAATGTTGGCAGCCCTCGGAACGCCGGTCTTCCGGAGGAGCAGAAAGCACCGACTACCCGGAGGAGATGAGCAAGAAGTTCGAAAACCGGCGCTGGATCGACCTTGATCCTCCTGAATTCCTCGACCATGAGGGGTGCGAACTAGTGCTGGTGGGCGGGCATCATGACGCCGAGCGGGAACTCGACATTCGTCTGCACACGAAGAAGGAACAAGTCGAGAGCTCCGATACCGTCAAAGAACTGGGGTTGAAGCCAGAGGAGCATCCGATGGAGCCGCTCAAAGACGGCAAAGTTGCTTGAGAGCGCCTCCCACAGAAAACAATTATCAACAGCTGACGCGCAGCCCTCTAAATCGTGCAGCAACTCGCGATATAATGCGCGCCTCACGTGAAAACGTTCGGCTCGCATTCGTCCAGCGGAAGTGCAGCGCTCCCGGCAAGGGTCGCCTTGGCTCTCGGCCTGTGCTGTGTCTTTTCGTCGGTAAGTTGTACTACTCAGTCAACCTCCATCACTGTTAACCCAACTCAGGCGCGAATGCTCGCGGACGGCGTTTCTGCGAGCGAGATCGAGATCATACCCGCCGATGGTGGGCGGATGCCAAAGCTCGTGGCCCGTGTGGTCGAAGGAGAGCGTCGCGGGAAGTTCGAATGGCGTGCCCTTGGGTCGAAACGCGCCACGGGTGTTCTGCAGGCTGGCGTGGAACCGGGGACGCTGACACTCGTTGTAAGTGGCCCGAAGCTGGCGGCACGGCGCGTGACGGTCGATCTTGCGCCGGACTACTCCGACAGCGACCACGACGGCACGCCCGATGTACTTCGGCTAAGCGCACCGGCTGATCGGGAATCCTTCCGGCGCTGGTTCACCCTGCTCGCGGAACACGCAGCCATTGCCCCCACCGCACCTTTCTCAGCCGAGATCACGGACTGTGCGGCGCTCCTGCGGTTTTCCTATCGCGAAGCCCTGAAGCGGCATGACGCCGCTTGGGCGTCCTCGCTCAGTCTGGCGGACGTGCCCGCGATTGACGACGTGCGGAAGTATGCCGTCCCGTACACGCCGCTTGGGCCGAGGTTGTTCCGTGTGAAAGACGGTTCGTTTAGCGCCTCCGACCTCGGTGACGGCACGTTTTCCGAGTTCGCCGACGCGAAAAACCTGATGCTCCGCAACACCCACCTCGTCGGCCGTGAGGTGGGCGACGCGCGTCCAGGCGATCTACTGTTCTTCCGGCAGTTGGAACAGCGATCGCCGTTTCACTCGATGATCTTCGTAGGCCGTAGTCATTTCTCCGCACCCGGCGACGACTGGCTGGTGTACCACACCGGCCCTGACGGTAAGAGACCGGGCGTCATGAAACGCGTACACTTGCGCGACCTGCTGCAGCACCCCGATCCGCGCTGGCGTCCTGTCGCCAGCAACTCGAATTTCCTTGGTGTTTTCCGGTGGAACATTTTGCGAGGCGCTAACTGATGCGATCGCTCCGAGCGGTTGTATTCCTGATGCTCTTGGTGAGTCTATGGGCCGCGGTTCCGGGCTTTGCGCGGGAACAGCGAGTGTATTTCTCGCTGAGCACCGACCGCACGTACCTGCCAACTGAGCAACCGAAAATCCGGCTGTATGCGCAGGACGTGGACGTGCTTGAGTTTCGGCTCTACCGCGTGCAGGACCCGGTGCAGTTTTTCAGCAAGCTGGACGACGTTCATAGCTTCGGTCCGCAATACTCTCCAAAGGAGCGAGTTGACGAACTCACATGGTTGGAGAAATTCCACGACTGGAAGTACCGCACGTGGGCCACACTGCGGGACTTCTTTCGCGGACAGTACTCAGCGCGTTCCCGGGCGGCTATTCGAGACTGGAATTCAGGCCGCGCCCGCCGTACTCGTGTGACCTCATCAGCCGGCTTCGCCGATGTGCCGATCCTGAACCCACAACGTCTCGTGGGCCGATGGCGAATGGATTTGCCGCCGAAGTACGTCAGCGAAACCTCGGCGATCCCTCTGGAGTCGTTGTCGTCGGGAGCGTACGTCGTTGAAGCAACGGATGGGAATTACCGGGCGTACGCGGTTTTGTTAGTGAGCGAGACGGCACTGATTACCAAGAGCGCCCCGGGTTACCTGCTTGGCTTTGCCGTGGATCGCCGGACGGGTGCGCCGGTGAAAGGCTGCAACGTAACGGTATGGCACAAGAAGAAAGTTGCTGGAACGTTTGCCACCGATGATCAGGGCCTCGGCGAATTGCGCTTCGCTACCGCACGCGCTGACGACGAACAGCCAACCTATGACAGCTCTGATTGGGCACTGGCGCAGTGTGGCAGCAACGTCGCGATGGTTGCGCCCTATTCACTGAACCTGAGCAGCGACCCGGCGCGCGACTGGAGGGGGTACGTCTACACCGACCGCCCGGTCTACCGCCCCGGTCACACCGTCCGTTTCAAAGGCATTCTGCGCAAGCGCAATGGTGACACGATTGAACTTCCGACCGAGCGCCAGGTAGAAGCCTCGATCACCGCTCCCGATGACAAGATCATGCTGACCAAGCAGTTCACGCTTTCGCCTTTCGGCACTGTTCACGGCGAGCTTGAACTGCCGCCGAACGCGCCGCTCGGTTACTACACCGTTTCCATCAGGAACGGCAGGGGCGCGGCGTCCGGAAGCTTCTACGTCGAGGAGTACAAGAAGCCGGAATACCAGGTGAAAGTGACTCCGGAGCGCACGCGCGTGCTTCAGGGCGAGACCGTACGCGCGACAATTGAGGCCCGCTACTACTTCGGAGAACCGGTCGCAAACGCTAAGGTCACCTACGTCGTGCACACCTCGCGTGCGTACATGTGGGACGAAGAAGAGGATTCCGAGGAAACCGAGTCGGAAACCGGCGAAGAGTTCTTCTACGGAGAACAAGTGCTCGAACAGCAGGGCACGCTCGATTCAAATGGCCGGCTGGTCGTCAACATCCCGACTAAGGTGCAGGAGAAAGAAAAAGTCGACGTTGACTACCGCATCGAGGCTCGCGTGACCGACGCGGCCAACCGCGAGATCTCCGGCCACAATGCGGTACTTGCCACGTACGCGAGTTACCACCTCTCGGTGGATACCGAAACGTATCTCTATAAGGAAGGCGAGACCGCGCAGGTCACGGTCGGCGCATTCGACTATGACAAAAGGCCGATCCAGACGCAGGTGACACTGGGGTTGTTTCCCAGCATGGGTGGCGAGAAGGGCCACCCCATCGCAACCACCACCGGACAGACAGGTCCGGACGGTCTTGCGCGCCTGACGATTCCGATGAGTCGCGGTGGTTATTACACCTTGCGTGCCAAGTCCCGCAGCCCCGAGGTGCGCGAGCCCACGGCGTCAACGTGGATTGCGGTTGCCGGAAGGGACGAATCCGACTGGGCGGGCGAGGGCCGCCAGATCCAGATCATTCCGGACAAGAAGACCTATGCTGTCGGCGATACGGCAAAAGTGCTGCTCGTGACGGGTGTGCCGGAAGCTACGATTCTAGTGACCACCGAAGGCTCAACCGTCATAACGCGTGAAGTGATTCACGCCACTGGGCCGAATGTCACGCTCGACGTCCCCATCAGGCGCGAGTCACAGCCCAACTTCTTCGTGAGTGCCGTTTTCCTGCGTGACAACGAACTTTACCAGGGCAGCAAGAGCCTCAAGGTTCCTGTAGTCGAACAGCGACTCAAGGTGGCCATCGAACCGGTGAAGCAGCAGTTCGTGCCGGGCGAAAGTGCCAGCTACAACGTCACTGTGACGGACTCTGCGGGGCGTCCGGTCTCAGCCGAGTTGAGCGTCGGCGTGGTTGATGATGCGATCTATGGTGTACGCCCCGACACATCAGGGGACATCGTCAGCGCGTTCTACGAGCGACGATATTACTCAGCCGTAACGACCGAAAACTCACTCACTTTCTATTTCCACGGTGAGGCCGGTAAGCGTTCGCTGGAACTGGCGGGCGTGGTCGGAGGCGTTCCCGGCAGTGTGCCTGCACGGGGTCGTGCGCTTGCGCAGGTTAAGGCCGGCGATTTCGTGCAGCCGCGCATTCGCAAGGCGTTCCCGGATACGGCGTTCTGGGTGCCGGACGTCCGCACGGATGCGAATGGCCGGGCGACGGTCAGGCTGGCATTCCCCGACTCTCTGACAACCTGGCGTACGACCGTGCGCGCCATCACCACCGACACGAAGGGCGGCAGCAGCATCAACCGCGTGCTCGTGCGCAAGAACGTGATGGTGCGGTTTGCGGTGCCGCGCTTCTTCCGGCAGGGCGATGAAGTCACGGTTTCAGCCATCGTCCACAACTATCTGGCCGACGCGAAGACCGCGCGTGTGTCCCTTGACGTTGATGGACTGGAGGTCTTGCAAGGTGCAACGCGCGACGTTTCCATCCCGAGTCGCGGCGAGACCAAAGTGGATTGGCGCCTGCGAGTGCCACCTGGAACCGAGGCAAGGCTGCTGGCAAAGGCGCTGACCAACGAGGAATCCGACGCCATGGAGATCACGCTTCCCGTGATTCCGTATGGCGTCAAACAGTCGGTCGCGCAGTCCGGCGTGATTGCGACTACTTCAGGCGAGGCGCGGCCCTCGTTGGACTTCCCGCAAACGAGCGAACCGACTTCGCGCACAGCCGACCTGGAGATGTCGCCGTCTGTGGCCGGCGCGATTCTGAGCGCGCTCGACTACCTGACGTCTTACCCATACGGCTGCACCGAGCAAACGATGTCGAGCTTCCTGCCGAATATCGTTGTTTCCGGCGCGATGCGCGACCTCGGCGTGAAGTCCAACGTGAACCCCGACGAACTCAAGAAAAAGCTCCAGGCGGGACTTGAGCGTCTGTACGATTTCCAGCACGAAGATGGCGGCTGGGGTTGGTGGAAAGAAGACGACAGCATGGTCTTCATGACCGCCTATGTGGTGGCTGGAATGTCGCAGGCGTCCGCAGCGGGCTACGACGTCAGGCCCGAAGCAATTGCCAGAGGAAAACAGTTCCTGGCTGCTGTGCTGAAGCAGCACCCGAACATGATCGCCAACCTGCGTGCGTACGTCGTTTACGCGCTCGCCTTGAGCGGCAACGTAGATCGCGAACAGATCGATTCCGTCTGGGAGCGCCGTTCGAAGCTCTCACCCGAAGGCGTCGCCTTGATGGGGCTTTCGATGAGGATTGCCGGCGACGCCCGCGTGAATGACGCCGTGCGGATGCTCGAAAGCTCGGCGAAGCAGGAAGGCGACACGGTTTACTGGCCCGACACCTACGACGCCCTGCTCGACCTCGACATGGATAACAGCGTAGAGGCCACGGCACACGCGGTCAGGCTGTTAAGCGTTGCTAAAGCTGACAGCCCCCTGTTGCCAAAAGCCGTGCTCTGGATGATGCGACATCGCCAGGACGGCTATTACTGGGACACCACCAAAAAGACTGCGATGGTCCTCTACGGCGTCACCGAGTATCTCAGGGTAAGCAAGGAGCTGCAGGCTGACTTTGCCGCCTCCGCCAGCGTTAACGGCAAGACTCTTGTGTCGCGGCGGTTTACGGCGGCGGACGCGACCTCGGCCAGCGCACCGAGTCTGCATCTTGGACCTGCCAGCCTGAACGCCAACAACAATCTGGTGTTCACGAAGAACGGTGCTGGGCGACTTTATTGGTCGGCGGCCGGACGGTACTACACGACGGACAAGAAGATGTTCCAGTCGGGCACGTACTCGCTGAACATTTCCCGTGACTACTACCGGCTGGTTCCAACCAGGTCTGGAGAGAAGATCGTCCACGACGTTCAGCCGCTGAATGGGCCGGTTCGCGTCGGTGATGTCTTAGCCGTCCGAGTAGTCGTTAGCGGCGGTAGTTGGAAGTACCTGCTGATGGAAGATCCGATTCCTGCCGGGACCGAGTTCATCCAGCGTGACGACCTCTACGAACTGAGCAAGAGACCGTCTTGGTGGGGCGGATGGTATTCGCGACGCGAGTTCCACGACGACCGAGCTGCGTTCTTCCAAACGTATTTCGACACGCGCCACGAGTACTTCTACCTGCTCAAGGTGGTTAACCCCGGCAAGTTCCGCGTGAGTCCCGCTTCCGTGCAACCGATGTATCAGCCTTCCGTGCTCGCCACGTCAGAGCCGGCCGTTGTGGAGGTGCAGTGATGCGTAGCGTCATTCGGGAATCGCTGGCCGGTTTAAGGCACAGGAACCTTTGGCTGGTTCAGTTCTTCGGAAATGCTGTCCTGTTTGCGGCCGCTGCTGCGTGGCTGCTTGTTCCGGAAGAACGCGTCTGGCAGTTGCTGCTTGCTTTTGTCGGCGGCGCTGCGGTTGTCTTTCTTTTCCTGTGGCTACATGCCGGGACCTTTGTGGCGCTTCCCGAAGGGGACCTTCGCCCGGCATTCCGCAAAGCTCTGCGCCGGGTGCTCGTGTTTCTGCCTTGGGCCATCTCCTTTGGGGCGCTGCTGTGGTTCGTTGATTCCTGGAGCGGCGAATCTTGGCGTATCAGCGGCTACATCGACTCGCGTCTGTCTTCCCGCACGCGTGAAGCGCTTGGCTGGAGCTTCACACACAACCTGGTCTCATTCTGCTTTTTCGTCCTGTTCTGGTACGTGGTGCCCGGAATCATGTTGCCGTTTGGCATGGCCGCTGCTCGCGGCATGGGGCGGCGTGGAGTCGCAAACGCGCTGCGAACACTACGCAGGTTGGCTTACTGGGCGTGGCTGGCAGTACTGGTTGCGGTCGGCGTTTACGTTCCCATGCGGTTGATGGAGTGGACTCCGGGTTCAACGCTGACGAGCGAGACGATCAGCCTCATTGTGCGAATGCTTGTTGCTTACGTGCTGGCAATCGGCTGCTGGCTTATAGTGGTGGCGATGCTGGGAAGTCTATCAACCCCCAGCAGTGAAGCTGGTGGGGACGCCCGTTCGTAGCCAATCGATGACAGCGCGTTCACCGTACGTGCGAACGGCGTCGGCGACTTGGGCTGCGGCCTGGGCGTAGGCATCGCGCAACGCAGATGCGTTTTCGCGCCCAGAGAGCGTACGTTCCAGGGCGTCCGGGGTGAGGCGGCGCGGGGCAGGCGTTGTTTCACCCGTGAGGTAAAGCACCAGTCCCTCGCGAAACCACAAGGGCAGTCCGGCGCGCGCGTGCGTTTCGATGAGCAGGTGAAAGAACTCATGCCGCAAAGACGATTCGAGTTGTCCGCGCCGGCGCAGCACTGCCACAGGCTGCAAGCGAATCGTTCCAGCCCGGGTGCTTGCGGCGACCCAACCGGGCTCTCCAGTCGCGTCACGGAACATGGCAGTGGTTGCGTATATGCGTATCGCCGGTCGATTTGCAACGCTCAGGCCTGTTCGCTGTTCCGCTTCGCGCAGCAAGCGCTCGGCGATCGGCAGGAGCTCAACATCCTTGCCGTCGCGCGGAATGAACAGATCAACTCGATTGCCTGAAATCTTCTTCCACTCGATCCCCTGTGCCGATACGCCGAGCTTGGTTCCGGGGAAGTAGAAGTCAAGAATCTCGCGATAGCTCTTGCCTTCTGTCGCCATCTGGATCGCGCCAAGCTGACACAGGCCTACACCGTGGCCGGAGCCGCGTCCTGTGAACGTGATCTGCTCGGGAGACTGCGTGATGTCATAGAGGTCGCTCTTCAGCACATTCCATCCGAGCGACCGCCCCACGGCGAAGCGCAGCGCGGAGGCCGAAACTTCGGGGCCGCGGCCCGAAGCCGAATCGAACCGCAACAGTCCCGCGCGTCCGGACGCCGTTCTTCGCGCAATCGCCACGCGCGACCAGCCCTTCGGCAACTGGATTCCCGAGGCGGCGAGTGCGCGCTGCAGATCGTTGTTGCTTATGGTCGACGTCCACTCTCGCTTAGCCCGAAGGCAGTAAGGGTCCTCTCTGGCGTCCAGGTATCGGCCATCGACGTCTGGCCAGACTTCGCGAGCTGACGCCCTCTTGCCTCCGCAATCCTGATGGTGAAAAGCAGCGGCTGGAGAACCGCGATCCCACAACAACTCGCCTCGCGTGGCATTCACAGCGTGGCGAACCGCGGCTTGCGAAGTCGGCTTCAGGTGCTGGCAATGCGTGCTGTCGCAGAAGTCGAATCCGTCAAGCTGGTGGCGCGGTCGAAAGCGCGTCGCGTATGTTCGTACCGTAACGGCAAGCGCTTTCAGCGCCTCGGACGGCATGGCTCCGGCGCTCTCGCCTTGAACGACGGCCGCCACGTATTCCTCCATCGGCATGGAGGCTACAACGACCAACTCCCCTCGACGCGCCCGAACTGTAAGCGGGGAGGATACGTTCCACTCTGGCGCACCGGGCGCTTGCAGGCGAATGCTCCCGCGCATCCTGACTACGCGCACGGCTTGGCCAGATACAGCGACCGAGTCGCCGCGTGCCGACAGTTGTAGCGGATCGCCGATCTTCACCGGCGTGCAGGTTCGGCACATCCGCATCTGCGCCGAATCACCCGCCTGACCCACATTCAGACTGCTGAAGTGGTACAGCGAAAACAGGCGAACCTGAACGTCCGGTTGCTGTGCCACTGCCGGCAGGGACGAAACGACAAGCGCCAGAAGCAGGAGTGCAAGGATGGCGCGCCTCATCGAGCACCCCTTGTGTTCCGCAGCTTTCGTGAATCTGCGTAGGCGGCGAAAATGCGCGAGGCAACCGTGGCGGCGTCGATACTTCCTCGCCCGCGTTCCAGAAACACGACAACTACGATCTCCGGCTTGTCGCTCGGAGCGAATCCAGCAAACCACGCATGTGTGTGAGGATCGTGCGCGTCGGAAGCGGTGCCTGTCTTTCCCGCCACCTTTATGGTGCTAGCTTGTGCCAAGCGCCCCATGCCGTACGCTGTCGAGCGCTCCAGTCCCGCCCAGACTTCGGCTGGAACCGCCGCGGGGCTGCTTAAAAGCTGCAGGGCGAGGCGACGATACGCGTGCGCCATCGCGATGGGAGTCACCTGTATCCCTTGGACGCCAATCGCTAGAAGCTGACGTTCCGGCAGTGTGTTCGCGATAGCAATGTGGCCCACAGCTTCCTGTTGCACTAGTCCGGTCGGACTGGCAAGCCCGAACTGCTGGAGGCGCCGTTCGAGTTCGCCCCGCTGAAAGCGAGCAGCCGCCGCGACGAAATAGGAATTGCACGAGAAGGCGAGTGCATCAGGCGCGGTGAGCATCCCAACCGCTTCCGGATGCGTGCAGTCAATGTGATGGCTTGCGATCGTAAGCACGCGACGGCAGGCAAACGTGGTATTTCCATCGATTCGCTTCGCTTCTAGCAATGATTGCAGAACAAACGGCTTGATTGCCGATCCTGGAGTCGCAACCCGTGTCGCAGCGGAGCGAAGATTGTACGACCCAATCACCCGCCCTGATTTCACGTCGAGAACGACAGCGGATCCCTGACGTCCGGCCATCGCCGACTCCACCGCGGCTTCGAACTGCTTCGCACGGCCGTGCCCCGAGGCGGCCGCATTAGCTGCGGCGACCAGCATCAGGACGATGAACACCAGTTTGGCTATTCGCATTTCGACGTGAGCTCGCGATGAGTTTAGCTCACACTGGCCGATCGCTGGACTTCACGTAATCGCTTTTCGAGAAAACGGCGTTCGCTGTCATTGCTGACGAGGGTAAGCGCCCGCGTGTAACTCTGCGCCGCCTCTCGCGGGCGACCCATGCGACGCAAAAGATCGGCGCGCGCCGCATGCAGAAGGTGATAGTTCTCCAAGTCCTTTGTCGCGGCCAGTCTGTCGATGATCGCCAGCGCCGGTTCAGGCCCATCGGCCATCGCTATTGCTGCCGCGCGATTCAGCAACACTATAGGAGAGGGTTGAACGCGTTCCAGCAGCTCGTAAAGCCGGACGATCTCACGCCAGTCCGTATCTTCGGCACGCGCCGCCCGGCAATGCACGGCTGCGATTGCCGCTTGCAAGGCGAACGCATTCGGACCGGCTCGAAGTCCTTCCTCCACGAGCGGCAAGGCTTCGGCAATTTGCCTCTGGTCCCAGCGGTTGCGATCCTGCTCATCGAGCACCACGAGTTCACCATCCTCATCCAGACGCGCATCGCGCCTGGCATCGTGAAGCAACATGAGCGCAAGCAGGCCCGTCACTTCCGCCGGAGGCTGTGGCGACATGAGTGCCCGCACGAGTCGGCCCAGCCGTATCGCCTCTGCGCACAAATCCGTCTTGAGCAACTTGCCCCGAGTCGCTGCGTACCCTTCGTTGAAGACCAGATAGATGACCGTGAGTACCGCATCAAGCCGCTCGCCCATGTCCTTGATGTCCGGCACGACGTAGGAAATTCGTGCGTCCCGGATCTTTCGCTTTGCACGGACGAGTCTCTGCGCCATGGTCGTCGTGGGCACCAGGAAAGCGCGCGCGATTTCATCCGTTTCCAGACCGCAAAGCGTCCGTAGCGTCAGCGCGACTTGAGCGTCGAGTGCGAGCGCCGGGTGGCAGCAGGTGAAGATCAGGCGAAGGCGGTCGTCGGGAATCTCTTCAATGTCGTAGTTCGGTTCCTCGATCGTGCTGACGAAACCTTCGGCAACATAGGCCTGCAGCTTCTCTTCTAAGGAGGAGCGGCGTCGTAGGCGGTCGATGGCTTTGTGCCTTGCTGTCTGAATGATCCAGGCGCGGGGCAGTTCGGGAACCCCGGATGTCCGCCACTGGTCGACGGCAGCCGTAAATGCTTCCTGTGCAGCCTCTTCGGCCAGGTCGAAATCACCCAGAATCCGGATGAGCGCTGCCACAATGCGGCCCCAGTCCGAGCGATAAAGTGCTTCGACAGCCCCGGCAACGGCATCTTGGGACATGGCCGGAATTGTAAATATTTCGCTCCGGGACTGTCGATTTGGCTCCGGGCCGTTCGACTTACCGATGGAGGACGACGAATGAAATACATGCTGCTCATCTACGCCGACGAGCAGGCCTGGACGGAGGCCGAGCGGGAGCAATGCTACGGCGAATCGACCAAACTGGCGCATCGGCTCAAAATGAACGGTCAATATGTCGCCGCTTCACCGCTTCAGCCTGTCTCCACCGCTACCAGCGTTCAGGTGAGAAATGGCAAGCGTCTCACCACCGACGGTCCTTTTGCCGAAACCCGAGAGCAGCTCGGCGGATATTATCTCGTCGATGCCAAGGACCTCGATGAAGCCATCAGCATTGCCGCGCAGATACCAGGTGCGCATAAGGGGACGGTCGAGATTCGGCCCATCCTCGAAATCCCGAACCTCCCGGCGGAATAGCTGCCGCAAAAAAGAACTCAAACCATCATGGAGAAGTCACGATGCGAGTCATGGTTCTGGTCAAAGCCAATAAGGACACTGAGGCGGGAGTCTTGCCCAGTGAGCAACTCCTCAGGGAAATGGGCAACTATAACGAAGAACTCGTAAACGCCGGTGTGATGCTGGCGGGAGAAGGGCTCCACCCGAGTTCGAAGGGAATCCGTGTCAAGTTCTCGGGGAATGACAAGAAATTCGTTCAGGGCCCGTTCCCCGAAACCAATCAACTCGTCGCCGGATTTTGGATCTGGCAGGTGAAGTCTCTGGAAGAGGCGATCGAATGGATTAAGCGCTGCCCGAATCCGACGGGCGAAGAGGGCGAGATTGAGATCCGCCCCATTTATGAACTCGAAGACTTCGGTCCGGCACTGACGCCCGAATTGAAACAGCAAGAGGAGGAGCTTCGGACCCGATCTGAGGAACTGGCCAAGGCCGGGAAGCGATAGCGCGAAGCTGCGCACCGCACGCACAACACCAATTCAGGAGAAGACTCATGCAAGTTACGCCTTATCTTGATTTCGATGGCCGCTGCGAACAGGCTCTCAACTTCTATCGCGAAACCATCGGGGCGCAAGTTGACATGCTCATGCGCTTCAAAGACATGCCCGGCCCGCACAGCGCAGAATGCGCGATGCCGCCCAACTCTGAAAACAAGGTCATGCATTCCAGCTTCCGTATCGGCGACACCACCGTGATGGCGACGGACGGCAGATGCGCTGGCAAATCGACGTTCGCGGGATTCTCGCTCTCGCTCACGGTGGCGAACGAAGCAGAGGCCGACCGGCTGTTTGCTCGTCTTGGCGAGGGTGGCAAGGTCGAGATGCCCCTGAGCGAGACCTTCTTCTCACCTCGCTTCGGCATGGTCACTGACCAGTTTGGCGTCTCGTGGATGATTTACGTCGAGCCCAAGAACGTAGCGCAAAGCTCGGAGCGTCAGGCCGAAACCGTCGCGCGCTAGGCGAGACGGTTTCGCCCTCTTCTCGTCCGTGTGGGGACGGGGCTGTGCCCCGTCCTTCACACGCCGCCGACTTTTCCCGTGGGGATGGTGTGTGGCCGTCCTTCACGCCCCGACGATGTACATCGCCCCACCACCCTTGTCATCCCGAGCGCAGCGAGGGATCCCTATCCTCACCTCCACTCTTCACCCGACCGTTGCGTCCGAGCCGTCCAGGTGAGATATTGCGGGACTACTCAGAAATTTGCTGCAAGTATTCACCCGCGTCTCGTTCTATCAACGGTAAGGAACGCGACTCGTTCGCGAATTAGTGGAGGACTCATGCGCAAGTCGGCTGTCCTGGTAGTCATTCTGGTCGTTACACTGACCCTGGTGGCAGGCGCTCAAACTGACGCCGCCAAACCGCAGGCTGGAACTTCAAAGGCATTCGCTTCAAGAGCCGAGAACGGTGCCGAAAGCTCCGCGGGGCTGCCCGTGAAGCGAGTCGTGCTCTACAAGAACGGCGTCGGCTACTTCGAGCATTCGGGCACGGTGCGCGGCAACCAGGACCTCAACATTGAGTTCACCACTGGCCAACTCAACGACGTGCTGAAGTCCCTCACGGCGGTCGATCTCAGTGGCGGCCAGATCACCGGCGTCCGCTATAACTCCATCGCACCGCTCAGCGAACGCCTCAAGACGCTGCAGATCGGGCTGGACGAAGATGTGACCAGCGGGTCATTTCTGAACGCGCTTCGCGGCACTCGCGCCGAAGTTCGCAGCGGCGGCGCCACCGTTACCGGGCGCATCCTGAGCGTGGAAACCGTCAAGCGCGAGACAGCCAAGGGCGGAACCGTCGATGTAACTCAACTGTCTATCGTCGGCGATGGCGGCGAACTGCGCAGCTTCGACATGGGCCCGGGCACTTCCGTTCGCATCGTTGACAGCGAAATCCGGCAAGACGTCGGCCGCTACCTCAGCCTGGTCGGCTCGACCCGCTCCAAGGACGTCCGCCGCATGACCATTTCAGCCGCGGGCGCGGGCGAGCGCCGCGTCTTCGTCAGCTACATCAGCGAGGTGCCGGTTTGGAAGAGCACCTACCGCATCGTCATCCCGAAGGCCCCCGGCACGCCTTTCCTGCAAGGCTGGGCCATCGTTGACAACACCGTTGGCGAGGACTGGAAAGATGTGCAGTTGTCGCTTGTGTCGGGCGCGCCACAGTCGTTCATCCAGAACATCTCGCAACCGTACTACGCACGCAGGCCGGTGATGGAACTTCCGCAGTCGGTAATGCTGACCCCGCAGGAGCATGAGGCGAGCCTGGAGACGAAACAGTTCGATCGCTTGGAGATATTCAGCAAGTTACAACGGCCACCCGATGTTAAGTTCAAGGACGAAGAGCCTGTAGCGCCTCCTCCAGCAGCCGCTGCGCCCAGGGTTGCCCTTCCACAAAGGGTTTTGATTTCGCCAGACACCTCCCAAAACACCGTCGTCACCGCCGCCATGCGCGCTCAAGAATCCGGCGCAAACGGAGCCAAGCTTGGTGAGCTATTCGAGTACGCGCTGAAGCAGAAGATCACCGTACTCAAGAACCAGTCGGCGCTGGTGCCGATCGTGCAGCATGCAATCGACGCCGAGCGTGTGACGCTCGTGACAGCCGACGGCAGTGGCGGCGTGCGCACGGCTCCCTTGCGCGCACTCTGGCTCCGCAACACCACGGGCCTCATGCTCGATGGTGGCACGTTCAACATCCTCGAAGAAGACGCCTTCGCCGGCGAGGGCGTCATGGACGTCCTCCATCCCGACGAGCGCCGCCTACTGTCTTACGCCGCTGATACGGCGATACACGTCCGCGCGAACTCGGGCAGCGAATCCGGCATGGCCACCCGCGTCCGCATCAACCGCGGCATGATGCAGCTTACTCGCGAAGAGCGCAGCACCTGGCGTTACGAAATCCGCAACGCCGACGATACGGCGCGCGAAGTTGTGCTCGAGCACCCCAACCGCCCCAACTTCAAGCTGGTCGGCGACGCCAAGCCGGAAGAGTCCAGCACCAACTTCCACCGCTTCAAGATCAAAGTCGCCCCGAAGAAGACCGAGATCCTGGATGTAAAGGAAGTCCGTCCCGACGTCGCAATCGTTTACCTCAACTCCATCACCGACGAGCAGGTCGCGTATTTTACGCGCGAAGGTCGCCTCAAGCCTGAGGTTGAACAGGCGCTGCGGCGCGTCGTCGGCAAGAAGAACGAAATCAGTGCGACCGATCGCGATATCAACCAGCGGCAACGCGAACTCACCGAAATCGACAAAGACCAGAGCCGTGTCCGCGAAAATATGAAGGCGCTGAAGGGCAGTACAGAAGAGAAGGCGCTGCTCCAGCGCTATACGCGGCAGCTCGACTCGCAAGAGGACCGCATCAACACGCTTCGCGCGGAGGTCTCAACGCTCCAGGGCAAACGTACCGCGCTGCAGTCCGAACTCGACCAGATGATCCAGAACATCGACGTCGAAGAGGAGATAGCAGGCAAGTAACGTCACCAAAGTCGCTGTCATCCTGAGCCGTAGGCGAAGGATCTATGCATTTTGATGATTCGCGCTAATGCAGAGATCCTTCGCTTCGCTCAGGATGACACACTGTTCCAGCATGGACGTTGTTTACAATGTGCTTACATGCACCTGCTTTACAGTGCGCTGTTGGCCGTGGCGCTCGTTGTGGGCAGCCCGTTTTGGCTGCTCAAGATGTTGCGTCATGGCAAGTATCGAGCCGGGCTGTCGGAACGGTTCGGCCGGGTACCGTCGCGCCTGCAATTGCCTGACGGGCCGGGATCGATCTGGGTTCATGCTGTTTCTGTCGGTGAGGTGCTGGCCATAGCCGGGCTGGTGCAGAAACTTCGTGAGCGCTTTCCGGACCGCCGCATCTTCATCTCGACCACGACGGCGACAGGTCAGAAGCTGGCCCGCAGCCGCTTCGACGAACACAACGTTTTTTATTTTCCACTGGATTTCGCCTTCGCCATTCGCCCGTACCTGCGTGCACTTCGGCCGAGCTTGATCGTCGTGGCGGAAACCGAGTTCTGGCCCAACTTCCTGCGCCTAGCCCGCGCCTCGGGCGCGCAGATTGCCATCGTGAATGCGCGCATCTCCGACCGTTCGCTGCCACGGTACTACCGGCTGCGTGCGCTGGTTCGCCGCGTGCTGGAAACGGTGAGCCTGTTCCTTGCGCAGAGCGACGAGGATATGCGCCGGCTGATCGCCATTGGAGCGCAGCCTGCACGCTGCAAAGTTTCGGGAAATTTGAAATTCGACATCGCGCCGCTAGCCGCGCCACCCGCCATCGTCGGCCAGTTGCGCCAATCCATGCTCGTCGGGTCGGCCGGTCCGGTCATCGTTTGTGGCTCGACCGTTGAAGGCGAAGAACCGCAGGTGCTGGAGGCGTTTCGCGCCGTCGTCGCGGCTGTGCCGAACGCAGTTCTCGTGCTGGCTCCGCGACATCCTGAGCGTTTCGCGCAAGCGGCCGACATGGTCGCCGCATCGGGACTGAAGTGGTGGCGGCGCTCGCAATGGCAGCCATCACAGGCGGTAAGCGGTGGCGTTTTCCTTCTGGATTCCATCGGTGAGTTGGGCGCAACCTACTCGCTTGCCGACATCGCGTTCGTGGGCGGAAGCCTCGCGCCCCGTGGCGGCCACAACATTCTGGAACCGGCGATGTACGGCGTCGCGACCATCGTTGGCCCGCACACCGGGAACTTCCGCGACATCGTAGAACTCTTTCAGCGTGCCCAAGCTGTGCTGGTCGCGCAAGACGCCCGCGAGCTGCAGGCGACCATCCTTGATTTGCTTTCCGATGCGCGAAAGCGCCGTGAGCTAGGTGACCGCGCTGCCGACCTCCTCCGCAGCCAGTCTGGGGCGACTGAACGCACGCTTGACGAACTCTCACACCTGCTTGCGCCGCAAACGACAACCATGCGAGGTCACGAGGCATGAGCCCACTGGCCTCCATCTTCGGAGCAGCCATCGCGGCGCGTAACGCGCTCTACGATCACCGCCTGCTTGTGGCGCGACGTCTCCGTGGACCGGTCATCAGCGTCGGCAACATCTCCGTCGGCGGCACGGGTAAAACTCCGTTCGTCATCATGCTTGGTGAACTGCTGAAGCAGCGCGGGATAAGCTTCGACGTGCTGAGCCGCGGCTACCGCCGCAAGACAAGCGGAGTCCTCCTTGTCGATCCGCAGGGCACACCCCGTGATTACGGCGATGAACCCCTGCTGATCGCGCGCAAGCTCGGCGTTCCCGTTTTCGTTGGCGAAAGCCGCTACCTGGCCGGACTCGCCTCCGAACACCGCTTCGGCCCGCAGCTTCACTTGCTTGACGACGGCTTTCAGCACCGCCAACTCGCGCGCGACTACGACATCGTGCTCGTCACGCCCGATGACGCTAACGGTCGCCTGCTTCCAACCGGACGCCTGCGCGAGCCGGTTTCGGCGCTCCGCCGGGCCGACGCCGTTGTCCTCACGCCCGGCACCTCGCCCAGCGGACTCCCGCTCGCAGGCAAACTGGTGATGCGGGCGCACCGCGGAATAGGCGTAGGCAACGCGCCGAGGAATCCTGTTGCATTCTGCGCGATCGGTCGCCCCGACCAGTTCTTCAGGCAATTGCGGGAAAGCAACGTGCAGACTGCCGCCGAAATCACCTTCCGCGACCATCATTCTTATACGCAGGCTGACGTTGCGAACCTTCGTGCGGCGGCGACCAGGAACGGCGCGAATGGCTTCATCACAACTGAAAAAGACGCGGTGAACATCGGCCCGCTTGCAGCGCAACTGGAGCC
>DASPIK010000023.1:0-58699 GCA_035629075.1 Terriglobales bacterium | reverse complement strand
TCAGGCGGTACCAGCGACTCGATCGTCACCAGCTCCAGCTCCTGCTGCTGCACTCCAGCTTCTCTCAACATGACCGCATAAAAGCACAAAGCCCTCGTAATTACGAGAGCTTTGTGAGTACCTTTGTCAGCAGTCTGAGGGAGCCTTCAAGAAGGCTCCCTTTTTTTGAGTTCCCGAGGAACGCGACGGTACTTCGGGATAGGACAGGTCTATCGCAGAACCGTGCTGCTGCTATGTCCCGCGCGATAAAGGAAGTAGCAAACTACTCCAACCACGCCAAGCGCCACCAATTCTCCCGCGTGGCCGGGAATTCGCGGCGACATCGACTTTGGGACAAGGTCGGCCGCTACCAGTCCTGCAACCAGAACTCCGGCCAATCCTTCTCCCGCGACCAATCCGGATGCGGCGAGTACTCCGGGATCGCCGGATGCTTTGTTGCCACCGTTATCGCGCGCGCACAAGGCACGAACGCATCCGCCGACGAAAATCGCCATCATCGTCGCAAGCGGCAGGTAGACACCGATTGCGAACGCCAGAGGAGAGACGCCACAAAGCAGCGCACCGAACGCGAGACTTCCGCCTGAAAGCACCAGGCCCCAAGGTAGTGCTCCTTCAAGCACACCCTCCACGATGGTCTTCATCAACGTAGCTTGCGGCGCCGGAATCTCCACTGAACCGAACTCATACGCGCTGCCGAGCAGTATGACTGTCGCCGCGACAGCCCAGCAGGCAAAAGACGCGCCGATGAGCTGCCCCAACTGTTGCCTCGCAGGGGTCGCGCCCACTAACCAACCTGTCTTCAGATCTTGCGAAATGTCACCTGCTTTCGACGCTGCCACAGCGACGATGGTCCCCACGGTTAGCACGGCTGCACGCGCGGAAAGGTCTGTCCATCCCGCGGCAGCAAAAATAGCGGAGATTCCCAGCAGTGTGACTAAGGCGACACCCGAGGTGGGCTGGGAAGAGACGCCCACCAGTCCTACAATGCGCGCAGCGACAGCGACGAATATGAGGCCGAAGATAGCCACGCCTGCCGCTGCGATTACGCGCTGAACCAGTCCCATATCTCCGGCGAAGACTCCCGGCACAAGAGCAGCAATCAGCACAACAGCTATGATGGCGGTCACCACGAATGCCCCGGGCAAGTCGCGGTCGGTGCGGTCGGCGTCTGTGTCATGATGCGCTACGGTCTTGCGCCGCATTCCACGTACGACCGCAGCAAATGCACCGCTCATGGTGGGCAGTCCTTTTAGAACGGTGATGATGCCGGCAATGGCGACTGATCCCGCTCCGATATAGCGAACATAACGCGCCCAGATGTCATGAGCAGACATGTCTGCAACCAGTTTTGTCGTTTCTGGCGCAAGTGGAGCGGACAACCCGGAGCCGATCCAAGCTATTACAGGTATGAGCGTTAAAGCGGAGATCAACGATCCTGCAACGAGAATGCCAGATTGCCGATATCCGAGAATGAAGCCCACGCCAATCAGCGCCGGTGCGAGTTCAAGAGAAAGCTCCGCCTTCGGCAACACCGGGAGTAGCATGTGCATAGACGCAGGCATCAGGAAGCCAAGGGATATTGCAAGCTTCACGGCGGCCCCTAAAGCCATGCCGCGGAATATCCACTGGCTCGCGCCGGTGCCGCCGCTCGTCGCCTTGAGGACCTGTGCGCAAGCAGTGCCTTCTGGATAAGGGAGTTCTTTGTCGGATTCAACGATCAGCATTCGGCGCAGCGGGATCATTGCCGCTAGACCCAGCACCGCGCCGAGATAGGCAAGCACCACCACTTGCAAGTACGGCGGTATCAATCCCCACATGAACAACGCAGGAATTGTGAAAATCGTGCCACTTGCCAACGAAGTTGAGGCGGACCCGATGGTTTGAGAAAGATTCGCTTCGAGGACGGTGCCCCGCATGCGCAGCAAGCGAAACACCGCGACCGTCATGACGGCAGCGGGAATGGACGCGGAGACGGTGAGGCCGACGCGGAGTCCGAGGTAAGCGTTGGCAGCGCCGAAAACCAGGCCGAGAATGACACCGGTAATCACCGATTTGAGCGTGAACTCGGCTACGGTTTGTTGCACAGGAGAGATGGGATCGGCTGTTTTCATTGTTTTCGAACGCAAGCAGCTCAGTTGGCACAACGTCGACGGCACACGCTTCCGCAGTTCACATCTGGACCGTTCACAACTTTTTACAATTTGTTGCGCTCTCGTCACACATCCAAAACCGGCCTGACTTATCTTCTAACGGTTCGTTCCTGCGTCTTATGACGTTCAGGAGGGTTTTCGATGCCGATCTTCCGAAAGCGCAGATGGACGGAGCGTAGCCGCATACTGGCCTTGATGCTGGCAGTGCTGGTTCCGGCTGCAGCACTGATTGTGGTCAGTTTCCTCCACTTAAGGTCAATCCAACGGGACGGTACCGTCGAGGCGGCGATACAACGAGACTATCAGCAAGTGCTCGCGATTGCCGAGAAGCAGATCATAAAGCGCGGTCATGAAGTCGCGAAAAGCGCGCAAAAGGACTTCCCCCGAATCGGCGATTCTGAACGGCTTGACCTGTTCCTGGCAAACAATCCCAGCATTGCTCACGCGTTCTTCTATGACAAGGGGAGAGGGCTGAATTTCCATTCGCAACCTGAGCGTCTACGTGATCCCCAATTTCGCGCTGAAAGCGAGCACCTGTCTTCGATGTTCGATAAGTGGTTCGAGATCGAAGCCCAGGATGTTGTCAAAAAAGTGCAAAGGATGGAGGGTGATGAGCCGATACACCTAACCAGCAACTGGATCCAACGTGGGGAGAAGTGGGAATACCAGTCCCTGGTCTTCTTTGTACCTAAAGGCGCGGCTCGCCATCAGATCGCGATTGCTGGGTTCATCCTCGACACGAACTACTTGCAGGGCACTTTCTTCCCGCAGGCGCTAAAAGCCATAATTCCGTGCCCAACGGAAAGCGGCAACGATCCCCATGGAGCCCAGACGGCGATCATGGTCCGCTCCTCGAAAGATACAACTCTACTCGCCGCGTCTTCCGGATGGGATGGTGGCCCGCCGGAATTAGAACGGAGGTTCGAAAGCGCGTTTCCGGGCCTCGTTTTGGGCATCAAACTGCGCGGCACCACGATTGCGGATATGGGGCGGCGCTTCCTTCGGACAAACTTCATCATTCTGGGCGCACTCTCGGTACTGTTGGCCGCAGGCATTCTGCTCATGTACCGCAACGTGACGCGGGAAGTGGCGCTGGCGAAGCTTAAGTCTGACTTCGTTTCAAATGTCTCGCATGAGTTGCGGACTCCGCTTTCGCTTATACGTCTCTACGCCGAGACATTGGAGCTTGGTCGACTGTCGAATCCGGAAAAGCGTTCCGAGTACTACCAGATCATTCGCAAAGAGAGTGAGCGATTGACCGCGCTGATCAACAATATCCTTGATTTCTCGCGCATAGAAGCCGGGCGGAAGGAATATGAATTCAGGCAAACCGATCTCGCCGACCTTGTGCGCAGCACGCTCGACTCTTATCGGTTCGAAATTGAGCAGAACGGCTTCCGGTTCGAACAGCATATAGACGAACAACTGCCCCAACTGCACATAGACCGCGAGGCGATTGCACGTTCGCTGCTCAACCTTGTTAACAACGCCATCAAGTACTCCTCAGCGGAAAAGTATCTAGGTGTGAACGTGTATCGGTCGAACGGTGCCGTCAAACTCGAGGTTGTCGATCACGGAATCGGCATACCTGCCCATGAGCAGCACAAGATCTTCGAGAAGTTCTACCGGGTAGGAGATCCGCTGGTTCACAACACGAAGGGGAGTGGTTTGGGACTGCCTTTGGTACGTCACATTGTGCAGGCGCACGGCGGAGAGGTGTCGGTGGAAAGCGTACCGGGCCGTGGCAGCAAGTTCGTAATCAGCTTACCGGTGCGCGAACTGATGGAAGTGCCAGAGGCTAAGGGAGCAGCGGCATGAACGTGGCGGAAATGAAAGCACTACGGCGCGAGAAGCCCACTACGATTCTCGTTGTCGAAGATGAGCCGAACATGGTCAACGGCCTCCGAGACAACTTCGAATACGAAGGCTACCACGTGTTGACAGCCATGGACGGCGTTGAAGGGCTGGAACGTGCGCTGAACGATTCGCCCGATGTCGTGGTGCTCGACGTAATGATGCCGAAGATGAGCGGCCTCGAAGTTTGCAAGCAACTGCGTGTCAAACGACCCTCACTGCCGATCATTATGCTCACCGCACGAGGCCAGGAAGTCGACAAGGTAGTCGGTCTTGAACTCGGAGCGGATGATTACGTGACGAAGCCGTTCTCGATACGCGAACTGCTGGCGCGGGTGAAGGCGGTGCTCCGGCGGACCAAGGTGCTCCCGAAAGAGCAGGACCAGTATTCGTTCAGCGACGTGGAAGTGGACCTGCGGCGCTGCTCGGTTAAGCGATCGGCGAAGCCGGTTGACCTCTCGTCAAAAGAGTTCGAATTGCTGAAATACTTCATCTGCCATTCTGGGGAAACGTTGAGCCGCGACCGGCTTCTGGAAGAAGTCTGGGGTTACGATCACTATCCTTCAACCAGAACGGTGGACACACACATCGTACGTTTGCGACAAAAGCTGGAACCAGATCCGGAACAACCGCGGTTCTTTTTAACTGTGCACGGGACGGGCTACCGGTTCGTGGGGTAGCGACACGCACCGGTTCACGGGCTCTGAAAGAGGTAGTTATGCGCAGTCCTCATCGCAATGCAGATTTCCACCGGCGAGTGGGAAGAAGCAGAACCCCCCAGGCATCCACCAGCATTCGTGAGGAAGCGTTGCCGACCGTGGCCCAGAGCACGGACTCTCTGGGCCGGCAACGGGATGAATTGCACCAGCAGTTATTCGAAGCAGCGCAAATACAGCGAAAGCTGAGTGGCCCGCGATCATTGCGGATCGGCGAGTTGGAATGCGCTCGCGAGGTCTTCGCCGCACGGTATCTGTCGGGGGACTTCGCCGTCCTGTACGAGTTCGGGAACAAGTTATTCGCCGCGGTGGGCGATATCACTGGGAAGGGTACGCCAGCCGGGATGTGGTTCACGCACCTGGTCGGCCTTATCCAGCGTTACTTGGTTGCCGGTGCCGACCCATCGCAGATCGCGGCTGAAGTCAATGCGCATCTGTGTTCGTTGCGGCCACTTGGCCCATTCGTGACCATGTTCCTGGCACAACTCGATCCTGCTTCCGGTGAAATGACGTACTGCAATGCCGGTCACTTTCCGCCCGTGCTTCTGCCGTCGCGAAATAAGTTCAGCACCCTGGAATGTGGTGGACCGCTGCTCGGGGCGCTCCCTGAAACAGCGTACGAGTTGGGGCAGCACAGCCTCAAACCCGGTGACACTCTGGTCGCGTATTCCGATGGTGTGATCGAGTGCCGCAACGACAAGGACGAGGAATTCGGGACGGAACGACTCATATCCGAAGCCTCACGTTTGACCCACGAGTCAGCGCAGATGACACTGCTTACTTTGCTTGGCGCAGTGCAGGATTTTACTGCCGGCCAGCCAGTTTGCGATGACATGAGCCTGATGGTGATTCGTCGAACTGCGGCTTCGTATGTAGCAGTAGCTTAGCGATCTACCCCGTTCCAGAAAAGCCCCGATCTGAGTTGCTCAATGAGCAACTTGTCCTAGACGCCGTATCGCCTCCAAAGCCGGAACCAAGGGTTATCTGCATTCATTTCATCATGCTTCTGGTTCGCGGCCGCGCGGTCCGCCGACGTTAGCGGTCTCTTGTCCGGGAGCGAGTAGATGCGTTCCAGCAGTTCTATATCGATGATCGTTTTCTCGAGATCCATGGCGTCAGAAATAAAGATGCACGCCGGTGGAGATGCGCTGTTTGCGGTCCCGAGCACCGGGTTTCCCGAAGCCGTGGGTAGCAAACGAGCAGCCTTGCCCGTCTTCAACCGGGGCGACAACTCACAATGTGACGCCCGGCTGCGAGTACCTGCTCAATAACAACTTCGATATCCGTGGGCTGCAACGACACGATGCGGGTCGTAGTTCTTTGGGGTTGCGAGTTGAAATTCGCAACCACCGAGAAAATACGCGCTCCCACGGGCGCAGCTATGTAGCTGAAAAACCGGGCCTACGCCATTCCTGATGTTTACCAAGTTATAACTTCCTTGACGAATCGTTGACCGTGTGAAAACAATGCGGAGTTCCTCCTTTTGTGGATGTTTAGAGGCTGAGTTCTGTTGGTCCGGCTCCATGCAAGTCGGAGCGCAGTAAAAGGTGTATTAACTGCTGTTTTGTTTTGCTGTATTTCGGAGGCGATAGTAAACGCGATGCGAAAAGTTATAGTCGCAATCCTTGCGCTTCTGGTACTGCTATGTGCGAGTCAGCTCGTTGCACAGACAGTAACCGGTACGCTCAGTGGACGCGTCGTTGATGCAAGCGGCGCGGTCATTCCAAATGCCACAGTCACAGCGAAAGGTGAACAGACCGGTCTCGTTCGCGAGACGGCCACCAACGCCGAAGGCTTTTACGTATTCAATCTGATGCCGCTCGGCACGTATGAAGTCACTGCCAAGTCCAGCGGTTTTAGCGCTATTAAGAAGACCGGCGTCAAGATTGAACTGAACGTGACCACCAACTCGGAATTCAAGCTCCAGCCGGCCTCGACCTCGGTCGAAGTCAGCGTGGTTGGCGAAGTTCCGCTGATCGAAACCGCCACCGGTGAAGTAAAGGGCACGATCGATTCAAAGCTGATCCAGGATCGCCCGCTTGCCGGCCGCAACTTCCGTGATCTAGTGACGACGATTGCGGGATTCCAGGTCAATCAGACGTCCGGCCAGAACAACGCGACACTATCGACCGGCAGCTCGGTTAGCTTCAACGGAACTGGTTCCCGTGGCGCAACGTTCCAAATCGACGGCGTGAACAACGACGACTCGTCTGAAAACCAGAACCGTCAGGGTGTAAACCTCAGCACCATTCAAGAAGTGCAGGTACTGAGCAACGCCTTCTCGGCCGAGTTCGGCCGCGGCTATGGTGCTGTGGTGCTCGTACAGACCAAGCAGGGTACAAACAGACTTCACGGCGATGCGTTCTGGTTTCACAACAATAGCAAGACTTCGACCCGCAGCTATTACCTCCCGACCACCTACAAATTCCCGCCCAGCCGCAAGCATGATTTCGGCGGCACCGTGGGTGGCCCAATCATCAAAGACAAGCTGTTCTTCTTTGGCAGCTTCGAAGGTATCCGCAGCGGCGGCTCCAGCACCTGGCGTCGCGACATCATGTTGCCCAGCGACAAGGTAATCATCGACGATCCGAGCAATCCGGTTCCCATGACGGCAGCCGACAAGGCATGGATCCAGAGTGTCATGGACCGCTACCCGAACGTGGCGCCCAATGATCCGGTGAACGGCCCTCGTTCTTATATCACCAGCATTAATGCTCATTACCCGCAGGAAGACTACACCGGGCGCATGGACTGGAACATCAACTCCAGGAACAGCCTGACGGGTCGCTACCAGTTCACCAACAACCGCAACTGGTCTGACGATGTAATCAAGGGCGAGAATCCTGAATCGAAGTATCGTCAGCAGAACCTCGGCCTTACGTTCACCCACGTCTACAACAACTTCCAGACTGGCGAGTTCCGCCTCGGCGTTGGCCGTCGTGAGAGCCGCGTCGGATTGGTAGGTGGGAACGACACGCCGGTGCTGCGCTTCACGAACGGTGGCGCGCAGAGGACGGCTGGCGGCACCATCATGGGCAACGCTGCCGCTTATCCGATCGAGCGGTTCCAGACGGACTGGCAGTTTGTCTACAACCACTACTGGCAGGTTTCTCCGAAGGTTACGTTCAAGTTCGGAACGGATGTTCGGCCTGGCCAGTTGAATGACCTCGCGGCCACCAACATCCGCGGCACGCGCTACGTCACCGACAACAACTTGGATTGTCCGAACACCAAGTACCCGAACCCGCCTGCAGCGTGCTACCACGACGCATACTGGTTCTTCCAGCGCGGCATGTGGGGCAGCTCCGGCAGCTATTCGCGAGGGTACGGTGCCTCCTCGCTGGCCAACAACCTCAACGAATACAACTTCTACCTTCAGTCCGACATTCGGCTCACCCCGTCGTTCACTCTGAACCTCGGTTTGAGAGACGAATACGTTCTCGCAACGAAAGAACGCAGCAATCGGGTTGATTACGGCTACGGAAACACGAATCACATTGCACCTAGAATCGGCTTTGCTTACAGCCCGCAGGCGAGCGAAGGATTCTGGGCCAAGATCACGGGCGGCCCTGGTAAGTCCTCGATCCGCGGCGGCTTTGCCCTTGCCGCAGGACGTCTGTTCCAGTCCTACTTCTCGCAGGACGGCGCCAGTGTACGCTTCTCCCCGCCGAACGGCGCTGTGCCGGCCTTCGACGTGAAGCAGAACCAGTACAAGCATTTTGCTGATCCGACCAACGGATACGTGTTCACTCCTGGCGTTTGGCCGGAAAGCCGTGTGAGCATTACGCAGGTCGATCCTGATCTGAGCTTGCCCTACACCGAGCAGTGGAACCTCACTTTGTCTCGTGAACTGCCGGCCCAGATGGGTCTCAGCGTCGCTTACGTCGGCAATCGCGGCATTGGCTTGCCTTTCTACAACGCATTGAACCGCGCACAGTTCCCGTTCGTGGCTCCTTCGGCGGATAAGTTCTTCGCCAGCGATCCGAACAGGGTCTGGGCAGGTATCAGCTTCGACCATGTCTGCGCAGCCGGAGAAGCAACTCCCACGGCTCCAGTTGCAGGTCAGACCAGCCAGTGCATCAACGCCGCTAACCCCTATACCAACGCCCGCAGGCCAGATCCGCGGTACGGCGCGATCATGCTGATCCGCAACGGCAGCTGGTCGTACTACAACGGTCTGCAGGTCACCTTGAACAAGCGCACCACCCACGGTCTTGCCGTCCAGTCAACCTATACGTTCAGCAAAGCAATTGACACCGGATCGGAAGCCACCAACAGCGGCCTCGATGCGAACTTCCCTCTGACCAACAATCCTCGTGACATGAGGGGCTTGGCCATGACGGATACGACTCATCGCTTTGCCGTTACGTACAGCTACGAGCTTCCGTGGTTCAAGAACGAGCGGGTTCAGTTCCTTGAGGATCACGGCGCATCGCGTACCTTCGCCGCCATCATGGGCAAGGTGCTCGGCGGCTGGCAGATCAGCGGCACTACTACGGCGACGAGCGGAGTACCGTTTACCGTCGTTTCCGGTGTCGACCTCAATGCGGACGGAATCGGCGGCGATCGCCCGAACATCCTCGACCCGTCGTACCTCGGCACGACTATCAGCGACGGACACTGGCAGCCCAACTACTCCACCACCTACAGCCAGTTGGAAATGCCTCTGTCTATTTTCCAGAACGTGTACAATCCGGGTCCCGCCAACATCGGTAACCTCGGCCGCAACACGTTCCGTGCTGATGGACTTGTGAACTTCGACGCGGCGCTGAGCAAGAACTTCCGCATCGCGGAAGGCCAGAAGCTCATGTTCCGCTGGGAAGTCTACAACGTGATGAACCACGTCCAGTTCGGCATCCCGGGCCGTACCGTCAACAGCCCGTCTTCCTTCATGAAGATCAGCGGACAGCAGAACGGCTCGCGTTCGATGCAGTTCGCGTTCCGTTACATCTTCTAAACCAGTTGTAATCACCGGCGCCGTCGGGATTCCCGGCGGCGCTGTTCTTTTGCGCGAACGCTTGATGCGGGAAGGTCAGGCTACCCTTTCAGGGCCGGATGTCAGTGCAGTCATCGACAGCAAGCAATTGGCGGAACTCACGAGGCGCAGGTCTCGCGGAAGCGATTCTCCGAACATTCTGACGGCATCACTTCGTTCCGGTGGAACGAGGGTTTCAAGACGCTGAACAAGCTCTGGTTCCACCTCGGCCGTTCGAAGTGCGCGAACCGCAGCACCCAGGATTCGAGGATCCAGATCCCTCGAGCGGTCTCCCGTTCGGCGAGCGAGTAGGACTATCACTGTTGCGAGTTCAGGTGTGATTGCCGAGTGTTCGAGAACTGCGTTTAGCCATTCCGAACATTTGTCGGGAGCGATCACGCAGTTCAGTGGTCCGTACAGTGGAATGCGAGCGCCGATCCTCGCGACCGGCCAGAACAATCTCCCATCGCTCGGGTCCTTCCTGATCCTCCGAACGAGCTCGTCGCCCAGGGGCGCGCGCAAGGGTGCTGGCAGATGCTCAAGGCTGGAGACAAGGCGCCAAGCCTCGTATTCGAGTTGGGGATTCAGGCGTCGACCTTTCTTCTTCCCGCCACCGAGGCCGAGCATCGGGAGGAGCTTCTTATAGGACTCGTGCTGCTGACTCGCGTTAAGGCCTCCGGAGATGCGTCGCAATAGCACTAACCACTGGACCTCCGACTGCAACTCGCCTGCGAACACAGGTCCGCTCAGGGAAAAGTTGCGAATTTGCCGCACCCGGACGTCGTCGCCGGTCATACCAAAGCCCGGTCGCAAGCAAAAGCCGACAAGGTTGAGCCAACGCACTTCGTGTTGTGGCGATTTCCTGCGTCCGTTCGCCGTCTCGATAAGCACGTCGCAGCATCGTCGAATGACATCGGTCGGCCACGCGTCCCTCTTAAGCCCGAGGCTTGTTTCCAGTCTGTTCGCGAGGGTTTCAGGGGCCGTCGCGTCGCCAGTCGACTCTGCTTTTCCGTTTCCGAATGCAAGCCGGATCAGTTCCGCTGCGGCTTCGAGGGAATGCTCCGACACCACCGATGAGGCCCCGGAGCGGTTCGGCATCGCCGCCTGGTTTTCCGATTCATTCGCCTGCTGTCCCTGAGCGCCGCGAAGCTCGAACTGAAGTCTCCAGCTATGAGGTGACGTGACAGACTCGCACCAGACTTCAAGCGTCCCGAGCTCAGTGAACGTGACTCGCAAACGCACATCCAACTGCACCTCGCGCATTTTTCCGTATCTGAGAACGGTAACGAGTGGAGCGTGGCGATGGACCTCGTTTTCCTGAAGTTCGGCCACCTCGCCATGAGCGTGATGGCGAGTCCTTGAACTCAACAGCGTGAACGAGACGGGCCGATTTGCAAGCGCGACGAACTTGCGGTCGGGCAAGGGAAGCGTGGTGCCCTCCTCGACCCCGTACGGCAGAACGCAGAGCCCCTGCAACCGTTCATCTGCTCGCAAGCCGATGTAATATGTCCGCGCGCTGCCCGCTCGAATCCTCTTCCCGAGTCCTCGACGCACGCGTCCATAATGCGCAGCACCTTGTGCAACGGCGCTGCCGAGAACGTCACTATGAAGCACCTGCGGACGTCGGGCCTGACTGGATTCGGAGTTCAGGCCCGTGATGACTTCCAAGATCCTCTCGCGAGTTATCCGTGGGACACAGAAACCACCGTTGAACAGAACGGCGTCTGGCTGTGCAAGGCGAGCGCGTCGTTTGGCAGGCATTTCTGTCTCGGTGATTAGCGCCGCCTGCGTCAGGAAAGCAATGAGGTGACGGGTAATAGCAGGGTCGCTGGCGTAGGGCAGACCAAGTTCGCGCAACCCAGCCGATGACCCTGCTTTGACTTTTGGCAGGTCATCGGCCCCGGCGAGCGGCAGAAACCCGCTACTCAGAATTTCCAGTACTTCATCACGATGAAGTTCGGCAGTCAGCATCTGGCCGACAACTGCGCGTCCTCCTCCGAGAAGAGTTATAGGTAAGTAGTCTGGCGAATCGTCGCCCAGCAGGCGCTCCTTGGCGGCACAGCATGCGCGTTGCAATGCGTGCATTTGCCGCATGCTGAGTCTGGCGCCGTTCAGTTTCTTTCGCACGAGGTGAGCCAGTGCAAGGTCAAGGTTGTCGCCACCCAGCAGCAAGTGTTCGCCAATGGCCTCACGCTCAAATTGCACGTCGTCGCCCGCAATACGAGCTCTAACAAGGCTGAAGTCGCTTGTCCCACCACCGATGTCGCAGATGAGAACGAGGTCGCCGTCACTCAGGTTCTCAGACAAAGACTGGTCGTTCTGCGCGATCCATGCATAGAAAGCGGCCAACGGTTCTTCCAGCAGCGTGAGGTTTTCCAGTCCAGCCTGGCGGGCCGACTCAACCGTCAGTTCGCGTGCCTCTTCGTCGAAAGACGCAGGGACTGTGAGCACGATGTCTTGTCTTTCGAACAGTGAGGCATCACCTTGGCCGTCAGTCGCGAATGCCAGATTCCAGGAATTGCGAAGGTGTAGCAGGTAGCGCGCTGATGCTTCCACAGGTGATATGAGAGGCCTTTCGGCATCGCGCGGAAGTATCTTTGCTCTGCGGTCCACGCCGCCATGGGAGAGCCACGATTTAGCCGACATCACCTGACGGGTAGGCAGCAGCGCTCCATGGTCTCGCGCCATTGCGCCTGCCACAGCCTGCGGAGTGCGATCCCATGGCAGGGTTAGAGTTCCGCTCTGCAACTCGTCTTGAGCGGGAAAGTAGAGGAAGGAGGGGAGTGCCGGGATCGACCGCAATTCTCCGGGACCCATCAGTTGAGGTACTTCGAACACGCGTATGTCGGATCTTTCGCCTTCCGCCCTATGCGTATCGACATACGCGACCACCGAGTTCGTCGTGCCTAGATCGATTCCGATCAAATATCGTGAAGAGCTCTGCATCATGCTGCCAAGGACTTATCGCTCTTTTCGCGAATATTCAGTTCCAATTTCCAGCGATGAGAACCGTCGCGCGACACACACCAGACCTCGAGAGTCCCGAGTTCCGTCACTCGGGTTTCGAGTCGCACTGGCAACACGCTGCCCTGTTGACCATCAAGCGTCAGGGTCACTTCCAAGGGGCTCAGTTCTTCGATCTCATCACCCCAGTCCTCAAGCAGACTTCCGACTTGGTCCTGTTTGCGGATGCTGGAACTCAAGAAACGGAACTCGGCGGGCTCGCCGACGACCAGACCGAACTCACGGTCGGGAATCTTCGCTTCGCTGCCTTCTTCCATTCCGAAAGGAACCACACAAAGCGCTTTCAGCGGCGCCTCCATTCCTGGCACTGCCGGCATAGCGCTCTCGATTCCGATGTAGTACGTGCGCGAAGCACCGCTGCGTATGCGTATCCCGCGGCCCCGTCGGGCCCTGCCGTAGTAAGCCGCACCACGCGCGACCGCGTGTTCCAGGTCTGGAGCTTCGAGTACGTGCGTGGCGCCGAGAGCTTCAAAGCCTTCCTCGCGCAGCCACGTGTTGAGCACCGACACGACCCGGTCTCGCAATAGCGATGCTTTCATAACGCCGCCATTAAAGAGCACATGGGTGGGGCACGCTAAACCTGTGGGACCGCGCCGGATGTTACTTGCTTCCGGGCTGTTTCGTACCTGCTCCGATAGAAAGCGGGCCAAGTGTTTGGTCACTGCCGGATCGGCGGCATATGGCAGGCCGAGCTCTTGAAATCCAATTCGTCGCTGTCGCGCCGGGAGTTCGTTGCTTGCGACCACCGGGAAGAAGCCGTCTACAAGTACATGGTCAAGATCTTCTCGGCGCACTTCGGTCTTTATGGTTCCACCAACGAGTTTCGAACCTTTTCCCAGGAGCGTCACGGGGTGTGCACCCTTGCTGAGATCGCTGAAGAGTTCTTCCTTGGCGATCCGCGACTGGTGCCATAAACCGTGCAACTGCCACGTATCGATACGATGCCCGGCGGCCTCGAGCCTCTGCCGTAGAACCCTGGCAAGTGCCAGATCCATGTTGTCTCCGCCGAGCAAAATATGCTCGCCGACGGCGACCCTCTTTAGGACCAATTCGCCGTTCTCTTCCGAAACAGCGATGAGACTGAAGTCCGTGGTTCCGCCTCCGACGTCGCAAACCAGTACTAGGTCGCCCACCCTGATCTTCTCTCGCCATGCATCACTTTGATTCTCAAGCCAGGCGTAGAACGCTGCCTGTGGCTCTTCGAGTAGAGTCACGTGTCGCAAGCCGGCCTGCTCCGCTGCGCGACGGGTAAGTTCCCGAGCTTCTTCATCAAAAGACGCCGGGACGGTGACCAACAGCTCCTGTTCACTCAAGCGTTCACCGTTTTTGCCACTCGCAATATCCCAAACCGTGCGGAGGTACTGAATAAATTGCGCAGACGCTTCAAGGGGCGACAGCTTGGGAACTCCTTCCGGAGCCTGCCACGGCAAAATCGGAGAGGTCCTGTTCACTGCCGCGTATGACAGCCATGACTTGGCAGATGCAACGAGTCGTCCGGGATTCTCGGCACCTCGCTTTCGCGCGAGTTCTCCCACTACGAATTGAGGCTCTTTCTCCCAAGGCAGGCTCAAACTGCCTTTTGGAAAATCCAAGTCGCCCGGTACGTAAATGAAAGACGGCAGCAACGTTCTTTCTGCCACTTCATTGGGATTAACAAGTTGAGGAATCTTTTGAACTTCTATGGGTGTGTTCTCATCGCTGGCCGTCGCTTCGGTACGCGCCAATGCCGAATTCGTCGTCCCCAGATCTATGCCGACGATATACTTCGTCTCCAATTCGCAACTCCAGTTGGCTCATGTAACGTGAGATATCGATTCACAATCGTCCAACGATGCGTAGGTGTTTGAGCGTCAGGGCACCTCGACCTCTGCGGGTGCTACAACCTTGCGGCCTGAACCGCGAGGTAGCGACGGCAGATTAGCCTCTTTGACCTGCCAGCCACGGTGTCTCAGGACTCCCGTCATCGGGGGCCCACTGCTGACATTCCCAATCAATTTGACCATCGCGGGATCAAAGCCAGGTTGCAACGTGATGAGCTGATCCTCTTCGGAAGAAAAGATAGGCTCCAGCTTGAAATATCGTTCCAGCACCTCCCGGCAACTCTGATGCACGGTTCGAACGGCTGCACCGAGTTGCACATCGGGATACGGTGCAACGTCTTCCGAAAGGAAATCTATGAGACGACCGTCGCGTTGCAAAAGGGCGAGCATCTGAACGGCTCCGTCCGAAGGCTCCGCTTCAGGTTCTTCGATTACTGTTGTTACCGCGATCTCGGCAGTCGCCCCAGATGGAAGCTCCGGTTTCAACACCTCGCGAGCAACGTCTTCGGGAACCTCACCATGGAACAGGATCGAGGAAAAGGAACGAAAGGCGAAACCCACTCGCTTCCAAAAACCAGGCATTGCTTACTCCAACAGCCAGCGTTATGAAGCATGGTCACTGATATAGATACGACCGGCGTCGATTTCGCTTCCCGAGGAGCAGGCGAAAAGGTCTGAGTCCCAGCCTCCGTTGAAATGCATCCTAAGTCGAGCGCGGCAGCTCGCCCGAGTAGTCGTGGAACCGAGAAGTGGTGACTGCACTGAATGCGGTGCAGTTCACGTCCGTTCCAACGGCGGCGCCGACCTATACTTAGAGCGCGCAAGTCGCGAGGCGTTGAAAGGAATGCCGATCTTCAGCCCCGAGTTGTTCGTCACGACCCTGGCTCTGATCGCCGGTGTAGTGATCGTTTCGGCGCTGCTCTCTGGCGCTGTCGAGCGGACCGGATTGCCCCACGTTGCCGTGTTTCTCGCGCTTGGTGCCGTCCTCGGGTCCCTATGGCTTGGGCCTCGTGGATGTCCGGGTGGATTCGCCGATCTTGCGGGTTGTGGCGACGCTCAGTCTAGTGCTCGTCCTGTTTACCGACGCAGTGTCTCTCAACATCAGGGAACTCCGCAGCCACAAGTTGCTTGCCTTCCTTGTTCTGGGACCGGGTACCGGTGCCTCAGCAGTGCTCGCCGCCGCGGCCGCATTTTGGATTCTCCACGTGCCTCTCCCTTTGGCGGCTATGCTGGGGGCCGCTCTCGCATCGACGGATCCCGTACTCTTGCGAGGCGTACTGCGCCGACCAGAACTCAGCACTGCGGTTCGACAGGCGCTCAGGATGGAGAGCGGGCTGAACGATGCCGTTCTGCTACCAGTCGTGCTTGTTGCTACTGCGATTGCGACTGGGCACACCGCGTTCTCCGGGGCAGAGTGGGCTGGACTTGCGCTTAAGATGCTGTTTCTGAGCCCGGCGGCTGGCGTGGTGGTTGCGCTCGCCGCGATCGGTTCGTTGGAATTAGTACGCCGCCGCATAGGAATACGGCGCGACTATGAGTCGATTTTTTCACTTGGGATTGCGTTTGCTGCCTTCGCTGCAGCGGAGGCAGCGCACGGTAGCGGATTCATTGCGGCGTTCGCGGCGGGCCTAACGATTGCCGCGCTCGATGTCGAGCTTTGCGATTGCTTCCTAGAGTATGGCGAGACCACGGCCGAAATGGCACTGCTTTTTACGTTCGTGCTGTTCGGCGTCTCAATTGTCTGGACAGGGCTAGCAGCCATATCGGGTCCGGTTTTGTTGTTTGCCGCTTTAGTCATCCTTTCCCGGCCGGCGGTGTTTCTCCCAGCACTCGCCCCAGCCAAAATTGGCGCTCGTGACAGCGCTCTCATCGCGTGGTTCGGGCCGCGTGGGTTGAGCACCCTGCTATTGATTCTGCTTCCAATTTTTGCCGGGGTACGCGCAAGCGAGCCCCTGCTGGCGATATGCTGCCTTATTGTGCTCGTTTCCGTGGTGTTGCACGGCTTCTCGCCGATTGTCGTGTTCCGCGGTAAGACGAAAGCGCCGGCTCCCGCACCTTCGACTGGGTCGCCAGAGGCAAGGGAAGAGGGGCGTGTGATAAGCACCGATCCGGCCGGAACTGCTTCCGAGTCACAGAATGCACCTGCCGTATCGCTAAATGCTCAGTACATCGATCCAGCAGAAATACGCCACTTGAACGATTCGGGAACTCCTGTAGTTCTCGTGGACGCAAGGTCCAAGCGCAGCTTTGATGACAGTGACGAACTTTTGGATCAGGCTGTCCGGCTTGATCCCGAACGCCCCTCTGCGGATGCCAAGCGACTCGGATTGCCGCGAGATGCGATTCTTGTCATTTTCTGTGCTTGACCGAACGAAGCAACGAGCGCCCGGGTGGCGCGTGAACTGAGAAGGGCGGGGTGGGCTCATGCCCGCGCATTGCGCGGTGGTTGGTCGGCGTTGAAATCCATGAGCTGGGCTTTCCTCCCTAAAGGGACATCAACGTCCACCTAACAACGTAAGCTCTTCACATGTTGCCATCCACCAAGTTTTCACGTGTCTATCGTCGCCCTGCGATATTCCTCACACGTTAGCTCATCGGGGAGAACCTTCAACTCACGCGCTGCGCTTGCCTGCTGCATCGAAGGTCCCTGCGAACCGCATGATCTGCTCCCGCATGGTAGGAAAAGCGACCACCAGTCTATCGACGTCTCCAATCTCGACGTCAGACGGTTCGACTGCAGGCCATTCGGTAGTGCCAAGCAGGGCGTAAGGTTCTCCGGCACGAAGCCGCCCTACATGAAAGGTCCCACCGGGAATGAAGAGTTGCGGGCGCATGCCCGAGCGAAGGTCAGTTCCAACGGTGGCTATTTCGCCGCGGCCATCGGGATACAGCAGCAACACGTCTAGCGGACCTCCGAGGTAGTGGTGATACATCTGATCAGCCCGTATGCGGTGCAAGCAAAGATGCCTGTCGGGAGTCACCAGAAAGTAAAGGACAGAGCCGAATGCGCGTGAGCCATCTCTGCCGTACGCGGCCGGCAAATCGGCATTGGGAATGCGCACGTTGCTGCGGAACGATTCGTAAACGAAGCCGCAGGTCGGATGCTCTTTTAGCCCGAGCAGTTCCTTGATCTCGCTCGCGCTCAGTGCCTGGTCATTCGCCATGTGCGTTTCTCCTGTTGAGCGCTTTAGCTTTTCCTTCGACGCAAGCGAACCGTTAAGGTTTTACGCCGGTTGCCAAACGAACTCCTGCCTGTGAAGCCGGAATGGCGCTGCCAAGCATCTCACCACGGGTGAACCTGCACTCGTTCCTGGTATGGCTCGTTCGTGCTGTGGTCGCTTTCGCTGTGCTGCTCATCATTGCTCCGCTCATCACCGGGCGGCTCGTCGAACTCTACAACCACTATTTTGCTGATGCCCATCGGGAACGAGCATTTCTAGCCTCCATTGCGTTCTTCCTGACATTTGGCATCGTGCGGGTTCTGACACACGCAATCCGTGCGGGCGAAAGTCCTTTCCACAACATTGAGGTTGGGGGCCTCCACATCCACCACATGGTGTGGGGAATCTCACTTTTACTGATTCTTGGCTACCTGTGGGTACTGCAAATCGGAACCGGAATGCCCGGCAGTTCGCAACTTGCGTCTCGTGTCATGGCCCTTCTTTTCGGAGTGGCTTCGGCGCTCACGTTGGACGAATTCGCGCTTTGGTTTAACTTGAAAGACGTTTATTGGCTGCCGCAAGGGCGCGAGAGCATCGACGCTGTGCTTCTGTTTGGGTCGCTGTTCATCGCGGGGTTCTGTGGTGGACCTTTTGTGCGATCGCTGGCGCGCGAGAGCGTACGGCTAATCACACGTGCGTAGGCTTTAGCTCGGACAAGTTCAACTCTCATCCAAACTCGTCAGGAAAAGTGCAGGATCACAAGCTGAACCGATACGATATTTTTGCATATAGCTGACGGCCGTCATTGATGAAGCGGTTCGTGCGCAGCAGATGGCCATGCTCGTCCGTGCCCAGCGCCGGATCATAGTTGTGCAGGTTGCTGTTGTAGCCCACATAAACGGCGGTCCCCGGGTGTAGGAGATACGTTACCAGGAAATCAACATTGAACTTCTTGTCGGGGGCAAGCGAGGTGCGCAACGGGTTCGATAGCACAGTGTTGTAATCCCCGATGAAACGCAGCGACAGTTCACGACTGAGCTGCCAGTTCCACCTGGAACGAATGATGTGGTTGTTGAAAATACTTGCATTGGTCACGTGATCTCGCAGCCGCAGCCAAATGTACTCGTTGCTGACGTTCAGCCGTTTCGACGGGCGGAGGAGTCCCACGGTTCGCGTATAGTTGGCGTTCGCCAGCACGGGTGCTTGCCCCGCGACTGGAACATAGTTAATGCGAGTCTCCCATTTCCATTGGGTGCAAAGCTGGAACTTGCGCCACACACCGAGATCGAAGTGGGCTCCCGCCGTGTAGTATCCGTAATCGCGGTTTGCCGGCAAAGCCGAGAAGTCGACCGGCCGCAGGCGTTCGAAAAGTCTATTCCAGATGATCGTTAACCGAGTGTCGCGTTTGAACTCCAGAGCGAAGTCGGAATATAGAATGCGCTCGATCAGCAGCCCGGTGTGATCCCACGCACCATTTACCTGAATGCTCGGGCCCCATGCGACAAGGGTGCTGTTCTTTGGCAAGAAGCGGTAAGCCATGAAGTGCTCGACGCGGCCCACATCGGTTTGAGGCATGTATCCGGTTTCGGTAAGGAATCCGGGGCTGATGTAACTAGCACGCGTCTGCATCTCCAGATTTCGGCTCTGATAAGACAGATCGGTCCAATAAGCGGGTCCCGCTGAGGTTGTGCCGTCCGAGAACCGAGTGGAACTAGCGACGGCCTGTCCGTTCGCGACCCAGCGCGGGTGTAGCTTGAAGCGAAAATCCGCACCACCCACGCGGTTCGATGCGCCTTCAAATTGGCGGTCGGTATACATCATGCCGATGCTCGACTCTTTCAGAATATCGCGGCTTATGCGGATCACGCCGAACTGGGCGCGCTTGCCAGCGACAATGTCGTCATCTGGTACGATTCTGCCGGGCTCCTGATCATCGACATACAACACGCCCACGTTGTACTTACCGGCTTTGCCGGTCAGTCGGGCACCATATGTCGGGTCCCCGATTCTGCGCGTAAAGAGCAGGTTGAGAGGCGTTTCGAAAAAGTTTGTGTTCTCAAGAAAGAAGGGCCGCTTCTCGGGAACATACACCTCAAACCGGTTGTTGATCATGACCTGGGGAGAGTCAGATTCCACCTGACTGAAATCGGGGTTGATCGTCGTGTCCAACACAAGGCTGTCTTTGAGAACGAACTTCGAGTCCAGGCCACCGTCGAACTTTGCGGACTCGCTTCGAAATCGATAGTTGTTTGGATCGCGCAGGTCCGTGCTTCGTGAAGCTCGGAAACCTACATATGGAAGGAACTGCATGTTCCTACCGGGAGAAATGCGCTCAAGACCATCGACCTGCGCAGCCTTGTTCATGACTCCTGAGGTGTTCTTTGTAACTGCGGGCCAGAAGTTCTTCTCGACCATTCGAGGGATTACGCGCTCGAACAAAATTCCCCAATCCTGAACATCGCTGGATCGAAAGCGAACGCTCTTAAACGGAATGGCCATCCAGACTACGTACCCGTCTTTTGTGACGAGGCCACGCGATTGCCACACCGCGTCCCACGAACTGTCCTCCCCGTTGCTTTCGGAGTACGTGCTGTCACTCTGGACGCCGTGTGCATTCGAGGTGAACAGGTATGCTCGCCGCTGATCGTGAAAAGTGTCGAGGAACAAAACAACCCGGTCATCATTACCGACATCTTCGCGTCGCGAGATGCCACTCCGAATCTTTTGTGGTTCCGGATCGAAACAAACGAAAATCGCGTAGAGGTTTTTGTCATCGTATGCAGCGTACGCGACAGTCTTCAGTGTCGCCGCCTCTCCGTCGTGCGGCTCCCGCTGCACGAAGTCGCTGACCACAGCGAGTTTGCCGGCCAGCCGTGTGCCTGGGGCCATGTTGACGAAATCTTGGATTAAAGGTTCCGTGTCAGTTCTGGGAATTACGATCCGCTCATAAGCCGGTTGCTCAGCATCGGCCGCCCATGACATGACGGTGTAAAGAACGAAAAAACAGACCGAGATCGTGCGCCGCATAGTTGTTGTGAATATTCAGCAGAGACATAGGCCCACGACTTAGACGGATGCCGAGGAAAAACGTTTCTACATTCCCACAGGAAAACTCACTCGAGTCCGCGCTCGCGCGCGGCCGAATGAGGCTCGCGGTACGATAGGGTTGTTGCAGTATTCACGAGCCCTATGTGTGAGAAGGCTTGTGGAAAGTTTCCGGTTAACCTGCCGTGCTCGTCATCATATCCTTCCGCCAGCAAGCCAACATCGTTACGGATAGCGAGAAGTTGTTCAAACAAACGGCATGCTTCTTCGTGGCGGCCGAGCAACTCCAGACAATCGGCGAGCCAGAAACTACAGAGTAGGAATCGGCCCTCTCCGTGCGGTAGCCCATCCAGTTCGGGATCGGTCTCATAGCGCGCGACAAACCCATTCTTGCTCAGATTGCGTTGGACAGCTTCTATGGTTCTGCGCACGCGTTCATCGGAGGCAGGAAGAAACCCGACCAGCGGCATCATCAGAAGGCTGGCGTCCAATCGGTCAGAACCGTAAAACTGGGTGAACGTCCCGGTACTCGGGTTGTATCCTTTTTCGCAGACCTCTTCGTGGATTCGGGCGCGAGCCGCCCGCCAGCGATCCAAGGGGCCGGGAAGGTGGTGCTGTTCTATGCCTTTGACAGCTCGATCAAGGGCAACCCACGCCATCATCTTCGAATGCGTGAAGTGGCGCCTAGGTCCACGAACCTCCCATATGCCCTCGTCCGGCCTGCACCAGGCCGTCTCAACAAACTGAACGAGCGCTCGCTCGACGTTCCACGCCTGGGGCGAAGGTGGGATGCCGACACGCCAGGCTTCGTTCATCGCATCCATAACTTCGCCGAAGACATCGAGCTGAAACTGCCCGTGAGCCGCGTTGCCGATACGTACGGGAAGCGATCCGGAGAATCCACTAAGCCAGCCGAGCTCGTACTCCGGGAGTCTTCGCTCTCCGGCGATACCGTACATGATCTGTACCTGATCGGGACTACCCGCGATGGCACGCAGCAACCATTCGCGCCACGCGCTCGCTTCTTCCAAGTATCCGGCTTGCATCAGGGCCAGGAGCGTAAACGTCGCATCTCGCAACCAGCAGAACCGGTAATCCCAATTTCGCACGCCGCCAAAGAGTTCGGGCAGCGATGTGGTTGGAGCGGCGACAATTCCGCCAGTAGGCGTATAGATGAGCCCCCGCAGCGTTATCAGCGAGCGCACCACTGCGGATCGCCAGTCGCCCACGTATTGGCATTTAGCAACCCACTGCTCCCACCAGAGTTCCGTTTCTTTCAGCGCTCGACCGGTATCGAGTTCACAAGGCTCCGGAGCATGTGAGGGATACCAGGTCAAATCAAATGAAACGCGCTGCCCTTCCGAGACGTCGAACTCGGCCACGGTGGTGAGCCCGCGGCCATGCATTGGCACGTCGGTACGAACACCCAACATGTCTGGACCCGCTATGGCCGAGATTCCGTGGCTGGTTCGCTGCACCCAGGGGATGACGTGACCGTAGTCAAACCGGATGACTAACTCCATCTTCATAGGCACGCGGCCACGCCGGCCTTCAACGATGCGGACGAGGTCGGGAGTCGTGTCGCGAATCGGCATGAAGTCGATTACCGCGGCCGTCCCTTCATCTGTTTCGAATTCGGTTTCGAGAACGAGAGTATCGCCGCGGTACCGGCGTCGGACGGCCCGCACGCTCCCCGCAGGTGACAGCAACCAGCGGCCGTTGTCGGGGGTTCCCAACAATGCGGCGAAACAGGCGGCGGAGTCAAAGCGGGGAAAGCACAACCAATCGATCGAGCCTTCGAGCGAAACCAATGCCGCTGTCTGACAATCACCCACGAAAGCATAGTCTTCGATTCTCCGCATCACACCTCGCGCGTTCGGCACGGAACTTGCTTCTTTCGATGCAGCCGTCTCGGCGAGTGCGAACCCAGCAATCAGTCCGAATACGGCATCTGTCAAAGCAAGAAGCTCGCCCAAAGCTGGGCAGAGACATGTTAACCTTGAAGTCAACAGTGTGAAGTTTCAGGTTGATGAGAGACCTACATCGCTGGTCTTGGGCGAAGCTCGGCCGGTCTGGCGTGAGGAGTCACGGCAAGGTTCCGTTTGGAATTTGTGCCAGGTAAGGAGGTAGTTCTGGCTTTCCCAGAAGGGTCATCGCTTCCAAGCGAACTGATTTGTAAGTCTCTTAACGTGCTTATAGTCGAAGACTCGCCTGACGGGGCTGAACTTCTCCAGCTATGTTTGGCCCACGGTGGATATCAGGTCTCAGCGCTTCGCGTCACCTCGAGAAAAGAGATGGAGGACGCACTTAGTTCTCGTGATTGGGATGTCGTCATTGCGGATTACGCTGTTCCGGGTTTCGGAGCGATCGCTGCAATTCAGGTTTTGAAAGAAAGGAAAGTCGACATTCCTTTCATAGTCGTTTCCGGCACCATCAACGATGACATGGCAGTGTCCGCAATGCGGGCTGGCGCTCATGACTTCGTCTTGAAAGGCAATCTCAACCGCTTGCTGCCAGCCATCGAACGCGAAATGCGCGAGGTAATCTCACGCCGACAAAAACGCGAGATGGAAGCCGTACTGCAACTGCAGGGTACAGCAATTCAATCGGTGGCGAATTCTGTCGTCATCACCGACAGAGTAGGCACAATCCAGTGGGTTAACACGGCATTCAGCAAGCTAACCGGCTACTCTCCGGAAGAGGTGCTTGGTCGCAATCCACGGCTGCTGAGCTCCGGGAAGCACGACACCGAGTTCTTTCAGAAAATGTGGAACACGATTCTCGAAGGTGCAGTGTGGCAGGATGAGCTTACAAACCGTCGCAAAGACGGAACGCTCTACCTGGAGCGGATGACCATAACACCCGTCACTTCGAACGGTGCCATCACCCATTTTGTTGCCATCAAGGAAGACGTTACCGAGCGAAAGCGTGCGGAGGAGGCGCTGCGCGAAAGCGAAGAACGCTTTCGTATTCAGGCCGAACAGATGGCTCAACTCGCAGCGAATGCCGAGGAACAAAGACGGCGGATGGATTTTGCGCTGGAAGCCGCCGGTTTCGGCGAATGGGAACTTGACCTTGTAACTCATCAGACTTGGCGCTCCCATCGCCATGATCAGATCTTCGGCTACAGTTCACCTTTACCGGAGTGGACCTACGAGTTGTTTCTCGAGCACGTGCTACCGGAGCACCGGGCATTGGTTGACCGCAGCTTCAAGGAGGCAGTTAGTGCTGGCGACAGATGGAGAGTTGATACTCAGATTCGTCGACCGGACGGTACAATTCGCTGGATTGCGAGACGTGGCCGGGTTGTGTTTGATGATGCCGGGAAACCATCGCGCATGATCGGCATCACCATGGACATCACGGAACGCAAAGAGGCAGAGTTGGCGCTTCAGCGACGTGAGCAGCAAATGCGAGCCGTCTTGAACGCATTACCGGTAGGCGTCTTCATCTGCGACGCAACTGGCACCGTAGTTGAGACGAACGCTGCTGCACGCGCGATTTGGGGTGCCCAGGTCCCACTCGTGAAAAGAGAAGACTATGGGCGATTCAAGGGTAGGTTGCCGGGCAGAGATGTCTGGCTTACACCGAGTGAGTGGGCCATGGCGCGGGCACTCCGATCGGGCGAAAGCATTTTGAACGAGGAAGTTGAAATCGAGACCTTCGATGGATCGCGTAAAACTATTTTGAATAACGCTCTACCGATCTGGAATGAGGAAGGCGCAATAGTCGGCGGCGTTTGCGTCAACGTTGATATTACGGAACGCAAACATACCGAGAGGGCTTTAATCAGGAGCGAAAAGCTGGCTTCCGTGGGCCGTATGGCGGCTACAATCGCTCATGAGATCAACAATCCTTTGGCGGCGGCAATGAATGCGGTGTTCCTGGCTGGAACTGAAGCGGACATGCCTGATTCAGCACGCCGGCACCTGCAACTCGCTGAACGCGAACTGGAGCGCGTAGCGCTTATCACGAAACAGACACTTGGCTTTTACAGAGAAACGAATGGGCTACCCTCGCGGGTGAGAGTAGCCGACGTTCTGGACGAATTGCTCGACTTGTATGGGTCCAAGCTGAAGAATCAGTCAATCTGGGTTAGTCGAAAGTACGGGGCCACGGGTGATGTTCATGCGGTTGAGGGTGAAATTCGCCAAATCGTCTCCAACTTGGTCGCCAATAGCATTGACGCCATGCGGCAAGGCGGCACGCTACATCTGAGAACCTCCGGTCCCCTGACCATAAAAGGACGGCCTATGATTGCTGTCACTGTTGCCGACACAGGTGAGGGTATTCCGGCCGAGCACCTAAAGCGAATATTTGAGCCCTTCTTTACGACAAAGCAGTCGGTCGGTACTGGTCTGGGTCTGTGGGTGACAAAGGAACTCGTAAGCAAGAACGAAGGATTGATCCGCATTCGGAGTCGAATTGAAAAGGGTACGGTAACGACCGTTTTGTTTCCGAAAGAACGTCGAACTGAGGAGCGCCGGATCGCTTGACGATCACGTCAGCTTCGGGCCTGAAACGCAGGACGCTCGATTTCTGCAGTCGCACAACATCACCGCTGACGTCGAAGTCATCCCAATCCAGGAAGTCAAGGAAGCATTGGAGCGGCTGCTGAAGTTGGCGTCCTTACTTTCTCGAGCGCAAAGGGGTACAGCGTAAGGTCCCTCACCGAACCACCGCTGAAAGGAGAACTCATGCAGAAGCGCAAACTTGGAAAAGGCAACCTTGAGGTCTCCGCTATCGGTCTGGGCTGCATGGGATTGAGCTTCGGCTATGGGCCGGCGGTCGACAAGCAGCAGGGTATGGCGCTGATCCGCACCGCTTTCGAACGTGGCGTCACTTTCTTTGATACAGCAGAAGTGTATGGGCCGAAGTCAACCAGGCGTTGGTGAATGTGATCGGCGAGTTCGCAAGGCAGAAGAAAACGACGCCTGCCCAGATCGCACTTGCCTGGGTCTTAGCGCAGAAACAGTGGATGGTTCCGATCCCGGGCACGACGAAACTGCACCGCCTGGAAGAAAACCTCGGAGCGGCAAACGTTGAACTCACGGCTGACGATCTGCGGAAACTGGATGAGGCAACTTCCAGAATCAAGCTCCAGGGAGATCGCTATCCGGCAGAACTTCAGAAGTTAGTCAACCGCTAGGGGAGATGCGCTAACGTGCTGAAAGAAAACAAAGAAATGGTAGGCACGAGCGGACTCGAACCGCTGACCTCTACCGTGTCAAGGTAGCGCTCTAACCAACTGAGCTACGCGCCTACGTCGTTCTTCAGGTTGTAATGAGATGTCGTGAATTCCCACGGCATTTCTGACTCACTTATCTTAGCGTTCACGGCTTGGATTCGCAATCCCTTGGTGACCGGTATTTTCCGAAATCCGGAGAATGGATTCGGGTAAACCCGAGCGCCACAGCCGATTCAGTCGAGGCTCATCGCCACTTAGGCAGCGAATTAATAGTAAGCGTTCGGTTGACAAGCAATGACGGCACTACACACAGCCCTATAGTCACTGGAACAGAGCCTGACACTGAGGTAGGCTTCTTGGCTGTAGGTGCGGTCTAACGGGTTGGGTCGCAGGGTCTGGGGAGCGGCAGAAGTGCGCCGCATAGTCACCCAAATCGAGACCTGTGTCACAAAGAACGGGTAAAATCTATCAGAGTACGAGGAAATCAGGAGCGTGGATAACCCTTGGGCTCACAACTGCTGACAGCGCCGAACCAGCTAACGTTGATGCGGTTGATCTTTGTGCCGTTCATCGTGATCAATATCGTGGACGGCAACTATGGGTGGGCGCTACTGCTTTTCGTGATTGCCGGTATCAGCGATGGGCTGGACGGATTGCTTGCGCGCCTACTGAAGCAGAAGACTGTGCTCGGGATGTACATGGACCCGATCGCGGACAAGATGCTGCTCAGTACTCTTTTTCTTGTTTTATCCATCGAGCACAAGATCCAGTGGAAATTCACCGTCCTCGTCTTCAGCCGCGACATTGCGATTCTGATAACAAGCGCGTTGTTATACGCCGTTCTCGGGTTCCGTGATTTTCGCCCCAGCATTTTTGGAAAGATGAACACCGTCGCACAAATCGGCGCAGTGTTCTTCGTACTCGTTTCTCAGCTACGTGAGTCGATTTGGGTTCATGTGACCGCGCACGTGCTTCTCTGGCTTGTATTTGTTTTCACGATAACTTCCGGCCTTCATTACGTAATACTCACGGGTCAACGACTGAAAACACACGATCGCTCCCGCCCGACCGCGGCCCCGTAACCCGTACACTGGGCCGGGGTATCACGCCGGTTTAGTGCCGATCTGCTGCAGTTCGCGTAATCTCTTTGGGAACATGCCGCCCTCCTCTGTTATGGTTGAATACTACTCACGTCGATGTCTGAGCTGAAGAATCTACCAGAAGAGCGCGTTCCCGCGAGATGGAAGGTCGTAACTGCCTTCGGGCTCGTTTATGTATTTTGGGGGTCCACTTACCTCGCCATCGGCGAGGCTGTTCGCGATGTTCCGCCGGCGCTCATGGCCGGGGCGCGATTCTTGATTGCCGGCCCTCTAATGCTCTTCTACTGCGCCCTGACGGGGCGTCGTGTTCGCCTGAGGAAGCACGAGGCCATTCGACTGGCTGTCATCGGCTTGCTGCTGCTGACGGCGTCCAACGTGGTACTTGCCTGGGCGGAACAGTGGGTGCCGACGGGTCTGGCCGCGCTGATCGTCTCGATTACTCCAATATGGTTTCTTGTGCTCGAAACTTGGGTTTTCCCTGGAGAGCACCGGGTTTCTCCTCGCGCCTTGTGCGGTATTACGCTTGGCATCGTCGGCATCGTTGTGCTGCTGTGGCCTGAACTGAGCCACACTTCCGGCCTTGCAAACCGACAACTTTTTGCCGCACTTGTGCTGCCGATCGCTTCCTTGAGTTGGGCCACAGGTTCCGTGCTAGCGAAGCGCTGGAAGATGTCGATAGACCCGTTCAGTGCTACCGGTTGGGAGATGACCTTTGCCGGTCTCGCCAACGTGGTACTGGGACTAGGTTTCGGAGAGCATCACACTGCCGTTTGGTCCTTCCGTGGAATCGCTGCCATCGTTTATCTGGTTATATTCGGGTCGTGGGTTGGATTCACGGCGTACATTTGGCTCCTCAAGCACGTGCCGACGACGAAGGTGACCACTTACGCCTATGTGAATCCGGTGGTGGCGGTGTTTCTGGGCTGGCTTATACTCAACGAACAGGTCACGGGCTACATTCTCGCAGGAACGGTAGTGATCGTGGCGGCAGTCGCCCTGGTAACCGGTGCCGAACTTAAAGCGCGTACTCCAGAAGGAGAACCCGAGTTGCCAGCAGTTGAGAGTACCGGAGACTGAATCCTGTCTTCCCGATTGGCATCCAACAAACGGGGCAGCACGAGTGCCATTGCTGAGCACAATTCGGGAAGACATCCGCTCTGTTTTCGAGCGCGACCCAGCTGCGCGATCTACTGTTGAGGTTCTGCTGTGTTATCCGGGGCTGCACGCCGTCTGGATGCACCACGCAATTCACTGGTTATGGAGGCGCCGGCTCCACACAGTTGCACGCTTGCTATCTCAGGTTTCGCGTTTTCTCACCGGCATTGAAATACATCCGGGAGCCAGCATCGGCCGCCGGCTTTTCATCGATCACGGCATGGGAGTGGTAATCGGCGAGACGGCCGAGGTTGGCGACGACGTCACTATCTATCAGGGCGTCACCCTTGGTGGCACCAGCCTGAACAAGGGCAAACGCCACCCGACAATCCGCAATGGGGTGGTTATCGGTGGCGGGGCCAAGGTTCTGGGGAACATCGTCGTCGGCGAGAACTCGCGAGTCGGCGCGGGATCTGTAGTGCTTAGGGATGTTCCGGACAATTCCACCATTGTCGGGGTACCCGGCCATATCATGTTCCGGAATGGCAAGCGCGTCGTAATCACGGACCCGAAGGAAATACAGGACCCACTCAGCGAAGTCGTAATAAATCTCGCCCGCGAACTTCAGGACGTGAAGCGCCAACTGGCGGAGCACGAACACAGACAATTGCCTGACGATGGCTTGATCTACCGCGACCAGAGTGCCGATGAAGCCATGGCCGCTCTAAGCGCCAGGGAACGCAAGAAGGCCCAAGGCGAATAGTTGAACAGATCGAAATACCAAAGAAGAAGCCGCCCCCGAATGGGACAGCTACTTTCTAAGCCCACTCAGTCTCGTTACTTTCTAACTATGTCGTTCAGTTCTGCAAGAAACCTGTCTACTTCCTCAGCAGTGTTGTAGTGAACGAGGCCAATACGGAGCATACCTCCCTGGTCTTCCACTCCAAGACGCTCAGTGAGGTTGATGGCGTAATAGTTTCCTTCCCATGTGAATATTCCGCGCTCGCCGAGTTTGCTTGAAAGTTCCGCGGGCGTATGTCCTTGGACCCTGATCGCAACCGTTGGGGTTCGACGGTCGAACTTGGCTGGATCTGTTATGCCATAGATAGTCAGTCCGGGTATATGTTGCAAGCCGCTGATCAATCGCTCGGCTAATGTACGTTCGTATCCGTGAATCGCACGATAAGCGCACAACAAGGCGTCTCGCCGTGTCTCGACCTGTGGGGACATACGCAACCCAAGTTCAGCCAAGTATGAGATCGCTGCGCTGACGCCTGCCAGACCCTCGTGGTTCTGCGTTCCTGTCTCCCAGCGGCTGGGCAACTCGTCGGAAGCCGGTCTGACCTTATACGGGCGGAAGCGCTTCAGATGCTCGCGTTTCCCATAGAGCGCACCCATGTGCGGGCCGAAAAACTTGTACGTCGAGCACGCTAGAAAGTCGCAGTCGAGGGCACGTACGTCGATAGGAGCGTGGGGTGCATAGTGAACTGCATCCACGTAGACCATGGCACCGTTCTCATGTGCAAGGCCGATGACTCGCTCGATGTGATTGATGGTGCCTACAGCGTTGGAAGCATATCCCAAGGCCACCAATTTCGTTTTTCGAGTGATCTTGGTGGAGAGGTCATGCATGTTCAACGTGCATGTATCCAGGTTGATGTCCACCTTTCGGATGGTCACGCCCTTCTCGGCTAACGCACGCCATGGTGCAACGTTTGCATCATGGTCGAGCATGGTGATGACGATTTCGTCGCCGGGGCCAAGCTCACGCCCAATTGCTCGGCTCATGGCAAAAGTGAGCGTAGTCATGTTAGGCCCGAAAACGACTTCGTCATCGTCGCAGCCGAGAAGATCCGCTATAGCGGAATGTGCAGCGGCAATGGTCGCGTCGGTTCGCCGGCTAGTCAGAAAACTGCCGTGTGTGTTCGAGTTCGAACGCACCAGGCAGTCCGCCATGGCATCGATCACGCGCTGAGGCACCTGGGTTCCACCCGGGCCATCGAAGTAGATTGCACGCTTGCCATCCACCTCCAGGTTCAAAGCAGGGAACTGCTCACGAATCCACTTCAGGTGCTGTGCGATTTCATTCACGTTGCTGGTTTGCGGGCTCGACATTCTGAACTCCTGAAAATCTGGTGGCTTAGGCAGGTCTGGACACTGCCCGATCACTCTCGACAGCCTCTATGAAGTCGGAGAACATTCCGTATGCCGTGGCTTCCAACCCGGCGTGGTCTTCCGTCAGCGCCAATCCTGGGAACATGTCCGTTTCGAAATAAACTATCGACGATGTACCGTCCACAAGAGCCAGCGCGTCAGTGAGCGGCAGGAGTTCTGGACGAACACTCGCCACCACTCGGCCATGGCGCCGCATGGCTCGGCATACGAGTTTATACGCTTTGCCCTCACGTCGCGCCACTCGAACCTGTTCTCCAGTGAGATGCGCGATGCCCTCACGCTCCACGTCCGCAGGCGTAAGGCGCGCACCCATTAGCACATTCGCCAGTGCCACTGTTTTGACAGCGGCGTCCCAGCCCTCGATGTCGTCGGACGGATCGCTTTCGGCCACTCCTATCTGTTGCGCCTGCCGCAGAGCTTCTTCAAAAGGCATGCCGCGTTCCATGCCGCTCAAAATCACATTCGTCGTCGAGTTCAGCACTCCGCGGAAGCCTCGCAGATCAATCGCGGGCAGACAATGGCGGAACATGTTGAAGATAGGCGTGCCGTCCATGACTGACGATTCGAACAGGAACCGTTTGCCGCGACTGTTAGCGAGTTGACTCAACTCGTCGAGATGGAATACCACAGGGCCTTTGTTTGCGCTGATAGCATGGGCTCCGTGCTCCAGTGCCGCTCGGATGTGTTCTGACGCTGGCTCGCCGGTGTGGCGATTCAGTGGAGTGGCTTCGAAGAGAACGTCAGCGGAGGACACCTTGAGCCAGTCGCGAATGGATCGTTGAGAGGTTTCGGGAGTTTCGGAGCTATCGGAGGTTTCGGAGGTTGTGAGTCCGTGCTCACAGAGACGGTCGAGATCGAAACCGTTTGGCTTCGCGAGCCAGCCGAGGCGGCGGCTGGCGATACCGGTTATGCGGAAGTCGATGGCGTATTGATCGCGGAGAATGTTGTGCTTCGTACGGAGCAAGCCGACGAAAGCTCTGCCGACGTTACCAAAGCCAACCAGTGCGAGGTTGTAGGTTTTCTTTGACATTCGACCGGCCCGCAAAATCCCAAACCCTTCGCCTGCTTAGATCTCCTTACTTCCTCCTCCATCTCGCTCCGTCTTTCGTGATCTCAACGATGATTCCGGCCGAGTTCAGTTCATTCCTGATTTCATCCGACTTGCCGAAATTTCGTGCCTTCCGCGCGGCCTGCATTTCGGCGATGAGTCTATCGATTTTGGCATCGCTCAACTCGGTTGACTTCACACTCTCAATGAACTCTTGCGCAGCTCCTTCAAGCCGTCCTTCAGCTTTAGCCCACTCGTAGATCGCACGCATCTTCTCGGCATCGTCGTCCTTCAACACAACGAATATTTCGTCAAACTTCGCCAATGCTTCGAGCAGCAGGGGTAGATCTCCTTTGCGGATCTCTCCCGCGTCCGCAGCAGCATTGGCATCTCGCACCATCTCGAAAATCGCGCCCTGGGCTTGAGCTGTGTTCAGGTCGTCTTCGAGTCCGGCGCGCATGTTCTCAATTGCGGTGCGAGCCAAGGCTTGTACTTGGTCGGTCGTGCCTTCCTGGAAATTGCCTGTCTCAAGACGCAGCTTGAAATTCCGCAGCCGCTCGACCGCGTTCGCGGCGGTCTTCAATCCGTCAAATGTAAAGTTCAACTGCTTGCGGAAAGGCACCGACGCGAGCAGATAGCGGATGGCGGACGGCTTGTGACCTTTCAGCACCAAGTCGCGCAGCGTATAAAAATTGCCGAGCGACTTCGACATCTTCTCGCCTTCAACCAGCAGGAACCTGCAGTGCATCCAGTAGCGCGAGAAAGGCCTGCCCGTCAGAGCTTCCGATTGGGCGATTTCATTCTCGTGATGTGGGAACACCAGGTCTTCGCCACCGGCATGTATATCCAGTGTCTCGCCTAGGTATTCCATCGACATTACGCTGCACTCGATGTGCCACCCCGGACGTCCTGGTCCGATCTCCGTGTCCCACTTAGCCTCACCGGCCTTTGGAGCCTTCCAGAGCGCGAAGTCTCGTGCGCTGTCCTTGTCGTACTCGTCCACCTCAACACGCGCTCCGTCGACCATCCCAGCGAAGTCTTTCTTCGACAGCTTGCCGTACTCTGGAAACCTGGCAATTCGGAAATAGTACGAACCGTCCTCGGCGCGGTATGCGAAGCCCTTGTTCTCAAGCTCCTGAATGAAGTGCGCCATTGCGGGGATGTGCTCAGTGGCCCGGACGATCATCTCAGGACGTTCGATATTCAGTGTTCCTGAGTCCTCGAGAAAAGCCTGCTCGTACTTGCGTGTGTACTCTTGCACGCTCACGCCCAGCCGCGCCGAGTTCCGGATGATCTTGTCGTCCACGTCCGTGATGTTCATGACGTGCTTCAGTTCGTAACCGCTCTGCTTCAGAAAACGTCGCAGCACGTCGACCAGCACGAACGTACGGAAATTTCCGATGTGCCCGTAGTCGTACACGGTCGGTCCGCAGGCGTACATGCGGACAGTGTTGTCCTGTTGCGGGTGGAACTCCTCGACTCTGCCGGAAAGCGTGTTGAAGAAGCGTAATGGCATAAGATTTCTATCGTACGCGTGATCGAACTGGACTTTGAGCAACATCCTTGCTGCGTTCTGGACTTGGGGAACGAAGCCTTGATCTACCACGCGGAACTCCCGATTGTAGAGACCCAAAGTACGAAACGGCAACCAGCAGTGCGCACCGGCGCGACTGCACCCTTGATGCTGCTGTTGTGAGGCGTCTTACCTGCGCAGCGGCTGGGGGTTACGCTTGAGGTATCACAAAGGTATAATAATGTTGGAGTGCTTGCGATGACCCGGAATGTAAGTCACGAGGCCATCTTCGTCGCACCAATCTCCTCGTTGCGACTGGCGCTCGCATACCCGCGTGTGTCGTTGATGCTGTGTCCCAGCGTCGCCCGGGCCAACCTGTTTGCCGGCGACTAGCTCCTCTTCTCATATCCCGCTGCAAGGTGCCGAGGGCGTTCAGTAGCCCACGGTCGCGTTCCCTGTGCCAGAGTCTCAGGGTCCCATCCGAGCATGGCTCGGGGACAAACTCTCGCGCGCTAACGCGTGCCTTTTCCGTTGCAGTTTGTGGAGGGAATTCATGTCTGCGAAGACGACAATCAGTCCCGTCATTCCGAACCTAAAAACGCCAGTGCCGGGTCCAAAGGCCAGCCGCATCATCGAAGGTGACAACAAGTACATTTCTCCTTCCTACACCCGCGGCTACGGCCTCGTAGCAAAGCGCGGGTACGGCTGCGTTATCGAAGATCCTGACGGCAATCAATTCCTGGATTTTGCTGCTGGCATCGCCGTGACCTCTACCGGTCACTGCCATCCGGAAGTCGTCAAAGCCATTCGCGAGCAGGCTGGCGAGTTGATCCACATGTCGGGGACAGACTTCTACTACGAGAACATGGTGACGTTGGGCGAAAAGCTCAGCTCCATCGCCCCGATGAAGGGACCCCACAAGGTTTACTTCGGCAACTCGGGTGCCGAGGCGATCGAGTGCGCGCTGAAGCTGGCCCGCTATCACACAAAACGGCAGGGCATCATCGCTATGATCGGTGCGTTCCACGGTAGGACCATGGGTGCCCTGTCGCTGACTGCGTCGAAGCCGCAGCAGAAGCGACGCTTCGCCCCGCTAGTGCCCGGTGTAGAGCACGTCCCCTATCCGAATTCTTATCGCCGCCCGGCGGGAATGAGTGAGGAGCAGTACGGCATCGAGTGCGCGCGTTACATCGAAGACCGCCTCTTCAAGACGTTCCTTCCACCCGAGGAAGTCGCGGCGATCTTTGTCGAGGCGATCCAGGGCGAGGGCGGATACCTGGTTGCACCTGATTCGTTCTTGCGCGAGATCAGGAGGATCTGCGACAAGTACGGCATCCTCATGGTCTGCGACGAAGTGCAGTCAGGTTGCGGTCGCACCGGGAAGTGGTGGGCTGTCCAGCACTCAGGCGTTGAGCCGGACATGATCACGGTTGCGAAGGGCATTGCAAGCGGAATGCCACTGAGTGCTTGCATTGCAAAAGCCGAGGTCATGGACTGGGTACCCGGGTCGCATGCATCGACGTTCGGCGGCAACCCTGTCTGTAATGCAGCCGCGATCGCAACCCTGAACATCATTGAGCGCGAACTGCTGAAAAATGCGGAGAACATGGGCAACTACATCATGCAGCGCATCGGAAAGTGGCCCGAAACTCTGCCCACGGTGGGAGATGTCCGCGGTCGTGGCCTCATGATTGGTGTGGAGATCGTGAAGAACAAGGACACAAAGGATCCGGCTGGGGAGGAACGCGACCAGATATGTGACATGGCGTTTACGAAAGGCCTGCTCCTGCTGGGCGCCGGGCCAAATACGCTTCGCATATGTCCGCCGCTCGTCGTTGACAAGGAACAGATCGACACCGCGCTGGACATCATGGAAGAGTGCATTAAGGAATGCTGCAAATAGCGATACCGGGACGAACTACAGTAAGAGAAATCACGGGGACCGGCGCGAAAGCGCCGGCTTCTTTTGCTTAAAGTGAGCAGTCTAAGTCACAAGGCGGGGCGGATGTTACGAATCCGGAACGTAACGCATAGCGTGGCGGTGTTCAGCGAACACGACCCGTAACATTCTCTCATGCGGAAATTGCTTCACTGGTTCATGTGTCTGATAGACGCACTGAGTGGCAGGAGCGTCGTCACCGCTGCTCCCCGACATCTGCGAACTGGCAAGCGCGGAGAAGAAGACGCGGACTTGCACCTGAGAGAGTTGGGCTATGTCGTGGTTGCGCGCAACTGGAGGTCCCCACGTCAGAAAGGTGAAGTGGACCTGATTGCATGGGACGATGACGTCTTGTGTTTCGTGGAAGTCAAGACGCGCACCACGCGAGACGTGAAGCCGGCCGAGGCTGCTGTCGATACGAAGAAGCAGAGGGAACTGCGACTGATGGCGCGCGAGTACCTGAGGCGCTTGGCACGAAGAAGGAATACGCGGCGCTGGCTCCGCGAGAGCAATGGAGCATTTGCGCGAGCGGGCGATCAAATTCCCCTTTACCGCTTCGATGTCGTTTCCGTCTACTACGACAGTCCTGCCGGTAAGGTTACGGACATCACCTTATTTAAGAACGCCTTCCGATTGTCTTAATATTGGTGGTTGCGCTGCCAGCGCCCGGCCCGTTATCTGGCGCGCAGTTTCGGATTCGAAGGCGTACAGGCATGGGCCTGTCGCGAAAGGACTAACGCTTTGCCAGAGCTTAGAAAAGACCCCATCGTCGGACGGTGGGTGATCATTTCGACCGATCGAGCCAAACGCCCAACAGATTTCGTTCGTGAACAAGTAAAGCTGAAGGGCGGCTTTTGTCCATTCTGCTACGGAAACGAAAGCAAAACACCGCCAGAGATTCTTGCGTATCGACCAGCAGCAAACGGCACGGCAACTCCGCAAAAGGATACGCCGGGATGGACCGTGCGCGTGGTGCCGAACAAGTTTCCAGCTCTGGGCATCGAGGGAAGTCTCAACCGCCAGGCTGAAGGAATGTTCGACAAGATGAACGGAATCGGTGCACACGAGGTCATCATCGAGACGCCCGATCATATGCAGAACCTGGCCAACATGCCTCCGAAGCGAATCGAGGACGTGCTATGGGCGTTCCGCGACCGCATCCTCGACCTGAAACAGGACAAGCGGTTCAAGTACATCCTTTTATTCAAGAACCATGGTGAAGCGGCTGGTGCATCTCTGGAGCACGCGCACTCGCAACTGATCGCGCTCCCCATTCTGCCCCGCCGTGTGGCTGAAGAACTCGAAGGTGCCAAGCAGTACTTCATCTACAAGGAACGCTGCGTCTTTTGCGACATGATCCGCCAGGAACTTGATAGTGGCGTTCGAGTCGTGGCAGAGAACGAAAGCTTCGTCACGCTAGCGCCTTATGCTCCGCGCTTCCCGTTCGAAACCTGGATACTGCCGAAGCGGCACGAGGCTGCCTTCGAGCACGCTTCTTCGCAAATGTTCCGCGACCTCTCTTACGCGCTCAAGACTCTACTCTGGAAAGCCGAGAAGGTGCTCGATAACCCTGCTTACAACCTTGTGATTCACACCTCTCCGGTACAGGATCCTGATCTGGAGCACTATCACTGGCATATCGAGTTCATGCCGAAGTTGACCAAGACTGCAGGGTTTGAGTGGGGGACCGGTTTTTACATCAATCCCACCCCGCCCGAGGAAGCAGCGAGGTTCCTGAGAGAGGCTAACGTAGAGGAACCCGTGCTGACAGGTGTGTAAGAGGGCGCGGTTGCATGGCTACTTTTGACGGCTCCGTTCGGTACGGAGCCGTTTCTTTATTGCGCTAAGCTAAACCCTGCGTATCACTACGCCGGTCATGTCATCGTGCTGCGGAGTCATGCCGACGAAAAAATCCACAGCTCGCATCATGCGTTCAACGATCTCCGAAGCGACGAACTCTCGGTTTACCTGTAATCCTTTGAGCAAGCGCTCCTCGCCGTATTCTTCGTCGGCGTAGTTGATAGCCTCAACGAGACCATCGGTGAAGATGACCAGCACGTCTCCTAGCGCGAGGACGGCGGTTCCGCATTCGTAATAAGCGTCGGGAGTGATACCGAGTGGTACTCCGCCCGTGCCAAGGCGCTCCACGCTGCCGTTCGCGCGTTGCAGAATCGGGGCGTTGTGACCTGCATTGATGTAGGTCAGCCGGCCGCCCTTTCGTTCATACTCGGCGAGAAATGCGGTCGTGAAACGCTGACCGCCGCGGCTGTGGTCGCATGCGTAGCGATTTACTCCAGCCGTGAGTTCGAGCAGCGAACCGCGCTGCCCCGAAAGCGTGTGCAAACTGGCCTGGAATGTCGCCATAAGAAGCGCGGCAGGAAGGCTCTTTCCGGCAACGTCGGCAACCGCGATCAGGACTGCGCTGCTGGTCGGAGTGTCATCTTTGGATTCTTCACACAGAGTCTCGCGGGGGAAAACGTCGTAATAATCGCCCGCGACGGTGTTTGCCGGTCGATTGAAGAAGGCGATATCGAGTCCCGGCACTTGCGGGGGAGCTTCCGGAACCAACCAAAGCTGAATCTCGCGTGCAATTTGGAGATCCCGTTTGAGGGTTACGCGGTCCCCGATCTCAAGGAGCAGCAACCCAAGTAACAGAAGTCCGCCGAGAATGTGAAGGGTGCTGGCCTGAAGGTAAAGCGCTCCGAAATGAAAGGAGAAGGGAAACACCAGCAGCACACAAGCGACGAGCAGCACAACGCGGCGCGCCGGTGACAACTTGCTCAGTACGGCCCAAAAGAGAACCTTCGTTACATGCCAGACACGCTGGCCACCTGAAACTCCCTCCAGGTGCTCAGTCGGGACTTCACGAGAGTACAGCCGGTAGCCCGTTCTCGCTTCTGTTTTGAATTGCGTCCAAAGATCCGCCAGTTCCAGACCTTCAGTGACTCGATGCCAGAACGAGTGCACCCGCTGATCCAGCTTCTCGGATACCTTCGTCGTCGCGCGATCGTTCAGCTTGCCTCTCGGTGCTGCCGACTTTGGTGCCGACGCTGCCATGACTGCGATTATAGAGCGAAAAGGCGGACAGTCACTCAGCAGGTAGTTCAACCCGCCCGTGACGGAGCGGCTTACCAACTCGCAAAAGTACTCCAGGACTGGTACAACAACTTGCGGGTGATTGCAGTCCCATTGGTACTGAAACAGTACGGCGGCCCCATGATCGTTACCACGTGCTTCAACGTTCGACGGCGGGGCGAATCATTGAAAGGATGAACATTGCATGGCTACTGAGGTTAGGTGGGACGACGCGGAAGACATCGCACTCGTATTGGTTGAGAAGTTTCCGGATGTCAATCCGCTTGAGGTGCGCTTTACTGATCTGCACATGTGGGTGACACAATTGCCTATCTTCGTTGACGATCCCTCGCAATCAAACGAGAGCAAGCTTGAAGCGATTCAAATGGCTTGGTACGAGGAGTGGAAAGACCGGCAGCCATAACCTAAGAGTTACATAGAGCCTTTCTCGCACCGCTTGTTCAACCCTATTTCGGTTTTGCGCAGCCTCAGCAGAGCTGACGTCCCGGGTTGGCGCCATCTGCGGTATCCATGAGGCTCGTTCCGTTCACACTCCTTCGCACAGCTCCGGCCAACAGCACCCACCGGAAATCCATCAAAAATCATGACAAGGTGTCTGAAGTGATGACCATGGCAGAAACGTCATGTGCACAGCCACGATGGTCGGTACGTACAGTTCTGCTTTGAACGGAGTTTAGCTTGGAATCGATGAAATCAACACGGCTGCCGGAGCTCGCCTGCCTGACAGAAACGGCCCTATTCAGCAGCACGGTGAAACGCGAGGTCAGACTTCTACTGGCGCTGTTGCTTTGCGGCCTTTTGCTGACCGGCTGCGGGGGAGTCACCGGAAGCGCAAACCGTGACCCTGGGCAAAACACGGGCGGCGGCAACATTCAAGCGGTGAATCACGTCATCATCATGCTGCAGCAGAACCGAACGTTTGATCACTACTTTGGTCAAATGACGGCCTATCGGCAGCGTAACAACATCCCCATCGTAAGCAGCGACGGCAGAATCAACGACCTGAGCACCGGCAACTTCTTCAACCCAGTCGAACTAATAGGCCCGATTCCGGTGGCGCATTCTGGCTCGGTCTGTACTGAGACGCTCTCCTCTGACTGGGCGGAAAGTCACAAGGAGATGAACCTGTCCAATCCTTCGGCGGCTGGCCCGAACGCGCCTATGGACGGTTTTGCACAGACGGCTTTCGACGTTGGGCTGCACGCCCTCACGCAAGGCATCACGTTGACCGACCAGACCGGCAGTCGCGCGATGCACTACTATGACGACAGCGATCTAAACTACTACTACTTCATGGCCTCGAACTTCGCCATGAGTGACGCTCTCTTCACGCCTCTTCCCAGTCGCTTCCCCAATCGGTTGTTCCTTCATGCCGCCACGACGCAGGGCCATGCTCGTGGCCCCAACAGACAATTGACGGCCAGGACAATCTGGGAATCTCTCGATGCTGCCGGCTTGAGCTGGAAGATTTACATGACCGACGGCCTTACCTATTTGGAATACTTCACATACTTCAATCGCCCTGAGACGAAAGCTCGTCTGGTGCCGTTGAGTGAGTACTTCACCGATGTGCAGAACGGAACGTTACCCGCTGTTGCGTTGATTGAACCAGGGCTGTTCAGCGGCCGCGACGAGCATCCCAGCAACTTCAATCCCACGGACGGTACGGTGTCCCCAATCAGCGTTCAAACGGGCGCCGCGTTCGTGGCCAGTCTGATCAACGCATTGATGGTCAGTCCATCGTGGAGAGATAGTGTCTTCTTTCTGGCCTATGATGAAGGCGGCGGGTTTTTCGACCATGTACCGCCGATCAGCGTTCCGAATCCTGACGGCATTCCTCCCCAAGACCTTCTACCAAACGATCCAGTGGGGGATTTCACTATCACGGGTTTCCGTGTGCCTAACATGGTGATCTCGCCCTTCGCGAAAAGAAATTACGTTTCCCACACGCCCATGGATTTGACCGCCTACTTGAAGTTCATCGAGACCCGCTGGGGACTGCCACCGCTTACTGCTCGAGATGCGGCTATGCCGGACATGACCGAGTTTTTCGACTTCACAGGGGTTCCATGGGCGATACCGCCGTCACCGCCAGCGCAAAACACAAACGGAGCTTGCGATTTCACTCGACAGTGATGAGGATCAGAGTGTCGCACGAGTTCAGTGCGGCACTTTGTTAAGCTTGAGTCTATGCCCGCTCAGTCTGCGCGTCGACAGGTGGAACAATAGCCGCCGATCTCAAGCCGCGAGACCACGATGTGAAACCGACAGTCCTTCTCCACCTGCTGTTTCAACTTCTCAAACACATCGCTGACGAACTCGGAGATCTTGCCACAGCGCAAACAGGCCATGTGAATGTGATCCCGATGCACCTTGCGCTCGTAATAGTGCCCCTCACCATGAATGTGCATGAGATCCAATTCGTCAATCAGGCCGTGTCGCTTTAGTAGCCGGAGTGTGCGGTAGACCGTGCTCCTGTCGACGGAAGCATCAAGCTTTTGTGCCCTGCGGAGAATTTGGCTTGCGTCGAGGTGCTTGCTCGCTGTCTCAATTACCTTCAGAATTGCTCGCCTTTGTTTCGTTGTGCGAATTCCGCGGTCTGCGAAGAACGCTTGTAAACGGCCAGGAATCTCGGTCTCCGGCAACGGCATTACCAATGCTCTCCTTAGTCGCAACTAGTTGCAAATAGCCTGCAACAGAAAATGCTCCCAGATATTGACCCCGCAGCCCGGACGAGGGCAGGATGTTAACTCTACTTCAGTTGCGACACGGTTGCAACTGGACTTTGGGCACGAGAGGTGTCCGGCTCGTGTCTTGGTGGCTCACACAAAATGCAGTCAAAGTCGAACCAAGGAGTTCTTCGATGTCCTCTCAGGGGAGGTTGGTAGTTCTTTTCTGCTGGTTGCTGTTGTTTGTGGGAACCGCTTTATCTCAGGTGGTCGTTTCCTCTGGAAAGGTGCAAATCAAAGGAACCGTCTCAGATTCCACGCGTGCCAGAATTCCCGGCGCTCACGTCGTTGCCGTTCCGGCCGGAGCTTCTTCCGGACCATCCGTCACCTCCGATGCGAACGGCGAGTTTTCGCTCGCCGTGGAACCCGGCGACTATACGTTGCGGGTGTCACACAAAGGCTTCGTGAGTTCGTCCCACAAAATTCGTCTCCATCGTGTCGACGCAGAGCCAATCGAATTTGTGTTGAAAGTCGCCCCAGCAAGCGACGTCGTAACCATTGTCGAGGACGCACCTTATCTCGCGGCTGCAACCACAACCGCTACGAGAACGCCAACGCCACTGATTGACGTTCCACAGTCGGTCACGGTCGTAACTAGAGAACTGATGGCAGACCAGATGCTAACCACGATTGGGGACGTCGTTCGATATGTGCCAGGCATAACTCACCATCAGGGTGAAAACAATCGAGACCAACTGGTCATTCGCGGAAACACCACCACTGCTGACTTCTTCCTGAACGGTGTGCGGGACGACATGGAGTACATGCGCGACCTTTACAACATCGATCGCGTTGAGGCCCTCAAAGGCCCAAACGCCATGATTTTTGGCCGTGGCGGCGCTGGCGGAGTGATCAACCGCGTCACGAAGGAAGCTGATTTCACCCCGGTTCACGAGTTTACATTGCAAGGTGGTTCATTCAACGACCGGAGGTTCTCAGCAGACTACGACACCTCACTGGGCAAGAAGCTGGCGCTGCGCTTCAACGGCGTGTATGAGGCGTCCGACAGCTTCCGCGACTTCGTCGAGTTCGACCGCTATGGGATCAATCCCACTCTCACTTTCGCCCCGGGAACACGGACCAAGGTCATTTTCGGGTACGAGAGATTTCATGATGGTCACGTAGCGGACCGTGGCCTCCCGTCTTTTCAGGGGCGACCGGTGGATCTGCCGATATCGACCTACATTGGAGACCCGCACGACAGTCGCGTTCGCGCAGACGTCAACCTCGGTACCGCCACCGTCGAGCACACGACCCATCGTGGCCTGACGATTCGTAACCGGAGTTTGTTCGCCGGTTACGATCGCTTCTATCTGAACTACGTCCCGGGCGCTGTGAGCGGGGACAAAGAACTGATCAGCGTCTCGGCCTATAACAACGCCAGCAACAGACTGAACATGTTCAACCAGACCGACGTGAGCCATGTGGTGTTAACTGGTCGTCTACGGCACACGCTGCTGGGCGGAGTGGAACTGGGCCGGCAGCGAACTGACAACTTCCGAAACACAGGGTACTTCAACGACACAAGCACATCGATCTTAGTCCCCTACAACGACACCGTAATCGACACCCCCGCAACGTTTCGACAAAGCGCAACAGATGCCGATAACAACGTGAGGACGAGAATCGGTGCTATTTACCTCCAGGACCAGGTTCAGGTTTCCAGGTACGTCCAGTTGCTGGGTGGAGTGCGATTTGACTACTTTGATTTGCAGTACCACAACAATCGGAACGGAGATGACCTGCGCCGAATAGACCGATTGGTTTCGCCGCGAGCCGGGGTCGTCATCAAGCCACGAGACCGCCTGTCCGTATATGGAAGTTACAGCGTGTCCTATCTGCCAAGTTCGGGCGATCAGTTCTCTTCTCTCACTAACATTACCCAGCAGGTCAAGCCAGAGAAGTTCGCGAATTACGAGATGGGAATCAAGTGGGATATGGTGCGCTCGCTATCCCTTACCACGGCCGTGTATCAACTGAACCGTACGAATACCCGGTCGATTGATCCAAATGATCCTACTAGGATTGTGCAAACCGGCAGTTCACGAACGAACGGTTTCGAGGTAGGAGTAAATGGAAACCTCACCCGTGCATGGCAGATCGCGGGCGGTTATGCCTACCAGGACGCGTATGTCACCAGCGCTAGTTCTGCGGCGCGGGCGGGGGCTCAGCTAGCGCAAGTGCCTCACCACACGTTCTCACTGTGGAACAGGTATCAGTTCTTGCCGAGTCTCGGTGCGGGTCTTGGAATCACAAACCGATCCGACATGTTCGCTGCAATCGATAACACCGTGATCCTGCCGGGGTACACGCGGGCTGACGCTGCCGTGTTCTACTCGGTCACGGAGAGAATGCGTTTGCAGGTAAACGTCGACAACCTACTGAACAACAAGTACTACCTCAACGCGAACAACAACAACAACATCTCTCCGGGATCGTCGCGTGCGGTTCGGGCTGGTCTGATCGCTCGCTTCTAGTCGTGGGCCTGCCTCGGTGGCAGGCCCATTTTCAACTAAAACGCGAAGAGATCGTCAAGACCAGTCGCTGCCTGATTCCTGCTGTTCAGGGGTGGCAATCCCCAGTTCTCCTGAATAAATTTCAACACAGATACGTTGTCGAGTTGGACGTGCGAGACATAATTACGTTTCGCGTGAGGGGAGATTACAAGCAGCGGAACCCGCATTCCGTATCCTTCCTGGTCTACTTGTGGGGGCGGGACGTGGTCCCACCAACCGCCACTCTCGTCCCACAAGACAATCAGCGCCACTCCCGGCCAGACCGAAGAGGCCTGGATTTGCCTGATGAGCCCGTCCAGCCAATTCAACCCATTCGTGATCGAGCCGCCGCTTGGATGTGTGCTCTCGCTTGGGCCAGGTTGGACGAAAGATACTGCTGGAAGGGTTCCAGAAGTAAGGTCTTGGAGAAAACGAGAGTAGTCACGCAAGCTAGGAGACTCGTGTGTCGACGTGAAGTACTGGAATGGGTTCTGCTGAGGAATGTAGCCGTTTGCACAGTCCCAGAGGTGCTCCTGGTACCAACCCCAGCTTATTCCTGCCTCTGTGAGTTGATCTCCGAGGTTTCTAAAGGTGTAAGGTGCTGGGGTAGTTGTCTCCGTGTTGCAAGGACCATAGAAGGGGTGCACGCTGAAAGGGAAGTTGTTGTCCGATGCCGCTACCATGAAGAGCTGGTTCGAAGGGGCGGAACTCATGACCGAAGTAAAAAATCGATCTGCTAGCGCATATTGCTGTGCCCAGGACCATAGACGATCAACGCCCGGAGTTGTAGCGTCATAGTACCCCAGCGAAATGTCGCCATTGTGTAGGGCATATCTATCCATGCCTCCGGAGTTCCACACCCTCAGGTACTCTTCCCTTCCATGAGGAAGGTCCGAAACGGTTGTCTGCTGCAAAAGTCGAGGAGTGACCGTTTCCCCTTTGCCGTTCTTCTGGCTGTAGCCCGGCACGCCTGCACGCACCCCGTCCACCCCGGCGAAGGTTCCAAACAAGTGGTCGAATGATCGATTCTGCATCACCACCACGATCACATTTTTTATTGGCGAGGTGCTTGGCGGTTGAGAAGACGGAGATCGCGATCCCCCGACTCCACCGCAGCCAGAGATAGAGAGAGCCAAAAGTAGAACTGGTAATGCCGACGAGAGTAAGGCTTTCATCCTACAACTTCGAACAGATAATTGTGTCCCTAGTTGTCTCGGCCGTGACCGTAAACTGAAGTTCACGTACGAGATGAGCAGCAGCGCAGAGGCGTGCGACCACCTGAATCCCCTTCTGTTCGCCGCGAAAGTCGTGTAAGCTGACCGGCAACTTCAAAGGTGCAGTTCGAATCATCACTGTGGCCGAACACGATATATGTGTCGAGATCGGCGGGTTGCCGATCTTACTGAAGAACGCCGATGCTCGTTTTCAGCGCAAGATGCGCGAGCGCTATTCGGGGTTCGTTTCTGAACGCCCGGCGGACTGCTGCCTGGAAGTTATTCTCTGCTCGAAAGATCGAAGCGGTACTTCAGATGCAGACATCCGGGTTGAACGTAGCGCACAGCTCTGGCGCATCACGCGCGGCGATTTCGAAGCGGAGTGGGATCCGCACACTCGCAGAGGATGGGTGAGACAGACAGCGAATCCTTACTCGATTGACACTGCACTCCGCATCATTCACAGTCTCGAACTCGCAGCACAGGGTGGCTTCTTGCTGCATTCCTCAAGCGTCATTCGCAATGGCCGTGCGTTTCTGTTTTCGGGCGTCTCCGGGGCAGGGAAGACCACGATCTCTCGATTAGCGCCTGGCGACGCGACCCTACTTACGGACGAAATTTCTTACGTCAGGCCCGACGGAAGTGCATTCCGTGCATTCGGTACCCCTTTTGCCGGTGAGTTAGCTAAGCCGGGCGAGAACGTATCCGCACCGATTGCAGAACTGTTCCTGCTCGCGAAAGGACCCGATAACCACGTCGAAGATGTCCACCCGGCAAATGCTGCGCGTGCACTACTGAGAAATGTTCTTTTTTTCGCGGACGACTCAAGGCTGACGACAGCACTCCTGAACACAGCATGCGATTTCGTCTCTCGGGTGCCGGTTCGACGACTGACGTTCTATCCAGATCACCGGGTCTGGGACTTGATTCAATAATGGAGACCTGAAGCAATGACGGACTGTTACATCGCAAGAAGCTCGGCGGCTGCGCGGGCCCTCGGTGGCAGCGCAGTGATTATGTCGGCCGACTCAAGTCTCATAACCTTGAATGAAGTTGCGACTGCAATATGGAACGCGGCAGATGGTGTGACTCTTCTTTCCGAAATTGTCGAGCGGGCCGTCTGCGGACAATTCGAAATTGACCCGTCAACTGCACGGGCTGATGCGGAGGATTTCATCAATCGCCTCGCGCAGCACGGTGTCCTGATTGTCTCCAACCAGCCTATCCATTCCGCCGAATCAAGCGCCCGATCATGAGCGGACGCTTGATGGAGTCGGTAGTTGGACGTGCTGTCGAACTCTCGGTTCCTATCACTGCGCACATCGACCTGACGTACCGGTGCAATGAGCGTTGCCTGCACTGCTATCTCCATCGCGGTGCTAGCGCCGAAATGACAACGTCCGAGGTGGCTGACGTCCTCCGGCAGTTGGCTGAGACAGGCACTCTGTTTCTAATTCTCAGCGGCGGAGAAATTTTCCTTCGCACAGACGCGTTGGAAATCATCGCTGAGGCACGGCGCTTGCACTTCAGCGTCAAGTTGAAGACCAACGCCAGTCTCTTGACACACGACATCGTGACCCAAATGAGCAGTCTTGGGTTGCAGGGCGTGGACGTAAGCATTTACTCCGCGAATCCTGCCATCCACGATTCAATCACCCAACTGCCGGGGTCGTTGCGGAAGTCACTTGATGCAATCAACCACTTGCATCGTGCGGGTATTCGCGTCTCCATCTGCAACGTGCTGATGAGAGAAAACTCTGAAGAGGTAAGCGCGGTGCGTCAATTGGCTCAGGAACTGGGCGTCGGCTACACACTGGATCCAATGGTTACGCCTATGATTGACGGCAATGCGTCCGTGCTGCGACATCGGGCCGAACAGGACGCGATTCGCAAGGCATTCCTCGAATTCAACCTTAGCGGCCGCCCCGGCGATGACTGTCCTCCTTTATACGATGACCTCATGCAGGGCATTCCGTGCAGCGCCGGTCACTGCCAGGTCTACATCAATCCTCGCGGCGAGGTCTATCCATGCGTTCAGTTCCCGGTACTGTGCGGCGACCTCAAGAATCAGAGTTTTGCTGAAATCTGGAAATCATCGCCGGCGCTTGCGGAAGTGCGAGCTGTGCGTTTCCAGGACTTGCCCGTCTGTTCAACCTGCGTGCACGGAGCATACTGTACGCGTTGCCCGGGGTTGGCCTGGATGGAAGGCGACCTGCGAGGACCCTCTTCCGCTGATTGCAGGAAGGCTGAAGCACGTACTGGAATACCTCCAATGTATCGCCACGATTGAGTGCATCGAACGGCGCGACCTCTGTTTCGATTTGGAATTGAAAGCAAGTGCATACATGCATCGCACCGCGATAAAGTGCATAAAATCCGCTAAAAATGCGCATGTTGTTGCATTTTTGTCTTTACAGGACGAGCATTTCTGCTGATAGTGGGTGCGTCTAGAATTCAAGTACAGGGCAGACTTGGCCCACAAACTATCCTTCCCCCTTAGGGCTGCAGACTGCCAAATTCATACAGTTGGAGTGTCTGATGAGGCGAGCGCATGGTGTGCTTCCTTCTGCAGCAGTCGTTTTGTCGACTATAGCCGTTGTCATGGTCTGTTGCGTGGGGGCTTGGACACAGGGATTCCCAACCGACTGGAGCAATCGGCACGTTGTGTTCAACCACAACAAGCCGATGACAGCTCAGCAACAGTGGAACTCTTCGCGCGATGTGCGACGGGTCGTGGACTGGATGAAGAGAACCAACGCGGCTCTGGCTGCGTCTGCGGACCGATCCGGGGTTGCGCCCAGAACTCTGCCTTTACGACCAGCCGCGCGCAGAATGCCGGTAATCGGCACCAGACCTGCGAAGGCTCTGCCCGTGCCTCCCGTGGGCACGGTCGACTGGAGCGCGTCCCTCGATGGAGGTACTCTTGCCGACGGCGTATTCCCGGCAAAGTGGCGCATCAGAGTTGACACTACCGACCCGAACGATTGGGTCGTATATGGCACAACGGCTGGAAAACTGATCGCCCTGACAAACCTCTACAGCACCGCGCCGACAAGGAAATTCACCTATCCTGCAACAGGCACGTACTCGCCTATCACGACCTCCCCGGTGATATCTGCGCTGGGCGACAAGATCGCTTTTATCGAGAGTGGTGCCACCTCAGCCAGGCTTCACGTGGTCAAGTCGGACGGCACAGGTGAAGTGACCTCCATCGATCTCCTTGCTGCCGACAAAAATTCGTCTCCGTTCGTCGACTACTCGAATGACGTGCTCTACGTTGGAACTGATGATGGCAAACTCCACAAGATCACGGGCATTTTCGAAGGCACGCCGACAGAGCAGATAACAGGTGGATGGCCGGTCCAAGTTGCGAGTGCGGCGGTCGGCGGAACCACATATCTAACAAGTCCGGCCCTCTACAACAACTACGCAACGCCGACGCCTGGCCCTGGAATCATCCTGATTGGGGGATCGTTCGACGACCGCGGCAACACAGCCGCTACGCTTTGGTTGGTTGATCTGCGAACCATGACGAAAGCCAATGCCCAAATTGCGTATGCGTCAGCAAGTATTTTCGACGGGCCGCTGGTGGATATCGACAACAGAGTCGTCTACGTGTTCACAAATAATAATGGCAAACAGAATGCACGAGCAGAACTGGCGCAAGTTGTTTTGAATGTCGCGGATAACATGAGCGCTAGCTTTGGGGCTATCACAGTCGCACAACTTGCAACTGGCAAGCTGAAGACCACTCAACCGATTAGGGTAGGAGCTTTCGACAATGCATGGTACACGACGGGCACCGGGTATCTCGTTGCCTGTGGGATCGATGACAATAAGAACTCTTATCCGAGTCTGTTCTCTTTCCGAGTGGCCGGTGCGACCTTAACACCGACTCCAGTTGGTTCGGCGGCCCTCTCGGCAGACCGAAACGATTCCTGCTCACCAATCACCGAAGCAGTCAGCGGGACCACCGATCATTTCTTCGTGGGCACAAAGCTCAATGGCATAAGTTCGAACTGTTCTGCTAGCGGCTGCATTCAGCAGATCACATTGAGTGGTGGTATTCCAAGCGTTACAGCAGGGCAACGTGAAGCCAGCGGGACCAGCGGCATCGTCATTGATACGACGAACATTTACAACGCCACGCCTGGGCCGGTGGCAAACATTTACTTCACGACTCTCGCCCCGGGCGGCAACAGCGGCGGCAATGGCCCCGCGATTCAGCTGAAGCAGAGCGACTTGCAATAGATCGGACTAGTTGACGGAGATCGAACGGATGACTTTAAACCACTTACAAGGGACCGCTGCAAGCCCTGGCAAGCGACCGTATCTGAAGCCCACTTTCGAATGTGAACAGGTCTTCGAAACGATGGCTTTGCGGTGCGGCAAGGTCGGGACGACGAGCAACAACTGCAAGCTGGTTCCGAAGACTTCATAGTGGTGATCGCCGACGACTCCAAATCGGCGCTCGTGCACGACCTCCTGAAGGCGACGCTCGCTTCCGAGGGGGTCGTTCGGGTTCGCGCCACCGGAACGAGTATGCTGCCTTCCATCTGGCCTGGGGATCACGTCATCATAGAACGTGTCTCAAGGCCGGTTTCTGCTGGCAGTGTTGTCGCCTACTTGCGGAACGGGCGCTTGTTCATCCATCGTGTCTTTCGCGTGTCAAGGGATAGTAACGAACTCCTCACGCAAGGCGATCGCCTGCCCGCTCCTGATGCCCCGATCAACGCCGGAGACCTCCTGGGGGTTGTGACGGGCCTATCGCGCGGTGGTGCGCCCGCGGCCATGCCTGCACGGCTGCTGTGGCGGGCGCATCTGCTGCGCGCCATCTCACGTGTGAGCGACACGCCGGCATTCGCGATAGTCAAGCTCAGGCGGTGGTACGCCAGCCGGCACCTGCGAAGCTATTGCCGAGTCTCGCAATCTCTCGAATAATAGAGAGATGAGCGGACCGAACGAAAAAGCTGAACGACTGCTTCGAACCACCGGTCCCAAGATGAAGTACCGCAAACCGGAGTTCGAGTTCGAGAAGATATTCGAGACGATGGCGCTTGCATGTGGCAAAGCTCCAAAGGATTGCAAGCGAATCGTGGCTGCAAGACACTCGTAAACACGCCTTCAACTCGCGCTGACGGCAGTCTCCTGATCTGCACGATCGCGCTCGCGCCTAACCAGCCGCCACGCGAATCGTGCCGTCTTGCGCACCAACCGCCACACGTGCAGCAGTAAGTAGACCGCCTTGGGAAGCGCTCGTCCGGTACCGAGCAGTTCGTCCCCACTGGGTGTCATCGCATGGCGAATAACTTGGCGCACGGCGTCCGCGTGACTATCCCTTGCACTCAAAAAGAACCGATATGTGCGGAAACCCTGCTCCTCAGGTTCCGATCTGCATAAATTGCTTTTAGCCATCGCAAATGCATTTCGCGACCGGGGATCCTGCTTCATGTGCACCAACAAGCCCATATCGCTTGGTAGTGATACCTGAAGTACCTCTTGCAGCAGAGCGAACGCTACGAAAAGCAATCGCTCCACTCGCATTCCGCGAGCTCGGGTCAGCAGCAAATGCCAGTCGAACGTACGAGTTACGTACAGCAATTGCGCGAGGTCGCAAAGCCAGATCAACCTGGCCCAGTAGTGCTTGCTACCATGCAGTGTGAGAGCGAGAAACAAATCCTCGGGCGCAAACTCGAGAACCGTTGAACCGCCTGCCCCGACACGACGACTACGTTGCCATGCCTCACCCAGTCCGAAATTGATGCCATAAAATCTGGGCATCACGTCCCAGTGCAGCTCCAGGTATAACCCGTCGCGTACCAACGAAAGTTCAAAGTCCGCCATAGTGAGAGCTGACAAGAGCTTTGGCGAAAGGCGTTGCCGGGACTTGAAGCCGACCTCTCGCAGCGTGTGGACCGCGGCTGGCACATCTTCAGGACGGACAATGACGTCGAGGTCCGAAGACTGACGCAGGGCTACATTCCCGTAGAGGCGCTCGGCCAATAACGGTCCCTTGAACGGTATAGCCGAAACGCCGCAGGTATCCAGGGCTCTCAGAGCTTGTAGCAAGTGCGTGCATAAGCGCAGGTTATGCCGAAGTGCCTGCGCGTGAGTTTGTTGGAGTCGACGACTCGGTCCCTCCGGCATACTGCCGGCATGTTGTTCTAAATAAGAGCCAAGCAGAGGAGCCATTCCATGCGACAAGGCCAACCGGATGAGGTTCTCCCAATCCACTTCCGAGCAACGCGACTTAGGAAAACCATTCCGCTGCTGGGCGCAAGCAACGAGGACTTCCCATTCCTGTGAAATGCCTTTACGGTTTGGCGGGTTAGTGTTCACGGTTGTGCTGTCGATGTGAGCGAAAGCGCTGGCAATGATAGCCAGAGTGGCTGAATTTGTATAGCACTGAACGTGCGATAGGAAATGTGGAATGGACCACGCTAACCGTTCGAAGTGAGTGGGATGCACTCGAAACAGCAACATTGAACACCCCGAATCAATCTAGCTTCACTCGATTAGCAAGTATCGTACAGCGATCAAATCGTGAACGTGTTCTGAAACTAGAACAGAGAGACTTTTTTCCTTAAGTTTTTTCTAATTTTGTGCTTGACGATTCAGCAAAGTAGACCTACATTGGCGTCGCCGAAAAAACACACAAAAAACGCAAGCACTTGCTTACTCGTTAAAAGTGCTGCCGGCGTGCGGAACAGTTGAAAAGGTCTTCACCCCCAAGAAGACTTTGTTGCCACGGGAATCATTCGTAATCAGTTCAATCAGCGGGAAATCGCCTCCTAAGTGGGGATGGCGAAGCCTTGCCCAAATGAGCAACTCACTTCTGAATCTAGCTGCAATCCAGAGGGGAACCGGAATTGCGCCGGGGGAAGCGTGCCCGAGATGGTATGCGGTGTATACGGTCTCGAACCACGAAAAGAGCGTCTCGGCTCACTTTCAGTCCAGGCAGATCGTCTCGTACCTGCCGTTGTGGCGCACTTTGCGCCGCTGGAACAACGGCTGCAAGGTCGAAGTCGACCTACCTCTGTTTCCCAACTACGTCTTCGTGCAAATAGATCGTCGTGACCGCGGACGTGTTTTAAGTGTCCCTGGCGTAATAGCCATTGTCGGTTCCAGCCGGGAAGGAACTCCGGTGCCTGACTCGGAGATCGACATGATCCGGCTTGGACTTGACCTCCGCAAGATTGAGCCGCATCCGTACCTCACCGTTGGTGAAAGAGTACGCATCAAGGCCGGTGCCTTAGAAGGGCTCGAAGGCGTGCTCATCCGCAAGAAGAACGACCTGCGCGTAGTAATCACGCTGGACTTGATCATGAAAAGCGTGGCCATCGAGGTTGATGGTGACGAACTTGAACCGGCGCGCCCCCGCGTCGCTCGCCTTTGTTCCTGACGGTACAAGTCAATGCTTTCCACGCAACCGCAGAGCAAAAACAGCACTGAAGACCGCATCATCGAAGCCGCCGTTCAGTTGTTTTCTCGCGACGGCTTTAATGGAACGAGCACTCGTGAGATTGCCCGGCTTGCGAGTGTCAACGAAGTCACGATTTTTCGATACTTCGCTCGCAAGAAAGATTTGTTCTGGGCTGCCGTCGATTCGCGAGCAAGCCGATTGAGACTCGGTAAGGCGCTTCAAGAGGGCCTCAAGGGAAATGCCAGTCCCGCGATCGTGCTCGAGATGATCTTCGAATTTCTGGTGGAAACCGTCCAGAACCAACCGGAACTGTTGCGCTTACTCCGTTTCAGCGCGCTCGAACTCGACGCAGGGGTAGACCGAATTTGTCGCAAGCACCTGGCGCCTATTTTTGAGTCTCTGGTCGCATATCTCGGCCGGTCAATAGAAACTCAAAGCATTCGCCGAGTTGACCCGGTCATCACTGCATTGGGTTTCGCTGCAACGGTTATGGCTCACTATGGCTTGTATGGTCCGGTTACCGGGGCCGAATTTCCATACGCGAGCAGGGACGAAGCTATCGCAGCGTACACCGAATACTGGCTGAATCTGCTATTGCCCCCAACGGGTACCGCTCCAGTGGATGTCAATCAGATCTACAAATCAGAGAATTAACGTCAGCCAGCGACTCGAGTTCAATAGCCCGCTACCCCCAATACACACATCAGAATTGCAGCTTTCACTCACCATTTCAGCCGTCTGCCCAACCTGTTGAAGGAGATGTAAGTGAACTCCGATGACCACGCCAAAAGTCGAGGACAGAAGTACCTGGCCGGCCCATACGCGACCGAGCGGCCAATGCAACTGATGCCATTTGCCGGTGCTAGTGACGAACTGACGCTTGCTGATATCTGGCGAGTGCTGTTGAAACGTCGCTGGATTATCGGCGGCTTCATTGTCCTCGGTGTTGTGGCGGCTGCCCTGTTTTCCTTTTCACAGAAGCCGAAGTATGAATCTCTTGCTCGTATCGCCATTGGATACGAAGGGAATGATCTCTTCGGAAACGAGAGCGGCTTGAGTTTCCTCGCTGGGTCCGACATGGAAACCAAGATCGAAACCCAGGTCAGGATCCTGCAGAGTGAGCCGCTCGCAACCGAAGTCATTCGCAAACTGAAACTGGATTCGAACCCGGACTTTTTCACGCCAGAGCGCGACGCTTCGCCGGAAGCGACTCGGCAGGGATTGCTGGGCACATTCAGAAGTGGCCTGTCGGTGGCTGCTGTCCCTAAAACAGAATTGGTGGAGATCCGGTACCGCAGCACTTCGGCAAAGCTCTCTGCTGACGTCGTCGCTACCCTTGTGGATGCTTACATTGAGCGCAATTTTCGAGTTAAGTACGAGAGCACGATGCAGGCTTCTGATTGGTTACAGAAGCAATTGGGTGATCTGAAACAGAACGTGGAGCGTACACAGGAGAAGCTGAGCAATTTCGAGAAAGCGCACGGAGTTGTGTTCCTGGGAGCAGACGAGAGCAAGAACAGCACGATCACCAAGCTCGATGAACTCAGCCAAAAACTAGCTGCGGCGCAATCTGAACGGATCATGAGGGAAGCGGCCTATCGCACGGCCGAAGGCGGTAACCCCGAATTGATGGCGAACATTGTGCCCGGTTCCCCGCTGCAAATTCTCAGAGCCCAGGAAGCGGAAATCCAGAATCAATACGCTCAGACCAGTGCTAAATACGGCGACGCCTATCCGAAAGTTCGCCAACTGCGGGCGCAACTGGAACAGGTACAGACCTCAATAACTCGGGAAGTCAAGAACACGTCGCAACGGCTGAGAAACGAATACTTGGCATCACGGCGAACAGAGGACATGTTGCGCCAGGAGGTGGACAAGAGTAAGCAGGAGGCTTTCCAACTCAACGAAGGAGCGGTGCAATACACAATCCTCCGTCGCGAATTCGAATCGAGTCGTGATCTGTATGAGAGTCTCACAAAAAAATTGAAAGAAGCAGGCATCACGGCAGGGTTGCGGTCCACTAATGTGACGCAGGTTGATCCTGCAACGATGCCGCTGACGCCTTCCGAGCCGAAGGTACCCCGGAATTTGGGCATTGGACTCGGGATTGGGTTGTTCCTGGGAATCATTGCCGCTGCCGTAATCGAAAGCCTGGACAGCAGCCTCCGCAGCATTGAAGAAGTTGAATCATACTCAGGGCTTCCGTCGCTTGCGGTGGTGCCGAACGCGAGGCTTTCTCGGATGGGATACCGGCGGCTAATTCCATCCAGCGTGAGTGACGCTGCACTTCCGGGCAAAGTAGAACTCGTCACGCTTCATCGTCCGAAATCACAAGTCTCGGAATCTTTTCGTACCCTTCGTAGTTCACTGCTTTTGTCGTGCGTTGACGCTCCACCACGATCTGTTTTGATAACGAGTTCGGTCCCTGGCGAAGGAAAGAGCACGGCGAGCATGAATTCGGCAATCGTGATGGCCCAGAACGGCGGGCGGGTCCTTCTGGTGGATGCCGATCTGCGCAGGCCGGGACTTCACGACTATTTCGGCATTCCCAACGAAGCCGGTCTGACAAGCGTCATTGCGGGAACCGCACCGTTCGAGAAGGCGGCTGTGCCGTGTCCTCAGTTGCAGAACCTCTGGATCTTGCCGGCTGGCCCAGCAGCACCGTATCCAGCGGAGTTACTTGGGTCTCGGCGGATGGCTGAACTCCTGAGTTCGTGGCGAGAAAATTTCGACGCCGTTGTGATCGACAGCCCGCCGGTACTTTCCGTAACCGATGCCGTTGTTCTGGCTCCGCAGGTTGATACCGTTCTGCTCGTACTCCATTGGGGTCACACCGGATGGCAAGCGTTACGGCGAGCACGCGATCTTTTGGTACGAGCGCAGGCGAGGATTGCCGGGGTAGTTGTGAATAACGTGAAGATGGATGCGCCCGAAGGATACGGTTATTACGGATCCTATGGACGCAAATATGACCGCTACTACGACGAAGCCATCAATTAATTCCCTCTGGATTCAAGGATGATGTCATGATTCGATCCCGCCGATTGGCTGCTGCAAGCTGCATCATCATTGTTCTATTCTTCCTCACCAAAACCGTCGTCGGCGAGGAAATGGTTCGCGATGCCGTGCGAATTGGAGTCGGCGACCTGCTGGAAATAGCGGTATTCGACACTCCGGAACTCAGCGCCAAAGTTCGAGTGGATGCAACAGGAGACGTCCTGTTGCCGCTCGTCGGACGAGTTCATATGGACGGTCTTTCGCCAGCCGAAGCGCAAGCAGCGATTGCCAAGCATTTGCTAGACGGTGATTTCGTCAAGGATCCCCAAGTCGTGGTGGCGGTGGTGGAATACGGCGCCCAGGGCATCACAGTTCTGGGTGAGGTGAAAAAGCCAGGCGTGTATCCCCCTTCATCATCGAGAACACTAATGGAGGTGTTATCGCGTGCCGAGGGATTAACCCAGTTTGCGGCGCAGACTGTTCTGATTCGGCACCGTTCCGATCCTGAGCACCCCATCAAAGTCCGCCTGACGGAATCACCGGAGAAGATGGAAGGCGCAGTGACAGAGGTACTCCCGGGAGATGTCGTGTTCGTCCCTAAGGCAGGTCTCGTCTATGTCGTCGGCGACGTCAGCAAACCAGGCGGCTTTGTGATGGATGGCGACAGGACGACAGTCTTACAAGCACTTGCGCTCGCTGGTGGACTGAACCGCACGGCTGCGGCGTCGAAATCAAGAATCATTCGTAAAGCTGAGACTGGTCCTGAAGAAATCAGCGTTGATCTGAAGAAGCTGCTCGCCTCAAAAATACCCGATGCCCAGATGCGCCCCGGTGACATCCTGTTTGTTCCCGGAAGTACCACCAAGGGTGCGCTTAAACGCAGCGCCGAGGCCGTGCTTCAAGTCGCAACTGGCGTAATCATCTATCGTCGTTAACCTTGCTTCCATAACAATCCCATGGCCGACACTACTTTTGATCTGAGGCAAAAGGAGTCTCGCTTATCTGTGGCGCGCATGCAAGCAGGCAGTCGCGCTGTGGGGCCACGTGCGCTTGCGTCTGCCGCTGTTGATTTCGGACTGGTCATAATAACTAGCATCGCCATGTTCTGGGTCCGGTTTTTGCCCGCTTCTGGACAGGCGTGGATAACAGGTGCGGTTCCTGCTTCTTCACTCCGACAGCACGCGATTGCACTCGTTTCCTTTGCTGTGATGGTAGTGCTTTGTTGCAAAGCGAATGGCGAATACCGAAGCGAACCGATCGGTTCACCCGCGCAACACGCCTTGGCAACTGCAAAGAGCGTTTTCTTCGCAACCCTGCTGACCACGAGTGTGTTGTACATTGCCCACGCTCAGGTTGTTTCGAGACTCGTCATTTGCTCCGTTGCACTCACCAACCTGGTGACGTTGTCAGCTTCACGGTACGTGAATCGAAAGTATGCTGAACGGCGTTTGGCAGCAGGCTATGGATCTCGTAACGCACTGATAGTCGGGACACATGACCTTGCGCGCAAGCTTGCCGAATACCTCGATGCGAACCCGAAGCTAGGATTCGTCGTAAAAGGACTGCTTGGAGACACCTGCCACAGCGACGTTCTTGGTGCTGTTTCGGAGCTCCCTCGACTGGCGCGTGAGGAGTTCGCTGATGTCGTCTTCGTCGTTGCACCCTCCGAACGCGAGACGGTGAGGCGAATCGCCGTCCAGGCGCGCCAATTGAACCTGACGGTGAAGTTCGTCCCCGAACTGTACGACGGTTTGTCGGCTGATTGGCCGGTGCAGTTCATTGGACGGTTCCCGGTACGAGTCTTGTACAAGGAGCCTGTGCCGGAACTTGCACTGATGATGAAGCGGGCGACGGACATTGTCATATCAGGGGTGGTGTTGCTGGTTAGTGCGCCGATATTGGCGGCGATTGCGGTGGCGATAAAGGTGGATTCGTCGGGACCGGTGTTCTATCGGTCGGCGAGGGTGGGGAAGAAAGGGCGGATATTTACCTGCTACAAGTTCCGCACCATGATCTCGAACGCGGAGCAGCTACGGAAGAAGCTGGCGGAGCTGAACGAGCGCGAGGGAATCCTGTTCAAGATCAGGGAGGATCCGCGGATTACGCGTGTTGGGCGGTGGCTGAGGAAGTACAGCATTGACGAGTTCCCGCAGTTCTGGAACGTGCTGAAGGGCGATATGAGCGTGGTTGGACCGCGTCCGCCGATTCCGGATGAGGTTCACCAATACCAGTTGGAGCACTTGCGGAGGCTGGATGTTCAGCCGGGATTGACGGGATTGTGGCAAGTGACGGCGAGACAGGATCCGTCGTTCGAGCGGTATATCTCGCTGGACCTGGAATATATCGAGCGATGGAGTTGGTTGCTGGACCTGAAGCTGATACTCAAGACGATTCCGGCGGTGTTGAGAGGAACTGGCGCGTGATGAACACCTGCGTTGCTGAGAGGAGCGATCTGCGGGAGACGTTCGACGTGCTTGGCGTTGGCGTTGATGCGGTGCAGATGGAAGGAGCGATCGCGCGGATCGAGCGGTGGATTGCGGAACGGTCGCGAGCGCGGATGGTGACGCTGACGAATGTACATGCGGTGATGCAAGCGCATGAGGATGAGGAGTTTCGGGAGGTGCTGAACTCGGCGGACATGGTTTGTCCGGATGGAATGCCGCTGATTTGGGTGGCGAAGTCGCGAGGGTTGGCGATGAAGCGGCGGGTTTGCGGTCCGGAACTGATGCTGGAGTTCTGCCGGAGAACGCACGAGAAGGGATATTCGCATTACTTCTATGGCGGAGCTGAAGGAGTTGCGGAACTGCTGGCGAAGCGGTTGAAGGAGCGGTTTGCGGGAATGAGGATTGCGGGATGGTTTTCGCCGCCGTTTCGGCCGTTGACGCGGGAAGAAGATGCGGAAGTTGTGGCGAGGATCAACGAGTCGAGAGCGGATGTTTTGTGGGTTGGACTTGGATGTCCGAAGCAGGAAAGGTGGATGAAGGAGCATCGCGAGTCGCTGCAAGTTGGTGTGATGCTTGGAGTTGGACAAGCTTTCGACATTCATGCGGGAACGCTGAAACAGGCTCCGAAATGGATGCGGGAAAGCGGGTTGGAATGGATGTTTCGGCTGGGGTCGGAGCCGAGAAGGCTGTGGAAAAGGTATCTGAGGACGAACAGTAAGTTCTTGATTTCGTTGGTGTTAAGCCAATCTAGAGCAGGTTCCTAGAGAGGTTTCGGACGTTTCGGACGGTTTCGGAGGTTTCGGAGGTGCCGGGGTACCCCCCTCCCCCCCTCCTTCGGGAATCCAGTGTTTATGCGGGTTTGAGAGAGGGGGATCTGCCGGATCTATGAAAACAAAGGGGTTAGATCTGGATTCTGGCGGGTTCCGGTCGCGGGAATCGGCAAAAAGCGGCCAAAAACGCCGGGCGTTCAGACCCTGGCGGCTAAAGTCCTGCAAATAATGAGCTTAGGCCCGGCCTTGATCGGCAATCGATTTTGAGAAAGAGCGTAGAAGCGTCCTGCTGGACGTGTACTGGATGAGAGTAGCAGGGAATTGCTGAATGAAAACCTCGGGCGCTGAAAATTTACGAATTCGGAACAAGGGTGCGCCGTGGGCCTTGGTTGACCAAGCAATAGTCAGTGGCTGCAACTTTCTTACCAACTTGCTCGTGGTTAGGCATCTCGGAATTGAGCAATACGGTTCGTTCGTCACCTTCAACGCGCTTCTGCTCTATATATGGACATGGCAGCTGGCTCTGTTTATCAGCCCGATGATGACGCTTGCCCCGCAAATCGAAGACGCGAATGAACGCGAATCGTTTGCCCGAGGCAGTGTCACGCTTCAGTTTCTGTTCGCTGGACCTGCTGCCGCCGTTCTTGTCTCTGGTTTGCGACTCAGCGGTACTACTTTGCGTGTGGCAGTTGCTGTCGGAGCAGCCACGCTGCTCTTTCAGCTGCAAG
>DASPIK010000022.1:0-19435 GCA_035629075.1 Terriglobales bacterium | reverse complement strand
GATCCGGCGCGGCATCACGGTGCTGACCAAAGCCGACCTCGTCGATCCCGAAACACTGGATGTCGTTCGCCTTGAAGTTGAGGAGTTCGTGCGCGGCTCATTCCTCGAAGGCGCGCCGATCCTTCCGGTAAGTTCAATTAGGGGCGAAGGCCTCGACGAACTGAAGCAGGCGCTCGTCAGTGTAGCTGCCGAAGTTGCGACAAAAGACTCCAGCGCGCCCGTTCGCCTGCCCATTGACCGCGTGTTCACCATGAAGGGGTTTGGCACGGTCGTGACCGGCACTCTTATCTCGGGCACCATTCGGAAGGAACAGGAGTTGGAGGCCGCACCCGGAGATCAGCGCTTGTTACGCGTACGGGGCATCCAGGTCCACGGCGCAGCAGCCGAAGAAGCCGTTGCCGGTCAGCGCACCGCGCTAAATGTGGCCGGAACCAAGGCCGAAGAGTTGGCTCGAGGCATGGTGCTGACTCACCCCGGCTGGTTCCGCTCCAGTCGCGTGATCGACGCTGAAGTGACCCTATTGCCTTCATCGAAACCGATGAAGGACCGCGCTCGCGTCCACTTCCACGCGCAGACAGCCGAAACCATCGCGACCGTCCGCCTGCTAGGCGAAGCGCAGAATGCAATGATGAAGCCGGGCACACAGCGCATGATACGGCTGAAACTCGACGAACCCGTGCTTCTGTTGTCTGGCGACAGGTTCATCCTGCGCCAGTTCTCTCCGGTCGTGACGATCGGCGGCGGGGTGGTACTCGACACCGCTCCGATGAGAAAAGTCCCCATAGCAGTGCAGTTGAATCTCCTCAAAGCCATCTCGACGGCGACGCCCGAGCAGACGCTCAGCGCACGCATTTCACGGCGGGGCGCGCAAGGACTTCGTTCCGCCGACGCGCTGGCCGAAACGGGCTGGCATCCATCTCGTCTGCTGCAGGTCGGCAAGTCACTCGTGGCGAGCAAAGCCGTCCTTCTCGTCAGCGACTACTACATCGCGAGTGCTGCCTTTGCACAGTTGCGCGCCGATGCGATCGCCGCAGTCACTGCATTTCACGATACCAATCCGCTTGTGGCCGGTATGGGCAAAGAAGCATTGCGCGATCGACTCGACTCGCCGCCGGAACTCTTCGCGGGGATGCTCGACTCACTGCTGAAAGATAAAAAGCTCGAGATCAGCGGCGAGCAGGTTCGAGTGCCGGGGCGCGGCGTCGCCATGACAGACGAAGAGGCCAAAGCCAAAAGAGTTATTGAGGAAGCGTTCTCGTCCGCCGGGTTGAAAGTGCCGGCGCTCAAGGAAGTGCTCGGATCGCTGAAAGTGGACCGGGCTCGCGCCCAGAAGATCGTGACCTTACTGCTCCGCGATCGCGTGCTGGTCAAGATCAGCGAAGACCTGGTATTCCACCGTGCCGCACTGGACTGCCTGCGCCAGACCGTAGCCGAGTACAAATCCAAATCGCCGAACATCGATGTCGCGCGCTTCAAGGACCTGACCGGCGTGAGCCGAAAGTATGCCATCCCTCTACTGGAATATCTGGATCGCGAACGGATCACGAGACGAGTCGGAGATGAGCGAGTGATCCTGTAGCAGGGCTGCCGCAGCCTCACCCTCAGGGGGAGGGTGCGCATGAAATCAGCACGCGATTGTCAGATCGCCTGTCCATCCGTCAGAACTTTCAGGTCCGCAATGTTCTTCTGCCATTTATCGAAGTCGCGTAGCGCGCGCTCACATTGAAGGCGGTGACGCTCTTTCTTGTCCCGTATCTTGGCTTCCCACGCGGGCAGCAGATCGAACGTGATGTTTGCCGGCTGGAAATGCTTCTTTTCAGCATGGCAGATGTAGTTCACCAGTGACCCGAACGCTGTGGAACGAGGAGGAGCGACAGGCTGCTGATCCAGTGCGAGTGCTGCGGCTTGCACACCAGCAATCAGTCCCGTAGCAATCGACTCGACGTATCCTTCCACACCTGAAATCTGTCCGGCAAAGAGCACGCGCGGGAACTGTTTCATCTGCAACGTCTCGGTGAGCAAGGCGGGCGAGTTGATGTAGGTGTTGCGATGGATCTGCCCGTAGCGGAGAAACACTGCCTTTTCCAGGCCCGGAATCATACGGAATATCCGCGCCTGCTCGCCGAACTTCAAGTGATTCTGAAATCCCACGATGTTGTAGCTGTCGGCGCGCAGGTTCTCCTGACGCAACTGCACGACGGCATACGGCGTCTGCCCGGTGCGCGGGTCGCGCAGACCAACGGGCTTCATCGGCCCAAAGCGCAGCGTATCTCGCCCGCGCCGCGCAATCTCCTCGACAGGCAGGCAGCCTTCGAAGTAGTTGAGTCTCTCCCAATCATGCGACTGGACCGATTCAGCCGAGACTAGCGCGTCGTAGAACGCGTCGTACTCTTCCGTCGTCATCGGGCAGTTGATGTAGTCGGCGCTTCCCTTGTCGTATCGCGCCTTCATATAGGCGCGCTCCATGTTAATGGAATCGGCCTCGACGATCGGGGAGATCGAATCGTAGAAATACAGATGTGGCGTGGTGCTGGCGCCCGCCTGCGTGTTTCCGTCAGTTCCGTCCGCGCCACTGGGGACCGGGCACAGTCCTGCTGCAATACCACTGCCGCTTAGCCTCGCGATCTCTTGCGACAGCGCGTCGGACGTCAGCGGACCCGTAGCAACGATTGTGATCTCCGATTGTTCGTCGATACTTGTGACTTCTTCACGATGAATGTTGACCAGTGGCTCGTTCTCGAGCGCCTCAGTAACACTGCGAGAGAAATGCTCGCGGTCCACAGCCAAAGCATGGCCTGCCGGAACGGAGGTCTCAGCGGCGACTCGCATCAGCAGCGATCCTGCACGCCGCATCTCTTCTTTCAGCAACCACGGAGCAGTGTTCTCGCTGTCGGACTTGAGCGAGTTCGAACAGACCAGTTCGGCGAAATGTTCGGTTTGGTGCGCCGGGGTGGAGCGAACAGGCCGCATCTCGTAAAGGTCCACGGCCACCCCACGACGGACACACTGGTACGCTGCTTCCGAGCCGGCCAGACCGGCGCCGATGATTTTCACGCGAGAGGACATTGAATCAATTGTAACGGGTTCGTGAGCCGCTTTTGGCGGCGTGATCAGCCATTTTCAGGCGTGGACTCGGTCGATCGTAATGAGGAGTAACCCGCGGCCACTGCAACAATCACGTTCGCTACAATCACCGGCATCGCACCGATAGCGATGCCGTAGACGATCCACATGAGCGAGGCGACAGCCTGAAACGCCCGTAAGCCCCGCTGCGTTTTGGCGAAGTACGAACAGGCGAACACGGCCGTCGCAACCCACCCGATCAAACTCAGCATGTTCATTGGCCGCCGCCTTCGGCAGCCATCGCCCTTGTGGACCGTAAGGTGAGCCAATCCGTGCGCACTCTCGTCCACTCCTGCACTAGGAATCCCTGCGTTTCGAAGAAGTCGCGGATCTGGGACTGCTGCCACCGTGCACACTCTTCGAGTATCGGCACGAGCATCGCCAGTGCATTTGAGCTGAGGACGGTGCGACGGGCTATTTGCGTCACAGACTTCGCTTCGGAGACGGCTATGGTCAGCCCGGCGTTGTCGTTCACGTGCAACATAGCATGCACGTCGGAGCTGCCGTCGCCCGCGTATACTACATGGCCGGCGCCGATATTGAGCTTTGTCTGCAGTTGCGCCAGTCGCGCGACTTTGCCGTATCCGGCGGTCGCCTCAACAATGGTCTCGATCTCGCCAGACGCACTGTACTTGAACTTCGTTCCGAAGATATGGCTCGCCGGGACCATGCCTTCAAGGGCCGACTGCACGATCTCCACCGGCGCGGCCGAAAGCACAAAGAAGTCGAACTGGTATCCGTCTATACCGTTCCGAAGAATCTGGTAAAGCTGGTCGATGTTTTCCTTCAGCGGTATTCGCTTCCCCGCTTCGATCAGGTGCTCGCGCCTCAAACGCGTGCGGAACTCAGGATCGTGAAGCAGAAGATACGCCAGTTCGGCGCCCTGCTGCACCAGGTTCAGCTTCGCCATGCCCGCCGCCTTGCGCTCGAACTCCTCGACGGGTATTCCCAGCAACTCGGTCAGAACCAGGCCGGAATCATTGAAGCTCAGCGTTTGATCGAAGTCGCTGGCGAACAGGTACTGCTTGATTAGCTTTTCGGTCATAGGGCTTTGATGTGAGCATACGGCATGAGAACTCGAATGCGGCCATCGAATGTTTTGATCGGACAAATTTGTTTTCCTGATGGGGCTGTCTTTTCTGCCCGTATCAATTCGCGAGTTTGATGGCCGCCAGCTTTTCGATAGTAGGAATATCTTTCGCGCCCGTGATCTCGATGCGCACGCCCGTACCCTCTACATAACGAGGGGCTTCGTCCAGTGCTTTACTAATTCTCTGCGGAAGCTTACTTTCTCTGGCCACCCTCATTGCTTTATCGCCAAGAACGAACGCCACCTGGAAACACCCCCGACACGGAATCAAGTACACGATTGTGCGTTTCTTGTACTTGAGCGCCAAAGACCATCCGGCTTTCGGCGAATACGACTTCCACTCGCGCGTGGTCACCTCGTGTTCATTGGCTAGCAGGTTAACGAGTTTGTCCCAAGTCGCTTTCGCCTGTCCGAGTTCCGTGGAAAGCTCCGCTTCGTCTGGCTGTTCCGACCTGCCGATGAAGGCGTTAACAGGCATCGCTTTTACCGCCATAATCACGCTCCTTCAGCGCTCCGAGAGCCGCTTGATCTCTTCACCTTCCAACCGCACGGTCAACCATTCGGTCATAAACTTCGCGCCAAGTGACTTGTAGAACTCAATAGCCGGCTGGTTCCAATCGAGCACTTGCCACTGAAACCGCCCACAGTTCTCGAGCACCGCCACATTTGCGAGATGAAGGAAGATCGACTTCCCAATGCCGCGCCCGCGAAACTCCGGCCTGACGAACACGTCTTCCAGATACAATCCCGGACGCCCCTGCCAGGTTGAGTAGTTGTAGAAGTAGAGCGCAAAGCCGGCAGGCTTCCCTTCCCACTCCGCGATGACGCAACGAAACTTCGGCTCTGGGCCCCAACCATCACGCAATAGGTCCTGCTCAGTTGCACTGACGGCGTCCGGTTCTCGCTCATATTCAGCGAGTTCGCGGATGAGTTGAAGGATCAGCGGAATGTCGCTCTTTTCGGCTGGTCGAATCGTAAGCATGCGCCGCCATTATAAGTTGCGAGCTGTACACATTTGCCGCTCTCGAACTCCTCGTTGGCCGGCACGCCCCGCCCACCACCTCGGATCAGCAATACTCGACGGAGACCACCTTGTTCTTCTCGCGCAACTCATGGGCGATCTGTTCCACCAGTGCGCGACGAATCGATACATTTCGGGGCAATTGGGGATTCTGATAATACGGATTGACTGTGTCGCCAACGATGAAATGGACGGAGTCTGCCTGCAAGAACTCGCGAGCAAGCAGGACGGCCGCGTTTCGATCTGATGGCAGGTGACCCGCGTTGCCGTGCGACGTTCGCACGTGATCGAGTGCCCGCGCCAACGTGAGAATGCCCTCGGTCACCAGGTCGACGCCGCCCAGATACCCGACTGGCGGAACATCGTCGCGGCGGGTGGAATCGTCAGATTCTATGGTCTCGCCGAGGTGGGCGGCGATCATTTCCGCCGTGGTGCCGCCACACACGACCCTGCGTCCTGGTGTGCCGAGAAAGCGCTCGATCTGCGTCTTGTCTTTGTCACGGTCCAGGGGAGGTCCGGTGAAAACCGTGAGCGCCTTGGTCTGCCGGAGGAATGCGCCCAGGAACGTGGCATCGTCCTGCACGTCCGCCCCATATAGATCGCGGGTCTTCTTGATGCCGCTGTGGACTACGTAGCGCGCATTGCCGGGACCGAGGCGAAACACGCCTTCAAGGTATTTGCCCAGCGCATCCCAACTCCATGCCGGATTGAACTGGCGTCCGGGGCCGGCGTGCAACATGCCATCGCTGATTAACCCGAGAAAATCGCCCATCTCCAGCTTGCCTTCGGCAATCCTGATCTCGCGATCGAAAATCCGTTCCCGCCGAGGATCGAGCTTCACCAGCTTGCCTTGCCGGTAGTACAGCACGGGAGGGTTGTCGAAATTGGTGATCTTGAATGTGCAACTGGCGTGGTCGAACTGCACGACCGTAAACGTTGCGTAAGCGATCTGGCGCGCCGTACAAACGGGCAAGGTTGCGACCACGGTCTGGATGACGTCGGCCAGCGGCACGTCACGCTTCAACATGCTGACAAGGATTTGGCTGGTGAGCGTGGAGAGGATGTTGGCTTTGACACCGCTTCCGAGGCCATCGGACAGCACAAGGATAGAGCTTTGACCGTTGCGGTAGATGCGTGCTGTGTCGCCGCACAGTTCTTCGCCGCTGCGGTTCAGGCTCTCGCTCCAGGCATCGAGGAACGCGCTCACGCCTGGTTTTCTCCGATGTCCTGCTTCAACGCATGGACGAGCTTTAGCAGGTGAACCTTGCTTTCAGCCGTGGTTTCGCCGAGCAGACTGGCGATCTCCTGCGCCACCTTCATCTGGTTGTTCACGACCTGCGTTACCTTCTCAACGGTGGCGCGCTTCAACTCGCGAAGCTCGTTCTGTTGCTGCCACTCGTGCGTCAGGTCCACCATGATGCAGGCAAGGATGCCTTCATCCTCGATCGCGAACATCACCTGCCTGACATAGATACCGAGGTCTGGATAGTGCTTCTCCTTGAAGCTGACGTTTCGGTCTTCCTGCCAGAGCTGCTGCCACTCTCTTGTGTCGCCAAGAATCGCGGCGGCGGGCTTCCCTATCGCATCTTCGGCGCGCACCTGGAAAAGGCGGCAGAATGCCGGGTTGACCACGCGGATCTTCATCTCGCGGTCAACTGCAATTAGCCCATTGGGGTCATAGTCCCACAGCAGTTCCCATAGCGTCTTCTTGGCCATTCGAGAGCTCCTGTACCCACTGCACAGTGTAATCAGCGGCGCCGACGAACGGATGTGACGCACGAAACGTCGCTTTGTGCTCCCGTAATGCCACCCTGCTTGTCCTAATCCGTGCCTTTCCGTGCCAATCCGTGTTACGGTTTGCTCTGGTACGCCGATGGCCAAGAAGCTTTCACATTACGACTCCGCCGGCCGTGCGCGCATGGTCGATGTTTCGGAAAAGACCGCCACGAAGCGTGAAGCAGAAGCTAGCGCCTTTGTCGTTCTATCTGAGGCCGTCTTACGTGCTTTGCCCGACAATCCGAAAGGCGACCCGCTGGAGGTTGCGCGAATCGCGGGGATCGTGGCGGCCAAGCGCACTTCCGAACTAATCCCTATGTGCCACCCGGTTCCGCTCTCGCACGTTGATGTGGACCTGACCGTGTGTGAGAATGGCGTCGCGATCCGCTCCAGGGCCACAACCACGGCCGTCACTGGCGTGGAAATGGAAGCGCTCACCGCCGCCAGCGTGGCCGCCCTCACTGTTTACGATATGTGTAAGGCGCTCGACAAAGGCATTGAAATTCGCGAGGTCAGACTGGAGCGCAAGTCAGGCGGCCAGAGCGGAAACTTCAAGAGAATTGGATGATTTGATGATCGAATGATTGGATGATTGAAAATGGCAGGTTCTGTCGAGTTGGAGCAACCCTGCGATTTGAGGTTCAAGCGATGATTCGATGAACCGGTTACTCAATCATAAAATCATCAAATCGGTTTCATGTTGAAGGTCCTGGTAGTTGACGACAATCCGATGATCCTTGGCCTGCTGCGCGAAGCAGTTGAGCGCGTCGCCGCGGTGTCTTCGGTCGCCGATGCTGCCGATGCCCTGCTGCGCACGGTCGAAGATCCGCCAGACCTGATCATTGCCGACTACCAGATGCCGGGCATGGACGGCCTGCAACTCCTTCAGAAGCTCAAGGCACGACCTGCAACAGCAAAAGTTCCTGTGATCCTCATGGCCGGCAAGGCCGACATTATCGAGCGCTTGAAGCCAATTGAGTCGGAAGTGGCCGATTTCATCGCCAAGCCGTTCTTCATCAAGGACGCGATGCTACGGATCCAGCGTGTGCTCGACCGCATCGCGCTGGAGAAAATGGCGCGTGAGGCCTCGGGAGGCGCGGTTGTGTCCGGCAGCCTGGCCCAGATGAACGTGATCGACCTGCTGCAATCACTCGAAATGGGCCGGAAAAGCTGTGCTCTTACCCTCACCAGCGGCGACGAGCGGTGTGTCATCTACTTCAACGAAGGCCAGATTGCCCATTCCATTTGTGGTCCGCTCCGCGGTGACGAAGCCGTCTATGAAGCCCTGACCTGGACCGACGCGGGCCAGTTCCAGATCGACTTCCAGGGACGCACCACCGAACAGACTACCACCCGCTCCACGCAGGGGCTGCTGATGGAAGGCCTGCGTCTGCTCGATGAAGCTAACCGCGACGGCAGCGAAGAGTAACCATTTCGTCAGACTCGGCATTCCGGGCAGCTCGCGGGTCTTCCCATTCGTGGCTAACCACGCTTGCACGGTACGTTCCCGATGTTAGAGACTGCTCGATGTGAACCAGGCCGATACCATGACCGCCGCCGTGCTGACTGTCAGCGATTCCTCATTTCGTAAGCTGCGCGAGGACCTCTCTGGCCCTGCCGTGCGTCGCGTGCTGGAGCAAAAGGGGTTCCGCGTGGTGGCGGAGGTAATAGTTCCCGACGAGCGAATACCGATCGAGAACACCCTGATCGAACTGTGCGAGAAGGCGAACCTTGTCGTGAGTACTGGGGGCACCGGCCTTGCTGAGCGCGACGTCACGCCCGAAGCTACCGAGAGCGTTTGTGACCGCCTGGTGCCCGGACTGGCAGAGCGCATGCGCAGTGAAGGCTCACGCAAGACGCCTATGGCCGCGCTGAGTCGGGGAATTTGCGGAACTAGGGGCAAGTCGCTGATCGTCAACCTTCCCGGCAGCCCTGTTGGCGCCACCGAGTCACTGGAGGTCATCCTCGACCTGCTGCCACACGCCGTAGATCTGTTGAAGGGGAAGACTGAGCACCAGCCGAGGTGATTGAGGTCGTCCCTGGTGGTTACTTTGCGCGACTGATCGAAGCTCGAACTGGTCCGACATCACCTACCTTCCTGGCCCGATGGCTACAGCTGCGCCATCTTTCGTCTTTTGTGTGTGCTCTCTTGCTTTACAATGGCGATTACCGCTTTGAAATCGCTCACGCTAACTTTCTCGAAATACACGGCCATGGTCTGGGCGGCGCTAAAGCCGCTAGGCGCCTGGGGCGTGTTCGCCATCGCCGGCATCGACGGGATGGGTGTCCCTCTGCCCGGCGCAGTGGACGCCGTACTGGCCACCTACGTCTTCAACAAGCCCTCTCTGGCAGGGCTCTACGTGCTTGTGGCCTCGGTGGGGTCGGCACTCGGCTGCCTCGTGCTGTACTTTATCGGATACCAGGGTGGCGAGGTACTGCTGCGCAAGCGTATGTCGCCGGAGAAGTTCGAGCGAACCCGCCGCTCGTTTGAAGATCATCGTTTCCTGGCACTGATGTTGCCCGCCATACTGCCTCCACCGTTCCCATTCAAGGTGTTTGTGCTATCGGCGGCGGTGTTCGAGATGAGGATGACGCACTTCCTGCTGGCAATCTTCGCCGGACGCCTCGTGCGCTTTGGCGCTCTTTCGCTGCTGACGATCTGGTTCGGCCCGCACATCGTCACGTTCATCAGCACGACAGTGCGCGCTCACTTTGGCCTGGTTTTGCTTGCAATCGCCGTGCTGGTCGGCTTGGTACTGCTGGTGCGCAGAATGCGCCGTACCCCTCAAGTGCAGGCCATCGAATAGCTTCGTAACAGAATCTTGACTCGGTTTGTGAGGCACTCGCATGAGTGCCTCAATCTGCATAAGCCAGCTTCTCTACAGGCACTTAGCCTTTGTTCTTTGCTGGCTGCGCCAACGGCTCGCCCAGCACTTCGCGCATCACGGCTGCCAATTCACGAAGAGCCTGCGCGCCATCTCCCGCATAACAAGAGCCATGCATCACGGCCAGTGTCCAGGGCCGGAGTTCTGCCAGCGAGTGAAGCACACGGTCCGTTTCGGCATTGTACGGAACGTAACTAGCCAACGGACTCGCCTGTATGTCGATCAGCGCCGCTCTTGAGCGTTCGACAACGCTTTCACCTGTAATCGGTTCGACATCCCCGTTGTGATGGAACAGGTCAGAACAGAACAGGGTGCGCTGCGTTTCTTCGAAAAGCACCCCCGAATCCCATCCGTGCGGCACGTGCTTGGTCGTGACGAAACGAAAGCGGAACCGGCCAGTCTCGATCACGTCATCAGGCAGCATCGGGCGTGGCGGGCGCACAGCGAAGTCCTGCAAGTTGACGTAGGCGCCTACCACGCTGCACGCCGTTTCGGCCTGTGGTGCCACGCTCAACCACTCGTTCAGCGCACCGCACTCGTCCGACTCGAAATGGCTGAAGCTGATCCACCTGAGCTTGGCGGGATCGATGAGCTTCGCCACAGCGTCGTGTATGAGTGGGAACATTCGTTTGTATCCGGCATGAAACAGCAGGGGCGCCTCGTCGCGGACGAGGAAGTGACTGAATTGAAGGTTGAGTTCAGGAACGAACTCGGTGATCTGGAAGATCTCAGGTGCGATTTCACTGATCCGGGCCATCGGACTGCTCCTGTGATTAGGCTCGGCTAGTCTGATGCAAAAGAAAACGGACACGGCGTTTGCCGTGCCCGTCCAGGTCCGAGGTTATTCGTTACGCAGCGATGCGCGCCGCTTCCGGTGCGCGGTCGCTTACCAGCGCGCCGATGCTGAACATCACAGCGCTGAAAAACAGGTCGGAAGCGATCTCGTTACGGAAGAACGGAAGACCGGCGATGTAGGCCTCGGCCAGTCCGCTCATCGTCTTCGGGTACATGTTCCAAACCGCCCAAACGGCGAAGTTGCTCGTCAGGAAGAACGTGACGGCGGCGGCCAGCGACGTGCCGGCGATGCGCAGCGGCTTGGAGTCGGCGCGGAGGAATCCGCCCATCCAGAGCACAGCCGCGTACCACGCGAAAGTCACAGCGTGGTCGAGCGTGAACGGATAACCGTAGACGAACTTGGTCAGAAGGATGTCGGACGCGGCCAGCAGGGCCAAGGGCACCCACGCTTGTTTGCGTGGCGCGCGCGCGCCGAAGTAAAGCAGCGCAGCAGCGACGGGCGTGAACGCCAGGGGGTGGGGAAGGAACCGGACTGCAACTGCAAGCACCACAAACAGGTAAGCCAGCATGATCACCTCGTTAATCTTTGCGACCTGAAAATTGTTGCGCTCCAACACCTTGTGCGTCAAGTGCAACAGGCACTCGGAGTTGAGCATTCCGCCCTCAGCACTCAGATCTCATATCTCAACTCACTGTTGTCCGCTGACTCCAGAGACCGATCGCCCATTTCGCTCGCTGTCACGAACGCCGAAGCTCTGCGCCACGACGTTCAAATTCGTATCGAGTTGTACCCACCCTCTCAGAAACGTTCGCTTGCTGTCCGGGTACATGTAGCGCAGATCGAGAAAACGCACCACGTACCCTGGCTGCGGCGCTTCCAATTGCTCCACCTCGACGATCGGGTAGTGCGCCCAATCCAGGTACACGCGCCCGAGATACGAGCTTTTTGCAGCTTCTGTCACAGGTGTCTCTTCAGGTTTGTAGCGAATCGACGCAAGCCCCTGTGGATCGACCTCAGGCGTTCTCGAATCGACGATCATGCGCTGAAAGAAGCTATTCGTCTCAACGACCCCGTACCAGCGAAACGGGTTGCCGGGGTACGGATACGCGGCCATGCTCACCGCGTTCTGCCCCTGGTAAGTCAGCGCGTCCATGGCGGCCAGTGCCCGCCGGTGCTGGTAATCCCGAACCATCCACATACCAACGACCAGAACTAGGGCAATCACCGCGCCGATGCGCCCACGCGACTTGGGACGTCGCGCCCCGATCTCCCGATCGACTAGCCCGAACAAAACGGGAGCGAGCAGGCCGATAACCAGCACAACCCACATCACTGGTTCGTATATGAAAACGATGTCCCACGAGAACCACTGGTTCTGAAACGGCATGAACGGCCGCACGCCGTAACTATTCGTGAAATCCAGCAGAATGTGAACCAGCCCCGAAAGACACGCCAGCGCGAACAGCACACCCCATCGCGGGGTGCCCCCACGATGGTGCGCCACATCTACCCGGTCTTGGGTGTTGCGGGCTCGCGACCTCGAACGTATTCGCCACAGGATCCAGACGAACAGCAGAACAAGCGCTGCCACCGCCGGAACCCCCACCAGTGTGTGCGTGATCCCACGATGGTTGGCGAATCCGAACACGCGTCCGCCGAGTTCGGCTACAACGTCGATGTCCGGCGCTTCGGCCGCTAGCACAAGCGTGGTGGTCGCCATCGCCGACGTGCGGTTCAACCCGGCACGCGCCAGGCAAGCCCCGGTCAGAAGGTGTGTGATTGGTTCCAAGTTCGTTGCCGATATGAAACGGCTTAGCTGTGCCGTTTGTGTTGATTTGGATGCACTTACATCATAAGAAGCCTTAGGCCGTTCGGCACGACGGAAATCGTTGCCGGAAGCCTGCCCAGCATCTCTCCGTCGGCTTCCACGTAAATCGACGGTGGACTCGACTGCCCCGGCTGCCACCCGAGCACGCCTTCGCAGTTCCCCAACACACGGCATTCAACCTGCGTTGCATCGACCAGTTCGATACCCGGAACACGCCTCTGGCCCGGTACGAGTCCCTTCAGAACATAGCTGAGATAGCGCAAACGGCTGCGCGTCTTGAACAGCACTAGCCGCACGCAGTTGCGCTTGAGCGCCGCTCCGGGTGCTAGTTCTCTGAGCAGACCTCCGAACTGGGTCACGCGCACGGCCAACACTTCAGACACGACCTCGACGCGATTGCGACTTGTCGCAGCATCGAAGAACTCCACTTCGAACGGCGGGAAGTCGTGCGTGGCCCAGATGTGCGTAGCGCGCCAGTAGTAAGCGGCCATGCCGAGTCGGCCTTTGGCCTCGCTCGTCATCCTGTACGCAAGATGGGCGTCGGCACCGATTCCAACGGCTACGGTGAAGTAGCGGCTTTCGGCCTTGCCGCCAACGGTGTACGCGACTTCTCCGACGGTGATGCTTCGTGGCCGCGCCTGCAACGCCCAGTTCGCCGCCCGTTTCGGGTTTCGAGGGATACCGAGATCAATTGCGAGTGCGTTCGCCGTCCCTAGCGGAATGATTCCGAGCGCCGCGTCGTTTCTGTCAGGGCACCCCGTCCCGCTTGCACAGGGTGTAATCATGCCCTGCAGCACATCGTGAACCGTTCCATCCCCACCGCACGCGAGGATCGCATCTGCACCGGCTGCGATAGCCTCGCGAGCCTGCCGCCCGGCAGTGCCCGGGCCTTCGGTCGGAACCAGTTCAACTTTTACTCCTGCGGTTCTGAGCACCGAGGCGGCGGCTTCGACATCGGCCACCCGGCGCACACGTTTCCGCCCTGAGCGCGGGTTGTACAACAGAACCGCTCGATGCATGAACAAAGTTTCGAGTGTCGACTCGCAAGTTTCAAGAAAGAAACAATCCCAAGTTCCTACCCTGGTACCGCCGACTCGTCCTAAGGTGAGTTCTGCCCCACACCGCTACTCCGACTTAGCTGGTGCAGGCTGAGCCGGGCCGCTCGCGACCAACTATAATGCGTGCCATGCCGACCGCTGCCAAAGACGTCCAGCACAAGATTGACCAGTTGCGCGACCAGATTCGTTATCACGAGCATCGCTACTATGTCCTCGATGAGCCCGAAATCAGCGACGCCGAGTTTGACGCACTGGTCAATCGACTCAAGGGGCTGGAGAAAGAGCATCCCGAGCTGATCACGCCCGACTCTCCTACGCAACGCGTCGGAGGCAAGCCGCGCGAGGGCTTCGTCAAAGTCGAGCACTCCACGCCCATGCTCTCGCTCGACAATGCCTACAACGAACAGGAACTCCGTGAGTGGGCACGTCGCGTGCAGGAACTCGCCGGCAACAATGACATTCAGTACGTATGCGAACTCAAGCTCGACGGACTTTCCATGGCGCTGCGTTACACCGGCAACGGCGCGAACCGAGGAGAAATTCCGGTCGGCGAAAGGGACCTATTCGGAAACGATGTGGCTGCCCCACCTTTGCGGAGTAACCACGTAGGCTCTCGGTTCCTTCAGGCGATCACGCGAGGGGACGGCTCGGTGGGCGAAGATGTGACTCCCAATCTGCGCACTGTCCGCTCCGTGCCTCTATCCATCAGCCCCGAAACGCTCGGGAAAGCTGGACTGCCGCCCGACTTCGAAGTGCGAGGCGAGGTCATCATGCCTACCCGCTCGTTCGAGCGCATGAACGAAGAACGCGAGCGCCTGGGGCAGTCGAAATTCGCCAACCCGCGCAACGCTGCTGCCGGCGCCGTACGCGTGCTGGAACCAAACATCACTGCGCAGCGGCGACTCGACTTCTACGCCTATTTCCTGCTGGTAGACGGGCGCGTATACAAGCAATCTCACTCGGACGCGCTCGAAGCTCTGCAAGCGGCCGGCTTCAAGGTGAACCCGAAGCAGTGTGTCGCGAACTCGTTTGACGAGATGTGGAAGTTCATCTCCGGCTGGGAAGAGAAGCGGGACACCCTGCCCTACGAGATCGACGGAATCGTGATCAAGGTCAACCGAACGTCGCTTTGGGGGAGGCTCGGTTTCACGGGCAAGGCGCCACGCTGGGCTATCGCTTACAAATACGCCGCGCGTTCCGGCGTCACGAAGATCGAAGACGTGCTGGTTCAGGTCGGCAGAACCGGTAAGTTGACCCCGGTTGCCGCGCTCAAGCCCGTACCGATCGGCGGCACGACAGTGAGTCGTGCGACGTTGCACAACATGGACTTCGTGACGAATCTCGGCATCAAGATCGGCGATTGGGTGCAGGTGGAGCGCGGCGGCGACGTCATCCCCAAGGTCGTCAAGGTCATCGACGATAAGGATCACCCGCGCGGTAATCGCGAGTTCCACATGCCGGAGCGCTGCCCGGTGTGCGGTTCGCACGTCGTGCGCGAAGAGGGCGAAGCCGACTACCGTTGTGTGAACGTCAACTGCCCGGCCAAGCTGCGCGAATCCGTTCTGCACTTCGCCTCGCGTTCCGTGATGAACATCGAGGGAATGGGGGACGTGCTGGTCAACCAGCTTACCGACAAGGAACTCGTCAAGAACATCGCCGACATCTACTCGCTGACCAAAGCCCACCTGCTCTCGCTAGATCGCATGGGGGCCAAGTCGGCCCAGAACGTACTGGACGAGATTGAAGACTCAAAGAAGCTCCCACTCGAACGCGTCATTTTCGGCCTTGGCATCCGCATGGTAGGCGAGCGCACAGCCGAATTCCTGGCCGAACACTTCGGCTCCATGGACGCATTGATCGCGGCCGCAACCCTCCCGGGCGAAGAAGCAAGCATTGCCGAGTTGCAGCAGGTCGGCGAAGTCGGACCGCGGATCGCGCGATCTATTCGTGAGTTCTTCCTGGAAGAGAGCAATCGCGAACTGATCGAGCGCCTTCGCAAAGCCGGGCTCACATTCACAGGTCAGAAGAAGGAACGTGGAACAAAACTGGCCGGCAAGACTTTCGTGCTGACGGGAACGCTCGCTAAGCACACGCGGGACGAAGCGAAAAAGCTGATCGAAGATGCCGGCGGAAAAGTCAGCGGGTCAGTAAGCAAGAAGACCGATTACGTTGTCGCCGGTGAAGATGCCGGCTCAAAGCTCGACAAGGCGCGCCAGTTGGGGGTGCAGGTCTTAACGGAGGGGGACTTGGAATCAATGCTGTCTTAGTGATGTAGCTGCCGGCTCGGCGGCTGTCGCGTGGGCGTCTTGCCCACACGCACAGGTGACGCAACACCGGATCGAGGTTCTGGAACTGCAAGCGCTACGTCTGCTTCAATCTCAGTTTCCTGCAGTTTCTCCACCGCTCCCCTGAGCCAGGGCCGCCTTGACCTTCTCTTCCACATGGCCGTGGCTGGTCGCCCCAAACACGCGCTCAGTGATCTTCCCATCGCGTCCGATGAAGAAGGTTGTGGGCAGCCTCTCAACACCACCATAGGTGTCGCTTATCGCGTTCGTGCCCAGCAGAATCGGATAATTCACACCCATGCTTCGCGTGAAAGCCGCGATTTCCTGCCGTTCGGCATCGTCCATGGCCACTCCGATGACGACCAATCCGTCCGGCCCGTACTGCTTTTGCAGGTCCACGAACCACGGAATTTCGACTTTGCACGGCGGGCACCATGTGGCCCAGAAATTCAGCAGAACGGCCTTGCCTTTGAACTCCGACAGGCGGACGGTCTTGCCCGTCTCAACATCTTGAAGGGCGAACTCCGGTGCGACGGCGCCCTTCACCTTGGCCACGTGCAGGCTCGTGCCATCTGCGCCACCCTGCCGGGACTTGCGAACTCCGACCAGGATCATCACAAGCAGCACCGCACCAACAATCGCGATAACCGGCCAGTTGCGACGGGGACCAGACGCCCCCTCGTTCGCGACGGGCGTGGTGCCAGCAACAGGCGTTTCATCTTTACCCGGGGTTTGCTCGTTAAAAGGCCGTTCATTATCAGTCATGGCTGAGTTGCTCTTGCCTGCGGCCAGGGCCGCGATGTTGCATTTGGTTACAGTGCGAATCGGTTCAGGAACGCCAGATATCCGCTTAATATCGTGAACTGGCGCGTTACGATCAGCAGGCCTACGACGATCAGCAACACTCCGCTGGCGACCTCGATGGCGTGCAGGTGCCGCCGAAAGCGTGCATAGAATCGCAGGAAACGATCAATGCCTATCGACGTAAGCAGGAACGGAATAGCCAGTCCAAGCGAGTAGACGGCCAAAAGCAGCGTACCTTTGAGCACCGTCTCTTCCGCCGCCGCAAACGCAAGTATCGTCGCCAGAATCGGTCCGATGCAGGGCGTCCAGCCGAAAGCAAATGCGAACCCGACGAGGAACGCGCCCCACGGCGTCGCCCCACCCTTCACCGAGTGCATGCGCTTGTCGGCGTAAAGCGCTTTGATCTTCCAAATCCCCGTCAAGTGCAGCCCGAACACGATGATTACCACGCCCGCGATGCGCGTCAGCAGCGGATAATACTGACGCGTTACTTGTCCCAACGTGGTTGCAACAGCACCTAGCGAGATGAACACGATGCTGAAGCCCAGAATGAACATCGCTGAGCTGAACATTACCCGACCAAGCAGTCGCTGCTTCTCGTCTTGCAGGCCGTCAACTGTTGTGCCCGAAATCAGCGACACATAGCCCGGCACGAGAGGCAGAACGCAAGGTGACAGGAATGACAGGATACCGGCCACGAACGCGGCGATCGGAAGTGGAATGCTCGACATTAGCTCCTATTGTACGAAATCCGGGACCAAACCCCGGAATTCTCACCCTAAAAGGATGCAGGCGGGCAGAATTCGTTACAGAAAAGAGCCATGGTCCCGCTGGTTCATTGAACAAACTCACGAGGCTATTGGTCGCGGGATGTCAATGCGTCAGCACATTCAATGACGCAATGACCCGATGGCTCAATAATCCAATTCCTTCAGTGCCTAAGTCCCGTCCACTCTTCCGAAATCACAATCGAATTCCCAGGGTTCTGCGGGTCATATTTGATAGAGGCCGGTGCGCCTATCTGGCACGAGTGCAGGTCTACCAACTGTCGCAGGTAGGTGATGTCCTGTGAGCATTCGTAGCTCACCCCAGCAACATCGTACGTATAAATCAGAAGTTGAACGGTAGCCTGACCGTCGTTCGTGTACTCACGACAGTCGATGACGGTCCCGTCCGTAATGCGGCCGGTTGCGCTCAGGCGCAAGCGGCGTTCCTGTTCACGTTGCTCGGGGGTCTTGCGACGACTGCGGGCCCAGCAATATGCTCCTACGACCGCGGCGGCCACACTGCCGCCGAACACCAGAGGGTACAAACGAAGTGAGCTCATATAAGGATCAGCGCTGGTACGAAGTTACTACCATCGCGGCTGGCAAGGCATCCATAGTTCGCCTTAAATGAATGCTCGGCAGCTCCTTGGATTGTATAGGAAAGCTTCTTCGCAGCTTAACACTCCGCGTTCCCGCAGGTAAGGTCACGCGTTCGGCATGAACCAGCTCAACCAGCTACGCTGCTTTTTGTAGCTGGCAATCAGAACCGCCAGCTTCTCGTCGTTAAAGGCGAACTCGGGACTGAACTGCACGGGCGTGCCGTCCGCATTGCGGCCTTCGAGATAGTCCTCACGGCCCGGTTCGGCCCACAGAAACTCGCGCCAGCTCAGTCGAATCTTCGTCCCCTTCACCGTAAGTTGCATTGACGGGCGGATAGTGCGAGTACCTGCGTCGTACGACGGGTTGAGCTGCTTAAGTATCTCCGACGAAAAAGTGCGGCACGCAACCTCGCGCACCTTCTTGACGTTTCGGTCCCGGCGGATAGCATCGAGTTCTGCTTGCTGGCGAAGGTCGGACGCTCTCTCCGCCGCTTCGCGCTCGTGAGCGCTGATAACAAGACTTTCCAGCGTGGCCATTTCCTGCTCCTGCGTGCTGAGCATGCCGGTTCCACTATCCGGCAAGAGGCCGGATGCTAGCATTGCTCCACCCAGCGCGCCACTAACGAAAGAAGCAGAGGCCTGTACGAAAGTAACGTGCTAATTCCGTCCCAGCCGCAGGCCCTTATCACGGCTCGCCACAATTGCAAGTGCCGCAATGGTAATGGCACATCGCAATTCGCCACGCTGGATCAGTTCCGCAAGCTCCTGTGGTGACTTCCAGAGGACCGCTCCCAGCGGTTCCTCCTGATCGCGGCCAAGGCCAACTGGCTCCTCCTCGACCTCGGCCAGCGCAATGTGAACGGGAGCGCCGATCATTCCGGTATCCGCAAACAAGTGGCCAATCACAGTGCAGGATGACGAACGTACGCCGAGTTCCTCGGTCATCTCCCGGCTGGCGGCCTGCTCCAGTGTTTCGCCATCGTCTACCATGCCGCGCGGAATCTCGATTGAGCTTTGGCCAATCGGATAGCGATTCATAACCACGAGACCGATCCGATCTCCCCGCCTCGCTACCACTGCGATACCCCGGTGCGCTGGTCGCCACCAGGCATACTCGCCGGGTCCGCCATTGGGATGACGAATCTCGTCGTTGTACAGCGTGCCGTATTGGCTCTCGAATACCGCAACTTCGCGCTTACGCTCGATCTTTTTCATCGAAAGTGCCTGCTCCAAACAAGAAGCGCGGCCCATAAGGCCGCGCTTCAGGCTGCTGACGAACCCACCCTTTTTCGGGGTGGGTTCGGTGTTTTTACAGGACTTCAGTGTCGAGAGTGAGGTTCGCTGTACCACGCCGATGCGAGCTGCAGGAGGCGTATATAGGCCGATAGAACGGCCGAGAGCGC
>DASPIK010000021.1:0-32754 GCA_035629075.1 Terriglobales bacterium | reverse complement strand
TTCATCAGAGCTTCGGGCCTGCGCTAGCAGTCGGGTCTCGGCGAGAATCGGGCGACGAAATGAGGGTCCCTCCGCTGCGTCATGCCGAACAGAGCGGCATGACTCCGGTCGGGATGACGGAGTTTGCGGGGCACAATCTGAAGTCGCCGCAGATGCTCAGCTATCCGGAGTAGAACTACCCCACCCTAAGCGCAAAAGCGGGCGCTCAGGATGGGGCACCCGGCAACCCAGGGTGGGCCGTGAAGCGTACGTCAGTTGCGGCATGCTGGCGGCGGATACGTGCCGCATCTTTTCCAATCCAGTTTTCTCATCAGGCGCGCACCTAGCGAACGAGCTCCGAGCAGGGACAAAATGCAGATCGCGATCGCCACGAAGCTCCAGCCGTCTCCCCAACTATGTGCCTCGACCCACACGAATACCGCTGCAACGAGAGCAACGAAGACTATCCATGACAGGAAATGAAACCAAATCGAGTAAACCGGCCAGCGGCCCGTGTGATCGCGAAAAGCTTTCCACACCCTGTACTTGTGACGAATGTAGGCGAACGTGTTCCTAATGTCCCGGCCGCTGTAAGGTGAGTAGAACTCGGGTTCTTCCCATCCTACGAAGTGCCGCATACTGCGCTCGTATTTCGCGGCAGCGACCTGGTTAATCAGAAATCCTTTCTTCTCGCGCGCGGCGAGCGCGTCGCGTCGCTTCTTGATCCGGAAGGCATTCTGCTTGTTGAGCTCGCGTCTTCGCAGTTCGCTCTCTAAAGCGATCACTGCCTCCGGGACCAGCGTACTGCGATCTGCCCAGAGGGCCAGCAGTTCGTCATCCGCCCTGCGCGCGTATGTTTCAGTGAACTCTGAGACGTTCATGTCGGCTTCTTCGGTTGGGTTAGGAGAGGTCAGACTTGCACATTTCGGTGCCCACACAACGAAAATCGCGTTGTGTGGAGCACCAGCCGAATCATTGAACGTTGGGTTCAAAGACCAGAACTTCGATAGAACGCCGCCCCGGAACAAGTTCAAGCCCAAGGGCGTCCTTGAGTTGTGCATTGATGGTCGCTAATTCCGTCGCAGACTCCCAGACGAAACTGTACCTGCCTGCTACTCCACTCTCATCGACTACAGGTCGAAGCAGCACGCGCTCGGCAAACCGGGCGACCCACCCTACCGATTTGCCCTGGTCGGACTTAACCAGTCGCGGCTCGCGTCCCGTTACTTTTGTGAGCACATAAACATCTGTCTCGCGGGTCTCACGACGAACCTTCGCCCGAAATGTCGTTTCGATAGCTTGCTGAAGAATCCTACGGCGGCTCTCGTCGTTTCCATTCGGCAGCACAAACAAGAGGTCGTAGAGCGGCTTGTCGTAGTGCTCAGGCAATACAACTCTCGTCTCTCGACTGCCGAAACAATACGAGACCAGAGTCTTCAAACCAATGCCCCATGCTTCCCATGTGTCATCGCTTTGGCGCATGGCACCCGGCGACATGCCCGTCTGCTCGACGCTCATTGCTGGACGTATCAATACGCGGACTAGCGGCGACGGGGCATTCGCCTCCGTTCCCACCATGGGCGTTGCACTATCTGCAAGCTCCGGTATCCGGAGCGTGCCTGCCAGCAGCGCGTCGAGCGTTTCGCTCGTGAGGTCTTGTGCAGGCATTTCGCCACGATATATGCCATTCGAGTCAATGAGTACAGTTCGTGGCCTTCCAACGATGCCGTAGTCGTGGAACGTTCGCCCGTGTTTATCCAGCGCAACCCACCCGGCAATCGGTCGCTTGCTTAGGAACCAGTTCACGACCTCGCGGTCTTCGTCTGTTAGGGATACAAAACGGACCGGCCTATCCCTGAATGACTCGGCGATGGAGTTTAGGTGGGCAATCTGTGCTACGCACCCGGCGCACCATGTCGCCCAGAACTCCAACACGACAGCCTTTCCTTTAAGTGACTCAAGCGTGACTTGACCGTCAGCAGACCCCTGAACCAGGTCGAGGGTGAACGCGGGAGCCGCGGAGTTCAATTTCGGTCGTTGCTGCGCCGCTGCCGTGCAGGACAAGACACATATGAAAGCACAAAGTAGGGCGAGCCTGTTCCAGTGTTTGCGCATGAGTCGCCTTCGTTCAAGCCTGTGACCGAGAAGCTTAGCTCTTTGCACGGCTAGGGTCAAAGTGTTGCACTAGGTCTGTCAAACCTCGTTGAAAATATCTCCATGAGTAAAAACCGCGCTTAGGATGGGGCACCCGACCGTCATCTTTGAGGGACGCAAAAAGCCCCACACAAGCAAAATAAGCTTGTATAGGGCACCCTTGTGTTTGTCTTGGTTACTTACGCTTCCTGACCTTTGGCTTGATCTTCGCCGCCTTCTTCCTTCTTCTCCGGTCGCATCTGCGGGAAGAGGAGGACGTCGCGGATGGTGCGGGAGTCGGTTAGGAGCATGACGAGGCGGTCGATGCCGACGCCCATGCCTCCGGTGGGGGGCATGCCGTAGGAGAGGGCGCGGACGTAGTCGTAGTCGACTTCGGCCATGGCTTCTTCGTCGCCCTGCTGGCGGGCGCGGACCTGGTCTTCGAAGCGGGCGAGTTGGTCTTCGGGGTCGTTGAGTTCGCTGAAGGCGTTGCCTAACTCCATTCCGGCGACGAAGACTTCGAAGCGCTCGACCCAGTCCGGCTCGTCGGGCTTGCTCTTGGAGAGCGGCGAGACGGACTTGGGGAAGTCGTAGATCATCGTCGGCTGGACGAGCTTGCGCTCGGCCACGGATTCGAAGAGCGCGACGATTGTGCGGCCGATGTCGTCTTCGTACTTAACTTTTTCGATCTCTTCCAGGCCTACGCCGTTTAGGCGAGCGGCGGGCGGGATGGTGGCCTCGCCGTGGCCGTGGGTGATGGCGTTGTTGAGGCGATCGACGGCCGCCTTCAGGGCGGTCTTGTCGCGGAGGTCGTCCATGGCGGGCGTGGGCGCGGCGGCGTCGGGCCAGTACTTGATGACGGCTTCACGCATGGTGAGGCGCTGGAAGTTGCCGAAGTCAAGCTGGTGGCCGTCGAACGGAGCGACGGTTGAGCCGTTCACTTCCTGGGCGACGGCGCGGAACATCTCTTCCGTGAGGTCCATCAGGTCTTTGTAGTTGGCGTAGGCCTGGTAGAACTCGAGCATGGTGAATTCCGGATTGTGCATCCGGTCGATGCCCTCGTTGCGGAAGTTGCGGTTGATCTCGAAGACGCGGTCGAGTCCGCCGACGATGAGGCGCTTGAGGTAAAGCTCGGGAGCGATGCGCAGGAAGAGGTCGACGTCGAGCGTGTTGTGGTGCGTGACGAACGGACGCGCGGCTGCACCGCCTGCGATGGGGTGCATCATCGGCGTTTCGACTTCGATGAAGCCCTTGGCTTCGAAGAACCGGCGCATAGCGCTGACGACCTTGCTGCGCTTGACGAAGGTCTCGCGGACCTCGGGGTTCATGAACAGGTCGACATAGCGTTGACGGTAGCGGGTCTCGACGTCGGTGAGGCCGTGCCACTTTTCGGGCAAGGGAAGCAGGTCTTTTGAGAGGAACGTCAGTTCCTTGACGTGGACGCTGAGTTCGCCGGTGCGTGTGCGGAACAGGTAGCCGGCGACTCCGATGTGGTCGCCGATGTCGAGAAGCTTCCAGAGCTCGAAACCCTGCTCGCCGAGTTCGTCTTTCTTGACGTAGATCTGGAGGCGCTGGCCGCCCTGCTGAAGATGCGCGAATCCCGCCTTGCCCATGAGGCGGATGGCCATGATGCGTCCGGCGATGCGGACGTCGATGTGGTTGGCCTCGAGTTCTTCGCCGGTCTTGGGCGTGTAGTCAGCCAGGATCTGCGGGATGGTGTGGGAGAAGCGGTACTCGTGGGGATAGGCCCGCTGTCCGAGGGCTTCGATTTTGGCCAGTTTTTCGCGGCGGATCTGATAGATGTTCTCGTCGAGAGCCAAGTGCTTACTCTTTCTGGATGAGTGGATTAAGGGACATTATAACGAGAGAACGGATGAACGCATGAGCGGATGATCGGATGATTGGGGTCGGGTGTGATGCCGGTCACAAAATCCTGTGACTCTGGCATGGCATGATTGAATCGTTCTCCACAAGAGGAGTAAACTTTGCAGTATTCCCGAACAGCACAGTTGGGGTGCTGAAGTGCGCCGTGAGGAGCTATGCCCCGGAACTACGTACCTGCCTTTATTTTCATGGCCGTCGTGTTTGGCCTGATTGGTATCACGCTGCTATTTGCGAGACTGATCCGGCCGTCGAACCCGAGCAAGACGAAGTTGATGCCGTATGAGTGCGGCGTCGATCCGCACGACAGTGCGCGCGGCCGGTACACGATCCGTTTTTATATCGTCGCGATCCTGTTCGTGGTGTTCGACGTCGAAACCATCTTCCTTTTCCCGTGGGCGGTGCAGTTCAAGGCATTGCACATTTTCGGCCTCGTTGAGATGGCGGTATTCCTGGGGATCCTGATCGTGGGCTATATCTGGATCTGGAAAAAGGGTGCGCTGGAGTGGATCTAGCTTCTCTGTAGTAGTTGAAACGCAGGCTGTTGGGGTGAGTGAAGGGTGACTCGCGTCACAAACAAGCTGTGATAGGAGCCCGTTCTCCAGGGTCATCGAGCAGCTAACATAAGTTTTTCCTGAACAACAAACAAGGCTGGCCTAGCTGGCCGTATGACTGGCACAGACATGCCCGAAGAGACAAAAGGGACTGATCAGTCCACGCCGAAGCCGAATGAGCAAAAACTGGCTGCGGAAGAAACCAAGACGGTCGAGGTGAGTGCGTCGGCGAAGCCTGCCGAGTTGCCCAAGCCTGCTGCCGATGCTGCGAAGACCGCGGCTCCAACTGCCGCAAAACCGGCTGCCCCGGCTGCGCCGAAACCTGCCGCGCCCGGAGCGCCTGCGGCCAAACCCGCAGCTCCGGCTAAGCCAGCCGGTCCGGCGCCGACGCCGTGGGCGTCAGAGCTGGTTGCGCGTTTCAAGGCGCGTTACGGCTCGGGCATCAAGGAAGCCAGCACCTACATGGGGCAGAACTACCTGGTAGTGGATGAGTCGATCGTCATGGAAGTGCTTCGTTACCTCTGCGACGACGAGCAGTTCGACTACTGCGTCGACATCACTGCCGTCCACTACCCGAAGCGCGAAAAGCAGTTCGACATGGTTTACGTCCTGTATTCCTTTACAAGGAATGAGCGCGTTCGCGTAAAGACGCAGATCGCCGATGGCAAGGCACAGCCGACCGCCTCAGGGATATGGCCGACGGCGAACTGGCTGGAGCGCGAAGCTTTCGACATGTTCGGAATCAAGTTTGAGGGACACCCTGACCTGCGCCGCATATTGCTGCCTGATGGCTGGACCGGCTATCCGCTGCGCAAGGACTACGACATCCTGAAGCAGGACACGGGGTGGGTGAAAGCGAACCTCGGGATCGAGAGTGGCCAATGAGCAACTCGAGCTTTTACGAAACAGATGTGCAGCGTCAGGACGGAACATTCCTTGACGCGAATGAACTGGTCCTGAACATGGGACCACAGCACCCGTCGACGCACGGCGTGCTTCGGGTGGTGCTGAAATTGGACGGCGAGAAGGTGCTTGGGCTGGATTGCGTGATCGGCTACCTGCACCGGGGCGTTGAGAAGATCGCCGAGCACCGGACCTATGCCCAGTTCGCTCCGTATGTCGATCGCATGGACTACGTTGCCGCGGTCTCTAACGGTCTGGGCTACTGCCTGGCAGTAGAGAAATTGATCGGAGTGCAGGCACCGCCCCGTGCAGAATACATTCGCGTCATCATTACGGAACTTCAGCGAATCGCCAGCCACGATGTTTGGCTGGGCACCCACGTTCTGGACGTTGGTGCCATCACGCCGCTGTTCTACACGTTCCGCGATCGCGAAGAGATCCTGAAGATTTTCGAGAAGTACTGTGGTGCGCGCCTGACGACGCACGCGTTCCGCATTGGCGGCTGTCAGTACGAGACGTACGAGGGCTTCGAGAAGGACGTTAAGAAGTTCTGCGACTTCGTTGAGCCAAAGATCGATGAATACGAAGAGCTGCTCACCGGGAACCGCATCTGGATCGACCGCACCAAGAACGTCGGCGTGCTGAAAGGGAAAGACTGCATCGAGCTTGGCGTCACGGGTCCGGTGCTGCGCGCTGCGGGCGTGAAGTGGGACTTGCGCAAGGCGCAGCCTTACTCGGGCTACGAAAAGTTTGACTTCGAAATTCCAGTCGGCACGAACGGCGATACATACGACCGATACCTGGTGCGCATCGCCGAAATGCGGCAATCAGTGAAGATCCTGCGGCAGGCAATTGAAGGTATCCCGGAAGGGCCGATCATGGCCAAAGTTCCGAAGGTGCTGAAGCCGCCGGTAGGCGAGGTTTACGTTTCCATCGAGGCGCCGAAAGGCGAGCTTGGCTACTTCATCGTGAGCGACGGTTCGACGCGGCCCTACCGAGTGCGCGTGCGTCCGCCGTCATTTGTGAATCTGCAGGCGCTGGACAAGATGTGCCGCGGCGCACTGGTAGCCGACGTGGTCGCCGTGATCGGCACCCTGGACATCGTTTTGGGCGAGGTTGACCGCTAATGCTGCAAAGCTTCCTCAGCTACATGAACTCGACCGTTACGCCCGGCGAAGCTGGCAATTACATCTGGGCTACGATCTACATCCTCGTCATCTTCGCGATGATCTCGCTGTGCGTGATCATCATGAACTGGGGCGAGCGCAAGGCGCTGGCACACTTCCAGATCCGTTTGGGACCCATGCGCGTGGGCCCGCACGGGCTGCTCCAGCCGTTCGCAGACGCGATCAAGCTGATGACCAAGGAAGACATCATGCCGGCGCAGGCGGATAAGCTGGCTTACTGGATGGCGCCTTACGTCGTGCTGGTCGCGGTGTTCACGACGTACACGGTGATCCCGTTTGGGCGTACGCACGCGGTGACCGACATGAACATCGGAATCATGTTCATTCTCGGCGTGGCGTCGCTGGAAGTGTTGGGCATCGTGCTGGCGGGATGGGCCTCAAACTCGCACTATCCGCTGCTTGGTTCTCTGCGTTCGAGCGCGCAGATGGTGTCGTACGAAGTTGCGATGGGGCTGACGGTCATTTCGGCCATCATGATGACCAGTCTGAATGAAACTGGCGTCGGAACGCTGAGCATGATCGGAATTGTTCTGGCGCAGTACGAGCAGGGCGCCTGGTTTATCTTCAAATTCTTCCCGCTGGGATTGATCGCGTTCGCGATCTTTGCGATTGCGATGGTTGCGGAAACGAACCGCGCGCCGTTCGACCTGCCGGAAGCTGAGTCGGAACTCGTGGCCGGCTTCCACACCGAGTACAGCGGATTCCGCTGGTCGCTCTTTATGTTGGGCGAGTATGCGGCGATGATCGCTGTCTCTTCGGTGGCGACTACCTTGTGGCTCGGCGGCTGGATGAGGCCGTTCCCGAACTGGCTGGCCGGTCCGACGTGGGACTTCATTTTCTCGCTGTTCCCGGCCATCACGTTCCTGATCCTGGCGGGACTGACGTTCTACAACGTTGCGCGCATGCCCAAGCACCCGGCCTTCAAGATTCAAACGGCTGGTCTGGCCGTGTTCGGTGCGCTACTCGGGTTCATTGGCTTGGTGTTCCTGATCCCGGCCGTGCGCGTGCGGATCTTCGACATCTACTGGTTCATGATCAAGGTCGCGATCTTCATGTACCTGTACATCTGGTATCGCGCAACGTGGCCGCGTTACCGGTTTGACCAACTCATGAAGGTGGGTTGGAAGGTGCTGTTGCCGACCGCACTGGGCGTTCTGATCCTGACCGCTGTCGTGGGGGTGTTGCGGTGAGCCTGGCTCCGTTGCTTCGCAAAGTTCTTCTTGTGGATTTGCTGAAAGGGCTGTCGGTAACGTTCAAGTACCAGCACCCTAAAGAGATCCAGACCGAGCAGTATCCGATGCAGCGCCCAGAGATCGCCGAGCGCTACCGTGGGCTGCCGCGCCTGAACGTGAACCCGGACAACGCGCAGACGCTGTGCATCGCGTGCGACCTGTGTGCGATAGCATGCCCGGAACACCTGATCGTGGTGAAAAGCGAACGCAATCCGACCACGAAGAGGAAAGAACTGATTTCGTGGACGGTGGACGTGAGCCGCTGCATGTTCTGCGGGCTGTGTGAAGAAGCTTGTTCCACGGACGCCCTGGAACTCAGCCAGGACTACGAGTTCGCTACCTACGACCGCAATCACTTCATTCTTGACCGCGAGACCCTGGAGAAGGGGACTCAGCCGACGGTGTACGAGAAATGACACCACTTGCGACCATGCTGATGAACGCGCTGCCGATGCTGGCCCTGTTCCAGACGGACATGGAACCGGTCGCACCGCGATTCTTCTTCTACATGCTTTCGGGCATTGCCCTGGTGAGCGCGATTATGGTGATCACGCGCAAGAACCCAGTGCACTCCGCAATCTCGCTGATCTTTACACTGCTTTCGCTGGCTGGACTCTACCTCATGTTGTATGCGCCGTTCGTCGCCGGCGTTCAGATCATTCTGTACGCGGGCGGCATTATGGTGCTGTTCCTGTTCGTGATCATGCTGGTCAACCTTGAACGGAACCTGAAGGAAGAGCAGTTCAATCGGCAATGGGTGGTAGGAATCCTAGCGACACTTTCGCTGGCCGCTCTCGTCGCTTACGTGTACGTCAAGGGCAAGTCGGTGTTCCCGGACCGAGTGGCGCAATTGCCGGAGTCTCTCAACGTGCAGCAGATTGCGATCGGGCTCTATCAGAATTACATGCTGCCGTTTGAAATCGCGTCGCTGCTGTTGCTGGTGGCGATCGTGGGCGCGGTAGTTATGGCGAAGAAGAGGATCTGACCATGCCGATACCGACCGTTTATTACCTGGTTGTTGCCGCAGCGCTGTTCATTATCGGCACTATCGGCGTGGTGACGCGCCGCAACGTGGTCATCATCCTGATGTCGATCGAGTTGATCCTGAACGCGGTGAACCTCAATTTGGTCGCGTTCTCGCAATTGTACGGACTGCACGGGCAGGTTTTCTCGATCTTCGTGATGACCGATGCTGCCGCCGAGGCTGCTGTCGGACTAGGCATTCTGATCGCCTTCTTCCGTAACAAGGAGACGGTCAATGTGGATGAGATCGACCTGCTGAAGTGGTAAAAGGATGCCGCTTCGCGGCGGCATTGGTCCCTCGGGTTCGCCAAAAGAAGGGCGCCCTCGGGATGACAACGTTTCTGGGTTAATGAAGCAAGCTGAAGCTGAATGCTGACGGCTGAGAGCTAATACATGTTCTTCTTAGACAAGATCTGGATCATTCCGCTGTTACCCGCGTTCGGCGCGGCCATGATGTTCTTGTTTGGCCGCAAACTGAGCGGCATAGCGCCGAGGCCGCGTTATGCAGAGGCGCATGGGCACGAAGCCGATCCGCACGGGCCGAGCCCAGCGGATACGGCGCATGATGTGCACGCGGCACACGGTCCAGCGGGTTCACACGATGCGCCCCATGTTCACGAACGTCACGAGTGGGTAAACGGCATCTGCGTCGGCGCGGTTGTGCTCGCGTTCATCATGGCGGTCGGGTGCGTCTGGGAGTACACGCACACGTGGACGGCTCAGCACCCGGGGCAGCCTTTTGAAAAAGTGGTCTACACCTGGCTCGGCACCGGCGATGCAGAACACGCGATCACTTACACGACGCATACGGGAGCGGCAGCTTCATTCAACATCGAGGCAGGATTCCTGCTGGATCCGCTGTCGAGCATATGGCTGCTGTTTGTGACCGGCGTCGGCATGTTGATCCATATTTACTCGATGGGGTACATGGCGCATGAGGGAGGGTATTACCGATTCTTCGGCTACCTGAACCTTTTCATGTTCTCCATGCTGACGCTCATTCTCGGCAATAACTACGTGATGATGTTCGTCGGGTGGGAAGGCGTGGGCCTGTGCTCGTACCTGCTAATCGGGTTCTACTTCCTCAGACACTCAGCTTCGACCGCCGCGAACAAAGCATTCATCACGAACCGTGTTGGTGATGCTGGCGTGCTGCTCGGCACCTTCACGATCTTCTGGTTGTTCGGGACAGTGAAATTCACGGCCGTTACGGAGATGGCGCGCAGTGGAATTTTCCCGGTTGAGCACACGTTCGGCATCCTGACGTTCGCGACGCTGATGCTGTTCGTTGGTGCTTGCGGCAAGTCCGCACAGCTTCCTCTTTATGTGTGGCTGCCGGATGCGATGGAAGGCCCAACGCCAGTTTCCGCCCTGATCCACGCAGCGACAATGGTGACGGCAGGCGTTTACATGGTGGCGCGTTCGAATGCGCTGTTCACGCTGACGCCAATCTCCATGACGGTCGTCGCAATCGTAGGCTGTCTGACGGCTCTGTTCGCGGCTTCAATCGGGTTGGTTCAGAACGACATCAAGCGCGTGCTGGCGTACTCCACCGTCTCGCAGCTTGGATACATGTTCCTGGCGCTCGGCATCGGGGCGTTTGCGGCCGGCGTTTTCCATGTGTTCACGCACGCATTCTTCAAAGCACTGCTGTTCCTTGGATCCGGATCGGTGATCCACGCCATGAGCGGCGAGCAGGACATGCGCAACATGGGCGGATTGTGGAAGAAGATTCCAACCACCGCTAAGACCATGTTGATCGGCACGATCGCAATTGCTGGATTTCCGCCGCTGGCTGGGTTCTTCTCGAAAGACGAAATCCTGTGGCAGGCGTGGTCAACGCAGGGCGGAGCGTTCCGCGTGCTGTGGGGATTAGGCTTTGCGACTGCACTTATGACGTCGTTTTACATGTTCCGCCTGATGTACCTGACCTTCTGGAGCCCGAAGCGGATGAGCCATGAGGTTGAGCACCACGTGCACGAGTCGCCGAAGTCGATGACTGTGCCGTTGATGGTCTTGGCGTTCTGCTCGATCTTCGCTGGATTTCTGGGCGTGCCGCACGCACTTGGCGGGTCGAACATGTTCCATCGGTTCCTTGAGCCAGTGTTTATAGCTGAGTCGCACGCTCCTGCCACTCACGCCGCGGCTGGAGGCGAGCAGGCGGCGCACGCGACAGCGGCTCCCGCGGAGCATTCGGAGCACGCGAACCCGGTCGAGTACGTGCTGATGATCGCTTCGGTCGGTGCGGCGGCTCTGGGCCTGTTCGCGGCGGGTCGTGCATACAAGAAGGCAGAGAAAGGCTACACCGAACCCATCAACGCCGTGTCGCCGTTCGTGTACCAGACGCTGCTCAATAAGTACTACGTGGATGAGGGCTACGACTACTTGTTCACGGGGCGGCGCAAGATCGCTGGCAACGTAAGGCTTGGTGCAATGGGCGCAGGTGAAGCGTTGTGGGCTTTCGACGCTAACGTCATAGACGGGGGCGTTAACGGCGCCGGCTGGATGACGCGGGCCTTCGGCAGGGTCAGTTCGTGGTGGGACAAGTGGATCATCGACGGTGTCGGCGTAAACGGACCGGCGTTCGTTGCGCGCGGTTTGTCGTACCCGGTTCGACTTGTGCAGTGGGGCCTGGTTCAGTGGTACGCGCTGGTCATGGTCGGCGGACTGGTAAGTCTTGGGATTTATTTCGTGGTGAGACTGGGAAGATAGTCTCAGTTCCCACACAAGCAAAGGAAGCTTGTGTGGGCCACCATCGATTAACGATTTGGCGCACAGCAATGACTGTGCAACGGACGAGCTAAATGTATAACCACATACTCTCCATTATTCTGTTCACGCCCTTGGTGGGCGCGCTTCTTCTGCTTCTTGTGCCGAAGGAGAAAAAGGACGCTATCCGTTGGCTTGCGAACATCTTCGCCGGCCTTGGATTCGTCGTCTCGCTGCCGCTGGTGCCGTGGTTCTGGGAAAAGCGCTTCGATGCGGGCTGGAAATTTGTCGAAGGCGCGCCGAACAACTGGATCCCGACGATCGGTGCGGGGTATTACATCGGCATCGACGGCATCTCGTTCCTGCTGATCATGCTGACGACGCTGCTCGGGTTCATCTCGATCCTGTCGTCATGGAACGCGATACAGGACCGCGTGAAGGAATACTACGCGTGGTTCCTGCTGCTGCAGACGGGCATGCTCGGCGTCTTCATGGCGCTGGACCTGTTCCTGTTCTTCGTGTTCTGGGAAGCGATGCTCGTTCCGATGTATCTGCTGATTGGAATCTGGGGCGGACCGCGCAAACTGTACGCCGCGATCAAGTTCTTCCTGTACACGCTGGCCGGATCGGTGCTGATGCTGCTCGGCATCCTGTTCCTGTACTTCCATAACCACAACGTCACGGGCGTGTACACGTTCAGCCTCGACGCGTTGTACAAGACGGCTCCGCAGGTTCCGGCACAGTACGCCTTCTGGCTGTTCCTGGCGTTCTTCCTTGGGTTCGCGATCAAGGTGCCGATGTTCCCGTTCCATACCTGGCTGCCGGATGCTCACGTGGAAGCGCCGACGGCAGGTTCTGTGATCCTGGCGGGCGTCCTGCTGAAAATGGGAACGTATGGATTTATCCGCTTCTCGATCCCGTTCTTCCCAACCGTGGCGATGGACTCGAAGGTGCGCGGCTGGATCATTGCACTATCGATCATTGGCATCATCTATGGCGGGCTGGTTTCGCTGATGCAGAAGGACATGAAGAAGCTAGTGGCTTACTCGTCCGTTAGCCACCTGGGCTTCTGCACGCTCGGTCTGTTCGCGCTCAACCCGGCGGGCCTGAGCGGTTCGGTTCTGCAGCAAATCAATCACGGTATCTCGACCGGCGCACTCTTCTTGATCGTCGGCATTCTGTACGAACGTCGCCACACACGAGAGATTGCGGAGTACGGCGGAATCAGCACGGTGATGCCGGTCTACGCGACGATCACGCTGATCATGTTCATGAGTTCGATGGGCCTACCTCTGCTGAACGGATTCGTGGGCGAGTTCACGATCCTGCAGGGCACGTTTATGGAAAACAAGGCGTGGGCAGCTTGGGCTGTGCCGGGAGTCGTGTTGGCCGCCGCATACCTGCTCTGGCTTTACCAGCGTGTGTACTTTGGGCCTGTTACCAATCCCAAGAACGAAAAGCTGAACGACCTGAGTGGTCGCGAGATCGCAACGTTCGTTCCGCTCATCGTTCTGGCTCTGTGGATCGGTTTGTATCCGAAGCCGTTCTTCCAGATACTGGACCAGCCGGTGAGGCAGATTGTTGCGACGGCGCGTCCGGACTACCCGTTGAATGCTGCTCCGGGCGCGGTGGAGGCGGCCGCCCCTAAAGCCGCTGAACCGGTTGCCGAATCTGCAAAGCAAGAGACTGCAACTCCGGAAGTAAAGCCAGCGGCTGAGCCAGCAAAGGAGCAGAAGAAGGCTCCGGCGGCTCAGAAGTCGGAACAGAAGCATGGGACGCCACTGGCTGCGGTGACCGCGCATTAGAGCATGGACTGGGCTGCGGGCGAAATGCCCGCAGCGAAGACCCACAGTAAGCGCAGAAGAGGCGTTTAGGATGGGCACCCCACGTAAGTGGGGCACCCAAAGCAAGTTTGGACCCTTAGAGGGATAGCAATCGTGCCGACGCACATAGTCAATTTCTTCACCAGCACGGATTACACGCTGGCACTGCCGATGATCATGCTCGCGGTGTTCGGCCTGGGGATCCTGCTGATCGATCTTGGGTTGCCGAAGGAATGGAAGCGCGCCAACGCATGGACCGCGCTGATCGGGCTGGGATTTTCAGCGGCTGCGGTCCTGAAGGTTCAAGGCTTCAGCATCTGGGATTTCCGCTTCCTTCAGGAGAGGTCGGTTGTAGGCCGGTTCGGGTATCTCCAGTCGATGACTGTGGATTCATTTTCGGTCTACTTCTACTACCTCTTTATCGCGGGCGCGGCGATCGCGGTACTGATGTCGATCAAGTATCTTGAGATCGAGCAAGAAGATCACGGCGAGTTCTATGCGCTGATTCTGTTCTCGGTAATCGGCATGATGGCCATGGCAAGTGGCTTCGACTTGGTCATGCTGTTCATCGGTCTGGAACTGATGGCTATCTCGACGTACGTATTGGTGGGTTTTCTGCGTCGCGATCGCCGGTCGAACGAAGCTGCGTTGAAGTACCTGCTTCTAGGTGCGTTCTCGTCGGGCATCTTCGCCTACGGCCTGTCTCTGTTTTATGGCCTGACCGGCAGCACGAACCTTCTGCAGATCTCAGCTCGGCTACAGGAGCACATGGCTACGCATCCGAACGATCCAATTGCGATCTTCGCGATGTTAACGACGTCAGTTGGCCTGCTCTTCAAAATCGCAGCGGTTCCGTTCCACCAGTGGGCACCGGATGCTTATGAAGGTGCGCCAACCAGCGTGACCGGATTCATGTCCGTGGCAGTGAAGGCCGCGGGATGGGCCATGTTGCTTCGCATATTCCTGTGGGGACTGCCGGCGATGCGCCCCATTTACGTCCCGCTGCTGACCTTTGTGGCAATTCTGACGCTGACGGGCGGCAACCTCGCGGCCCTCACGCAGAACAATCTAAAGCGCCTGCTCGCTTACTCTTCTATATCGCATGTGGGCTTCATGCTTCTCGGCCTGGTCGCAAGCAATCCGCAAACTGGAGGAGCGAGTGCGACCGGCGTCAAGGGAATCATGTTTTACCTGCTCGTGTACACGTTCATGAATCTCGGGGCGTTCGCGGTGATCACGTCGCTGCGTCGTCGCGAGATCATCGGCGACGAACTGGACGATATTGCAGGTTTGATCACCAAGGCGCCAACGCAGGCCATTCTGATGCTGTGCTTCCTGCTATCTCTGGCGGGCATTCCGCCGCTAGCGGGCTTCTGGGGCAAGTACTTCATCTTCCTGTCGCTTATTGAAAGCGGGAACTACGTTCTGGCCGCAGTCGGAATCCTGTATTCGGTTCTGGGCCTGTATTACTACCTGCGCATCGCCAATGCGATGATCATTAAGAAAGCCACCGACACCGAGCCAGTCACAACGAGCCCGGGATTGGCGGCAACGCTGGCGATCACCGCAGCGGGGACCATTGTTATCGGCGTATTCCCGAATATGTTCATTGAGGCCGCGACGAAGGCTCTGTCCTTGCCGGTAGTGAGCCAAGTGGTCACGACGTTTTCGAAATAGAGAAGCCTAAACGGACAAGGGCCAAGGGACACGGCAATGCCGTGTCCCTTTCGTGTACGCCCAAGCCCCGTCGCGGGAGCCGCGACGCCCAGGTCAACAAGGTGGGGCGACTCGAACCGCATGCGACGTCGTATGTGCGTTAGTGTGGCAGGGGAGAGCGGGGTGACGGGTGCTCTATGTCGATGGCAGCCAGACACTTCGGTCAGTACATCGTCTCGGGTGAAGCTCACATCCTATAAGATTAATCCTGACCTGCTTTCGTCGGCCAAATACGCGGGTCTATCGGGACAGTTAGCTGAATGAACGCATATCTGAATGCGGTAAGAGACCGCGTCGTCATCTATGACGGCGCGATGGGCACGCAGATTCAACAACGCCAGCCCAGCATCGACGATTTCTGGGGTAAAGAGGGCTGCAACGAACTTCTAAACCTCAGCCGACCGGACGTCATCCGGGATATTCATGCCGCATACTTTACGGCTGGCGCGGACGTCGTTGAGACGAATACGTTCGGCGGCGCGCGCATCGTACTTGGCGAATATCAGCTTGAATCCAAAGTTGCCGAGATCAATGAGGCTGCTGCGAGGTTGGCTCGCGAAGTCGCGGAGCAGTTCTCGACACCGGGGAAGCCACGGTTCGTGGCCGGATCGATCGGGCCGACGACAAAACTGCCATCGCTCGGGCATATTAGCTTCGACGACATGGTCACAGCGTACGTTGAGCAGGCCGAAGCGCTGATTCGCGGCGGCGTCGACGTGCTGCTGGTTGAGACGTGTCAGGACATTCTGCAGGCCAAAGCGGGGGTGGTGGCCGTCTTTGAAGCAATGCAGAATGTGCGCAAGCGCATTCCCGTGCAAGTGCAGGTGACGCTTGAAGCGACCGGCACGATGTTGCTTGGGACAGAAATCGGAGCGGCACTGACAAGTCTTGAACCGTTCGACATCGACATCATCGGGATGAATTGCGCGACCGGACCGCGAGAGATGAACGATGCCGTCCGGTACTTGAGTGACAACTCGAGCAAGTTCATCTCTGTTCTGCCGAACGCGGGTTTGCCCCAGAACGAGGGCGGCCACGCAGTTTACAAACTCACGCCGCAGGAACTCGCGGACTACCACAAACATTTCATCCTGGATTACGGCGTTTCTGTTGTTGGCGGCTGTTGCGGTACGAACCCGGGGCACATCAAGGCCATCGCGGATGCCTGCCGAAATCTGACCCCGAAAGCGCGCAGCGTGAAACCGGTCGGGGCCGCTGCAAGCGCCTACACATCGGTTCCGCTGGATCTTGATCCGAAGCCTCTTATTGTGGCCGAAGAAATGAATACGACCACACGGCTTGAGCGCTTCCGCAACATGGTGCGGGGTGGCCAGTATGACGAGATCCTCGCGCTTGCGAAGAAGTTGTCGGATGAAGGTTCCCACATGCTCGACCTCTGTTGCGCAGTCGTGGGTGAGGACGAGAAAGCGTACATGAGCGGGGTGCTGGAGAAGATTGCGACTCGCGTGCCAGCGCCGGTGCTGGTGGACTCGACCGAAGCCGACGTGATCGAGGAGGCGCTGAAGCGCATTCCCGGTAAAGCCATCATCAACTCGATCAATCTGGAGGACGGCGAAAAGCGCACCTCTCGTGTGTTGCCGATGGCGAAGAAGTACGGCGCTGCTGTCATCTGCCTGACGATCGATGAAGAAGGCATGGCGCTCACGGCAGACAAAAAGGTCGCCATCGCCAGGCGGATCTTCAAACTTGCAACAGAGAAGTACGGCATACGTCCGGTTGATCTGATTTTCGATGCGCTCACGTTGCCCATTTCCACAGGGCAGGAGGACTACCGCACCGCGGGCATTGAGACGCTGAAAGCTGCTAAGCGCATCAAGGACGAACTGCCTGACGTCACGACGATTCTTGGCGTCAGCAACATTTCGTTCGGTTTGTCGGTATATCCGCGACGAGTGCTGAACAGCGTCTTCATGCATGAGGCAGTCAACAACGGCCTCGACATGGCGATTGTCAATTACTCTAAGGTTTATCCGCTGTACAAAATTCCCGAGGTCGAGGTTGAACTGGCGCGACGGCTGATCTATGCCGACACGAGCGCGGGCGACCCATTGCAGATCTACATGGCCCACTTCGCGGGCATGGACAAGAAGGCGGAAGCTCCCGAGCCGGAAATCGCCGAACTGCCAATCGAGGATAAGCTGAAGTATGCGATCATCCGCGGCGAAAAAGCGGTTGGGACGGGAGCTAATCGGCGGAGCCTGGAAGAACTGCTGGAAGACGCGCTGACAACGTACACGCCCCTGGACCTGATCAACAACGTCTTGCTTGATGGAATGAAGACCGTTGGCGATTTGTTTGGCTCGCGAAAGATGCAACTTCCGTCGGTGCTTGATTCAGCTTCTGTAATGAAACAGGCGGTGGCTTATCTTGAGCCAAAGATGGAGAAACGTTCGGGAGATTCGAAGAAAGGCACTATCGTTCTCGCGACTGTTAAAGGCGATGTGCACGACATCGGCAAGAATCTCGTGGACATCATCCTGAGTAATAACGGCTACAAGGTTGTGAACCTGGGAATCAAGCAACCATCCGATGCCATTCTAAGCGCCGCCATCCAGCACAAGGCAAACGCGATCGGACTTAGCGGATTGCTGGTGAAGTCCACGCTAGAGATGAAATACGTGGTGCAGGACCTTGAGCGGCAGGGGCTGAAGTTCCCGGTTATCTGCGGTGGCGCGGCACTTACCCGCAAGTACGTTGAGGATGACCTGCGCAGGGAATACAAGGGCGGGGTGTTCTACGCCGACGACGCATTCGGCGGACTGCACGTAATGGAAGACCTTGTCTCGCAGGATGGCCGCCGTGAGGGACGACTGGCTGAAGGTAGCGTGGTCAAGGAGTTTGCCAAGGCGGCGGCAGCAACGGCAGCGGCTGAGATAAGTGAAGTCTCGACCGAGCGTAGCGCGGTGGTGAACGATGCGCCGAACATCCCGAGTGCACCGTTTTATGGTGTCCGGGTGGAAAAAAGCATCGACGTACGGGATGTATTCCCATACATCAACGAAACCGCACTGTTCAAGAACCAGTGGCAGCTTAAGACAGCTTCGCAGGAGCAGTACGTCAAGGCGGTTGAGGAGAAGTTCCGACCCCTGTTGTTCGAACTCGAGGACAGGATAGCCACGTCTGGCTTGTTCGAACCAAAGGTTGTGTACGGCTACTTCCCATGTCAGAGCGAGGGGAACGATGTTGTCGTTTACGACGCGCTCGATCATGGCCGCGAATTGCAACGGTTCACATTCCCCCGCCAGCGTGAAGGTCGAAAGCTCTGCATTGCCGACTTCTTCGCGCCAAGATCATTGGGCAGACTGGACGTAATTGGACTATCGCTGGTGACGATCGGCGACAAGGCCTCGCAGGAGACGAAACGGCTGTTTGATGAGGGGAACTACGCCGAATACCTCTATTTGCATGGTCTGAGCGTCGAAACAGCCGAGGCACTGGCCGAGTACTGGCACAAAAAGATGAGAAGCGATCTCGGCATTGCCGGTGACGATGCCGCCCGCATCAGTGATCTCTTTCACCAGAAATATCGAGGTGCGAGATATTCGTTCGGTTACCCTGCCTGTCCCAACCTTGAGGACCAGACGAAGCTGTTCGCGCTGCTTCATCCGGAGGAAGCCATCGGGGTTCGTTTGACCACCGGGTTCCTCCTTGAGCCGGAACAGAGCACCTCTGCTATTGTTGTGCATCACCCAGCAGCGAAATACTTTGTGGCGTGAGTATCAGGCAGGCAAGCGGGCAGCTCAAGGAGGAGCGGGTGAAGGCATCTGCTACGAAGGTCGCAGGAACACTGGTTGTGCTGGTTTTAGGCTCAGTGATGGTGGCGCAGAGTCCGTCCGGCGCGCCTCCACAGCAGGGAACTGCCGCTGTCCCGCAGGCGTCCCAACGTGACGTAAAGACTGTCGATGGCATCATTTCGGCTGTCTATGAGGTAATCTCCGGCCCGGCGGGACAAAAGCGAGACTGGAACCGATTCCGGTCGTTGTTTCTACCTGAGGCCCGTCTGATTCCCACGCCTGCCAAGCCCTCCGCGAATTCCGGTCGCCACGTACTTACGGTTGAGGAGTACATACAGCGCTCCGAGCCATTCATGCTGAAGGAGGGCTTCTTCGAAACCGAAGTGTCACGTCGCACGGAGCAGTTTGGCAACATCGCTCACGTATGGAGCACGTACGAATCCCGTAGCGCCCCGGGCCAGAAGCCTTTTGCAAGAGGAATCAACTCCATACAACTGGTCCACGATGGTGAGCGCTGGTGGGTCATGCATATTCTTTGGCACGGAGAATCAGCACAATACCCGCTCCCGCCGAAATATCTCGAACGCTAACACTCCGCATTTCCGTCCGGCGCCATCTGGAGGCGAATGACAGAAGCAGGGGTCACTCTGGTACATTCACAGCGTGCAAGCGTTGAACGAATACCGCCAGTGTCTGCGCGACCGTGAGTCACGCGTCGCGCAATTGGATCGTCTCCACCTCCGGTTTGGCAACTTTCGGTTAGCGGTCGCAATCGCAGCGGCAATTCTCGCTTGTTTTATCTTCGGCCGTCACACCTTGTCGGAGTGGTGGCTGGCGGCTCCGCTCGCCGCTTTCGCAGCGCTGGCCTTTGCGCACTCGAGGGCACTGCGCGCGCGCAGTCGGGCGCAGCGTGCCGCGATGGTGTACGCGAACGGCATCGCGCGAATCGAGGACCGATGGGCAGGCACGGGCGATTCAGGGGACGCTTTCAACGACCCGCATCATGTCTACGCGTCTGACCTGGACCTGTTCGGGCACGGCAGTGTTTTTGAATTGCTCTCGACGGCGCGGACGCGCATGGGTTCGGCAACACTTGCGCGGTGGCTAGGTGAGCCCGCGAGCACTCAGGAAGTCCTCCAGCGTCACGAAGCCCTCGCGGAACTTAGCCCGAGGCTCGACCTGCGGGAAGATATCGCCATATTGGGCGAAGATGCGAGCGTTGGTGTACACCCGGCTGAGCTTTTGGAGTGGGCGGAGGCTCCCGTCGCACCGGCGCAGCGCTGGTTGCGAATCGCGGCGGGTGTGCTGGCAGTGGCGTTTGTGGGGGCGGCGGTGTTCTGGTGGATCTCCGGGGTAGCCACCCCGTTGCTTATCGTATTCCTGACAGAGGCGTACATCGCATTTCGATTCCGGAAGCGCGTGGAGGTCGTCACGCACGCTGCGGAACACGCTTTCCATGATCTCGACTTACTCTCAGCAGTGCTGGCACGAATCGAGAGAGAGCCGGTTGAAAGCGCGCTGCTGCGACGTTTGAAAGAAAAACTTGAATCTCACCATTCACCGGCTTCCCGGGCTATCTCCCGCTTGCGCGGTATTGTCGATCTGGTCATGTCCCGCGATAACCTCGTGCTGCGCGTTTTGGACGTACCGTTGATGTATTCCGTTCAGGTGATGTTTGCAGTCGAGTCATGGCAGCGCGAGCACGGAGCGGCAGTTCGTAGCTGGCTCGATGCTGTCGGCGAATTCGAAGCGCTCCTGTCGCTAGCCGCCTACACCTACGAGCACGATCAGGATGTGTTTCCGGAATTTGTGAGCGGCGCTGCCTGCTTCGAAGCCGAGCACCTCGGACACCCGCTGATTCCAGCCGCCAAATGCGTACTCAACTCGCCGAAAATATGTGGCGAGGTCAGGACTTTGCTGGTCAGCGGTTCGAATATGAGCGGCAAGAGTACGCTGCTCAGGGCCGTTGGCATCGCAAGCGTTATGGCGATGGCGGGCGCGCCTGTACGTGCTCGGCGGTTGCGGATGACGCCTTTACAGGTTGGGGCAAGTATTCGTATCAACGACTCGCTGCAGGAAGGCAGTTCTCGTTTTTACGCGGAGATAACACGGTTGCGGAACATTCTTGATCTCACTGGCGGGGAGTTGCCGGTGCTTTACCTCATCGACGAAATGCTTCAGGGAACAAACTCCCACGACCGGCGGATCGGAGCGGAGGGCGTGGTCCGGGCGCTAGTTGAGCGCGGAGCGATCGGACTTATCACTACTCACGATCTTGCGCTGACCGAAATTGGGAGTTCCATCGGCGAGCACCTTCGCAACGTACATTTCCAGGATGAACTCGAGAACGGCAAGATCCAATTCGATTACAAGCTGCGGGAGGGGGTAGTGACGAAAAGCAACGGCCTGGAATTGATGAGGTCTATCGGGCTGAATGTTTAGCGGATTGAGAATGGCAGATGGCCAGAAGAGATGAGCTTGACCGGAAAGTTGATGGCGGAGAGGGAGGGATTCGAACCCCCGATACCCGTCAAGGTATGGCCGCTTTCGAGGCGGCTCGTTTCAACCACTCACGCACCTCTCCGCGCGCGGCAATGCTGGTCTTCGAATTCATAATACCAGATGCGGTTTTCGTTGCGCAGCCCTGTTTCGGAGAGAACAAGCCAGCGATCCAGTACGAGTGCAAGGGAGTGGTGCCGAGTTAGTGGGCGGGCACTGGGCAACTTCGATGGAACTTCTTTCGGGATGCAGACGTAGCTACGGCTAGGATCTTCGTTCGAACGACCAGGACTCCGGAGGCTAGCGATGTACTGCAACAGTTGTGGTTCGCCCGTCACGTGTGAGCAAGCGGTATGTCCAAAATGCGGCAGCAGCATCATCGGCGTACGCGCCGCCGTGAAGGCACGCACCCGCGTTGCCGAACATGCACACCTGCTTGCGATCTTCTGGTTCGTGGTGGCGTTCTTCTGGGTCATTCCTGCATTCGTTATGTTCGCGCTTGCGGGTATTGTTAGCGGCCCTATCCCTAATCTAGAAGGACCGGCGCGCGTGGCCGCTCCGTTTTTATTCGGAGCACTGGCCATCGGCTTCGTATTGGCAACGCTGATCAGCTTCGTGACTGGATGGGGCCTGCTGAAGCTGCGGCCTTGGGGCCGTACTCTGGCACTGGTAATGGCGTTCCTGGCGATCATTCACCCGCCGTTCGGGACTGCGCTTGGAATATACACACTCTTCGTGCTCCTTCCGGATGCGGCAGGAGACGAGTATCGCCGGATGTCTGCGGCGGCGAGTGCTGACGAAGGTCGTGCTGCGACTGTCTAGATCGGGACGCGAGGGTCCTCGAAAACTCTCATTCGCCAGATCGGCTTCGTTTCGCGCGAAAGAATGCCTGAAGTACATCCATACAGCGGCCGGCCAAAACTCCGGACGTGACTTGAACCGAGTGATTTGATGCCGGGTGATTGAGCACCTGCATGACACTGCCGATGGCGCCAGCCTTGGGGTCGTCCGCACCGTACACCAGGCGGCGTATGCGAGCGTGCGTTATGGCCCCTGCACACATGGCGCACGGTTCGAGGGTGACGTAAAAGTCGCACCCTAACAGACGGTGATTCTTCATCACCCGCGCGGCTTCCCGGAGTGCCACGATTTCGGCGTGCGCAGTTGGATCGTTGTCGGTGAGATTGCGGTTTCGGCCGCGTGCGACGATTCGGCCTTCATAGACGAGGACGGCACCCACTGGAACTTCTCCGGCGGCCTCGGCGAATTGCGCCTCCCGTAGTGCCTCCTCCATCCAGATTTCGTCGGTAATGCCCAACTCTTGTCCTCGCCTGACCATAATCCGCAACTCCGACGATTGTAGCGGAACATGCCTCAAGGTACTCGGAATTGACACAGGGCAAACCCACAGTGGTTTACTAACTTCTAAATACCCTAGACGCAAACCGACGCCCAAGGGCAGAAACTTACAGAAACTTAGAGGAGTTGCAGATGAAGAAAGCTGTTTTGCTTACCGCGATACTGATGTTGGCGGCTGCCATTGCCGTCGCACAGTCATCGTCAGGTTCGAGCAGCTCAACAAATCCCGACCAGAGCAGTGCCACCCAGAGTTCCGGGACGGCTGGCACCAGTTCGCAGAGTCAGGAGAGTCAGACTGGATCACAGACTTCACAGAGCACAACAAGCGACATGTCGAGTCAGACGATTCAGGGCTGTTTGAGCGGCTCGAGTGGGAGTTTCACACTTACAGACCAATCAGGGCAGGCCTGGCAGTTGCAGGCAGGCTCTACAGACCTTAGCAGCCACGTGGGCCACGAAGTCGCGGTTACTGGTACCCCCAGCGGCAGCGCTTCTGCGAGCGCTACGGCCGGCACGACTGGCAGCACTAGCACTGCTGGGGCAGGAAAGTCGCTGACGGTCAGCAATGTCCAGAAAATTGCGGATCAGTGCCAGAGTGGCGGTTCATCTAACCCCTCGGCTGGCATGACCGGTTCTGCCACTGGTGAGTCGCAGTCGGCCACAGGCACGGCGGGAACTGCCGGAGCGGCCACTTCGTCTCAGCCATCGACCACTGGAAATGAAAGCACCAGCGGTGCTGTAGGAAGCACCACCAGTCCGGCGCAGACGACACCTCCGGTGAGCAGCCAGACACCGGCAACGTCGACGTCTCCAACGGACCCGCACGCGCCGTCTACTACGACGCCTCCGCCGACTGCTGACATGTCCAGCAGTTCAAATCCGACGGAAGGCAATAGGGACTTGGCCGGTGCAGATCCTGGCGCCGCTTCGAGCGCCAGAGCTGGTAACACGGCAAGCGGCACTGAAGTCGCTTCGGGCAGCATGACTGCTACCGATCAGAGTGCAGCGAGCAGCGCTGGAGCTGGCACTACGGCGAGTTCGAGCATGCCGAGCGAGTCGGCTTCGGCAAGCCCCGGTTCGGCTTCCGCAGCAGCCCCGAGCAGCTCAATGAGCAGTCCGGATACCAGCACCAGTTCAAGCACAACCGAGATGGCGCAGGCTGGCGCGGCACCGCAGACCGGAACTACCAGCGATCCAAGTGCGTCTGCAGGTGCGCAGAGCGCGACGGATGATCAGAGCGCCGCTGGCCAAAGTGCAACAGCTGACCAGAGTGAAACCGCTGATCAAAGCGCAGATCAGAGTGCAACGGCTGAACAGAGTGCAACGGCTGACCAGAGCGCTGCCGACCAGAGTGCAGCGGCTGATCAGAGCGCAGCTACTCAGGATCAAGCCGCTGATCAGAGTGGCGCACTGCCCCAGACCGCGACGCCATTGCCGCTTCTAGCCTTGATCGGGTTGGGCACTCTCGCCGGCGGCGTTGTTTCGCGGATGAGAAGAAGAAAGTAAAACCCCGTTCTGGCTGGCCTTCGCCGGGTTAACCCCGTGCGATGACAAGGCTGTTCACCTTCTCCGGGTGCTTGCTCGGCGCAAGGTGACAGCCTTTTCGTTTTTTGCGAGTCTGTGGCCCTGATTGGCGCATCTACTCCCGTCAGGCGGTAGTTACCGCGGTGTCAAAGCCTTGCCGATTGGAATGAAAAAGGCGCTAAAAAAGCTGTTCCTGGTCGACCTGATCCAGGGCCTGTCCGTGACGTTCCGGTACCAGGCCCCAAAAGAGATTTATACAGAACAGTATCCGATGCAGCGACCGCAAGTAGCCGAGCGTTATCGCGGTGCACCGCGCCTGAACGTAAATCCAGAGAACAACGAAACACTGTGTATCGCGTGTGATCTGTGCGCAGTAGCCTGTCCGGAAAACCTGATCGTCGTTGGAAGCGAGCGCAATCCCGAAACGCGGCGCAAGGAACTGACCCACTTCACCTACGACCTCAGTCGCTGCATGTTCTGTGGTCTGTGTGAGGATGCTTGTCCGACAGACGCCCTGGAGTTGACTCAGGATTTTGAGCTGGCTAGCTACAGCCGCGAAAACATGATCTGGGATCGAAAGACACTGGAACAGGGGCCTCAGCCAACGGAGTACAAGAAGTAAGAGGGTCAGAGGGCAATGGCCGAGATGCCGAGATTATGATATGTGCCCTCTCGATTTCCCAAGCTCGCTTTCGAGATCTGGCTCTAGAACTTTTGCCCTCTAACCGCTATCCTCTGCCTTATTTGGGTTCCTGCTGCGTCATACAGTGCAGCGCGCCGAATCCCCAGATGAAATCGCCAGAATAGATACCCACAACTTTTCTCTTCGGAAAGACTTCTGCCAGTGTGTTCAGTGCGACGCGATCGTTTTGGTCGTTGAAGACAGGTACCAGAACAAGGCCGTTAGCGATATAGAAGTTCGCGTAACTGGCGGGAAGTCGACGTCCCTCGAACACCACAGGGGAGGGCATCGGAAGTTCGATGACGCGCAGACGCTTGCCGTCCTGATCGGTGGCGGAACGCAGGCGTTTGAGGTTGTCCTGGAGTGGAGCGTAGTTCACGTCCGCGGGGTCGCGCTCGACAATGGTGACGACAGAGTCAGGCGCCACGAAGCGGGCGAGGTCATCGATGTGACCATGCGTGTCGTCTCCGGCGATGCCATTTCCCAGCCAAATCACTTTCCGCGCCCCGAGGAGCGCAGCGAAAACCATTTCCAGTTCTTCCCGGCTCACCCCGGGATTTCGCTGCTGCACGTCGCTCAGCAGGCACTCTTCCGTGGTCAGCATCGCGCCGCAGCCGTTCACATCGATGCTTCCGCCTTCGAGCACTAACGGCTGCAACGTATCGCCGTCGCTGGAGATGGCCGGAGTGATTTCTTCAACCTTCAGCTTGCTCGCGATTCGTGAAGGAAGTTGGTTGTCCTGTTTCCAGTTCGAATATTTCGCCCAGGCGTTGAAGCGCCAATTCAGAATCGCCCGTTGTCCGTTGCTGCTGTTTTTGACGAAGATCGGGCCCGAATCGCGGGTCCACACCCGGTCGGTTGGCCAGCGGTGAAAACTCACGTTCGACAGTGGCGCATTGGCGAGCTTCAGAACCTTCCGGGCACTTCGCTCCAGATCCGCATCTTGCACGATGATGTGCACGTGCTCAACGCCACCCAAATGTCGCACGATCTCTGCGTACACCCATGGGATCGGCTCGAACTTGCCCGGCCAGTCTTCTTCGTTGTGCGGCCAGGCGATCCACGTTGCGGCATGTGGTTCCCATTCGGCGGGCATGCGGAAACGCGGAGTGCTGTCGCCGCCGGCGAAATGCAGATCGCTCGATTCGGCCGTTCGCTCAGGCGCACGGCTGCGCACGGGGCGATTATCCTTCTGAGTTGCAGTTATCTTCGCGTGCATTAGTCCAGGAACCTGTGAGTGATGGGGCCGTAGCTATCGATACGGCGGTCGCGCAGGAACGGCCAGTTTCGACGAACTTCTTCCATCCTTCTGGTGTCTACATCCCCGATCAGGATGTCCTCTTTGTCGTGCGGAGCCTCAGCGATTACCTGTCCAAAAGGATCGCACAAGAACGACCCGCCCCAGAACTCGAGGCCCTTCCCCCGGGCCTCTTTGCCCATCACATTACCCGTCTCATGGCCGACACGATTGACGACCGCTACGTAGACTCCATTGGCAATAGCGTGAGCGCGCTGGATGGTTCGCCATGCGTCGTGCTGAGACGTTCCGTACTGCTCCTTCTCGTCCGGGTGCCAGCCTATAGCCGTGGGGTAGAACAGAACTTGAGCGCCCTTCATGGCCGTCAGACGCGCACCTTCCGGATACCACTGGTCCCAGCACACGAGGGTGCCGATGTTGCCGTGCCGAGTAGGGAAGCACTGATATCCGAGATCGCCAGGCGTGAAGTAGAACTTTTCGTAGTAGAGCGGATCGTCGGGAATGTGCATTTTACGGTAAATGCCCTTGAGCGAACCGTCTTCTTCGATAACCGCAGCAGTGTTGTGATAGACGCCTATGGCGCGCTTCTCAAACAGCGATGCGACGATTGTGACTTTCTGCTGGCGAGCGACTTCACACAACCTCAGAGTTGTCGGTCCCGGGATGGGTTCGGCGAGGTCGAAGAGGGCAGCATCTTCGCGCTGGCAGAAATACTGTGTTCGGAATAGTTCCGGCAAACACACCACCTGCGCACCGCGCCCGGCAGCCTCGCGCACGAAGTCGACCGCACGTTCCAGATTTTTCTCCGGATCCGGTGAACAGGACATCTGCACGAGTCCAACGCGAAAAACATCTGCCACGGCTGACCTCCGAAGGGTTGTGGAAACGAATAGAATACCAAAAGGCTTTCGGTTATCACTTGTCAGTTAGCACTTCAACGGTCCTGAGGTGCCATTTTGCGGAAGGAAGGCGTTGTTGGCTTTTGGCTGTTGGCGTTTACATTGGGAATTACGTTAAAGCCAAAGACCAAAAGCCAACAGCCAAGAGCCACACAGCGATCACCTTGACGTTCCCGCTTCCGTCCCTATAAGTTGAAAGTTCCGTCCTGGGAAAATTCAGTCGAGGTGATCGAGTTGAAGCACGAGCACGATGGCGCCGGTATTGATCGCAAGTTACATAACCCCGTCGAGGATAAGTTGGAGGCGGTCTATCCGCTCGACGTGAACAAGATTCGCACGGTCAACGATTTGGTAACGGCGATGGGGCAGACGGCATTCAGCGGACGCCAAGTCGGCGAGGGGGCTGACGTGCTTGAGGCGATGGCGCGCGACAAAGACTGCTTCGTCGTGATGACGCTGGCTGGCGCCATGACGGTTGCCAAGCAGGGACTCGTGATCGCCGAACTGGTCGAGCGCGGCATCGTGAACGCGATTGTTTCAACGGGCGCATTGATGGCGCACGGACTTGTCGAGGCAACTGGAAAGTCCCATTACAAATACGACTGGAAGACCAGTGACGTTGACCTCTACGAAGCCGGATACAACCGCGTTTACGACACGCTCGAACCTGAAGAGAACCTGAATCACGTGGAAACGGTCGTGGCTAAGGTGCTTGACGCTTGGGACGCCAACGAAGTCGCGTGCTCCCACAAGCTGAACCGTGCGATTGGCGAGCACCTGCACAAGCATGATGCAGGGCGAGGCATTCTCAAGTCGGCATATGAGAAGGGTGTTCCCGTTTTCGTGCCGGCGTTCACTGACTCCGAAATGGGCCTGGACTTTGCACTGCATAACCGCAAGCGCCGCAAGGAAGGCCGTCCGACACTGCGATACGAGCCGTTCGAGGACCTTGAATACTTTGCCGAAACACTGCTGAAGCAGAAGAAGCTTGGCATTTTCACAATCGGCGGCGGCGTGCCGCGCAACTGGTCGCAGCAGTTTGGACCTTTCATTGAGTTGCGGCACCGCCGCGGCGGAGAAGACCTCCCGTTGAAGCGCTACCACTACGGTCTGCGTATCTGCCCCGAGCCTGTGTACTGGGGCGGCCTCTCTGGAAGTCCGTACAGTGAAGCGATCTCGTGGGGCAAATTCGTTCCACCGGACGAGGGTGGGCGCTTCGGTGAAGTGTTCATTGACGCGACTGTGGGACTGCCGCTGATCGTGGCGGCCGTGCTGGAACGGCTGGAAAAGAAGTAGCAAGCGGCCACGGATTTGCACGGATTGACACGGATCAAAAGTAGTAGTTCATCGAGATCATCTGTAAAACATTCGTGCTAATCCGTGGCTAATTTTTTAGGCTGCGCGTGGGATGACGCAGCGCAGCACCGCCACGTAGTGACACGCGCTTCCTGCCATCACGAACAAATGCCAGATCATGTGGAAATACCGGATGCGATCGGTGGCGAAGAACGCCACGCCTGCCGTGTAGCAAACTCCGCCCGCTGCCAGCCATAAGAAGCCGTTCCACGGGATTGCGTCCAGAAGTGGCCGGATGGCGATCAGTACGAGCCAGCCCATCATTACGTAAATGGTTGCCGAAAGGGTGGCGAACCTGCCGATAGCCAGGCTCTTGAATACCACTCCCGCAATCGCCAGCGTCCAAATGATCACAAAGATCGACCATCCCCAGGGCCCACGAAGGTTCACCAGCATGAACGGCGTGTAGGTGCCTGCAATCAGCAGGTAGATCGACGAGTGATCGAAGATGCGGAAGACGTACTTGGTCCTGCGTCCAGGCAGCGCGTGATAAAGCGTGGAGAACGTGTAGAGCAGAACCAGTGTGGCACCGTAGATGGCGCAGCTCACGATGTGCCATGGAGTTCCGCGCTGCCCCACAAGGACCATCAGGTACGACATCCCTATTGTGCTGGCGACCGCCCCGATGCCATGAGTAATGCTGTTCGCGATTTCGTCTCCGAGAGGCGGAATGGGGAACTCGATCATAGGGACAAGAGATAACGCAAACGAGGCAGGAAGGCTAGTCGTATTTTGAAAGCTGTATCGTGTAGAGCGTTGCACGAAAGCGGAACAGCCGTCAGCCATCAGCTCTCAGCTCTCAGCGTGTGGACCACCGCGGGCATTTAGTGGTGCACGCAAAATGCAGAGATCCTTCGCTGTGCTCAGGATGACTATCATCTTCTTCGGCTTGCAGATTGAGACGCAAAAGAAAACAGGGGCAAGCCTCGTCGGCCTGCCCCGTGGAGTTGCTAGCGAATGGTCTAGCAGACGGTGCACGTTGCCGTGCCCCGGATTTTGTTACCGAGCCGGTACGCCGGCGGTGTAGCTGCTGAGCACCTTCATGTAGTTGGCGCGCTCGAAAGCCGCCGGATGGCTGACATTCTTGGCGCTCATCGAGCCTTGCATCTGCTGGATGGACTCGTAATCGTGTTCTTCCATCCACTTCAGCACGTCGGCGTTGAGCGTCTTCAGGTAGTCGATGCCGTGCTCCAGAAGCGCAGAAGTCGTCATAGCGACCTTCGCGCCGGCCATCATGCTCTTGATCACATCTTCGGCCGTATGAACTCCGCCGGTGATGGCGATGTCGGCCTTGATGTTGCCGTGGAGCAGGGCCGTCCAGTGCAGGCGCAGGCGCAGTTCGTTCGACCGGCTGAGCTGGAGTGTCGGGACAACCTCCAAATTGTCTAGATCGAAGTCCGGCTGGTAGAACCGGTTGAAGAGCACCAGCGCGTCGGCGCCAGACTGTTCGAGGTTGCGCGCCACGTTGGCCATCGAGCTGAAGTAGGGCGCGATCTTCACCGCGAGCGGGATGCGGACGGTCGAGTTGACGTTCGCAACCAGGTCGCAGTAGGTGGCTTCAACTTCAGCACCGGTCAGCTCAGAGCTGGTCGGCAGGTAGTAGATGTTCAGCTCGAGTGCGTCAGCTCCAGCTTCTTCCATCAGTTTTGCGTAACGGATCCAGCCGCCGTTGGAGACGCCGTTCAGGCTGGCGATTACGGGGACTTTCACCGCGGCCTTGGCCTTCCGGATGTGCTCCAGGTAGGCGTCGGGGCCGATGTTGTAGCTGCCCATGTCGGGGAACATGGCCGTCGCTTCAGGGCTCACCTCGGAGCCCTGCGCGAGGAACTGGTCGAGTTCGTTAGACTCGAGGTTGATCTGTTCTTCGAAGAGGGAGTGCAGGACGATAGCGCCTGCACCCGCGTCTTCCATCTTGTTGATGTTGCCGATTTCCTTGCACAGGGGACCGGCCGACACCACGATCGGGCTGCTGAGGTTCAGTCCGAGATAAGTCGTCGCTAGCTTATTCATTGCTGCCTGCCCCCTTCGCCGCCGCTTTCACGGCTTCGTCCTTGGTTTCTGTCGAAGCCGGAGCGACTGCCGGTGTGACGGGCGCGGCGGCCATGTTCTCGTAGATCTTCCAACGCTTCATCACTTCTTCCTGCGCATCCTTTAGCAGTTCCTTCGCAACCTCGGGATTGCTGCGGGTGAGCATGGTGTAGCGCGTTTCGTTGTAGATGTACTTCTCGAGCGGGATGCTCGGGGCCTTCGAATCCAGCGTCAGCGGGTTCTTGCCTTGCGCGACCGCGTTCGGGTTGTAGCGGAACATCGGCCAGTGACCCGACTGCACCGCAAGCTTCTGCTGGTCGAGACCGTGTACCAGATCGTATCCGTGCGCGATGCAGTGGCTGTAAGCGATGATGAGCGACGGCCCGTCGTAGGCCTCCGCCTCAAGGAACGCCTTCAGCGTCTGCATGTCGTTGGCGCCCATCGCTATGCGTGCGACGTACACGTTGCCATAGTTCATCGCCATCATGGCCAGGTCCTTCTTCGGACGCGGCTTGCCGCCGGCAGCGAACTTGGCAACGGCGCCGAGTGGCGTGGACTTCGACATCTGACCGCCCGTGTTCGAGTAAACTTCGGTGTCGAGGACCAGGATGTTGACGTTACGGCCGGAAGCCATCACGTGATCGAGTCCGCCGTAGCCGATGTCATAGGCCCAGCCGTCGCCACCGACGATCCAGACCGACTTCTTGACCAGCACGTCAGCCAGTGACTTCAGGTCCTTTGCCTGCGGCGTGTTCAGGCCTTCGAGTTTCTTCTTCAGTTCGGCTACGCGCTCGCGTTGCGCCTGGATCTCGGTCTCGTTGGTCTGAGGCGAGTCAAGCAGGGCCTTCGCGAGTTCGCCACCGATCACGTCGCTCATCCTCTCGACGAGTTCACGAGCGTACTCGGTCTGCTTGTCGATGGACAGGCGAATGCCGAGGCCGAACTCCGCGTTGTCTTCGAAGAGTGAGTTCGACCACGCAACGCCCCGGCCGTCGTGATTGGTGGTGTAAGGCGTCGTGGGTAGGTTGCCGCCGTAGATCGAGGAGCAGCCGGTCGCATTCGAAATGACAGTGCGATCGCCGAACAGCTGCGTCATCAGCTTAATGTAGGGCGTTTCGCCGCAACCCGAGCAGGCGCCGGAGAACTCGAACAGCGGCTGCATGAGTTGAACGTCCTTCACCTGGCCGGTGCTGAGGGCCTTGCGGTCCACCTCAGGAAGCGAGAGGAAGAAGTCCCAGTTCTGGGCTTCGGCCTCGCGGAGCGGAGGCTGAGGCATCATGTTGATGGCGCGGTGCTTCACATCGCTCTTGCTCTTCGCCGGGCAGGCCTCGATGCATAGTCCGCAACCGGTGCAATCTTCCGGAGCGACTTGCAGCGTGTACTTCTGTTCGGGGAAGTTCTTCCACTTCGCGCTGACCGCCTTGAAGGTCGCGGGGGCGTTCGCCAGGGCTGCGCCGTCGTAAACCTTTGCGCGAATCACTGCGTGGGGGCAGACCAGTACGCACTTACCGCACTGGATGCAGAGCTCTTCATCCCACACAGGGATTTCAAGAGCGATATTGCGTTTTTCCCAGGCAGCGGTACCGGTCGGGAAGGTGCCATCGATCGGCATCTTGCTGACAGGCAGGTCGTCGCCGTTGCCGGCGATGATGGGAGCGAGAACGTCCTGCACGAAGCCAGGGGCGGCAGCTGGAACCGGCGGACGCATATCGAATCCGCTGGAAATGGCCGCAGGAACCTTAACTTCCTTGAGGTGGGCCAGGGTAGCGTCGACGGCAGCGAAGTTCTTCTGAACAACTGCTTCGCCGCGCTTGCCGTAGGTCTTCTTGATCGAGTACTTGATGGACTCGATTGCTTCCTCGCGCGGCAGAACGCCCGAAATGGCGAAGAAGCAGGTCTGCATGATCGTGTTGATACGGCCGCCCATGCCGGTTTCCTTGGCCACCTTGTAGCCGTCGATCACGTAGAACTTGAGCTGTTTGTCGATGATTTGCTTCTGAACGGTCTTGGGCAGCTGGTCCCAAACCTCTTCCGGACCGTAGAGCGAATTCAGAAGGAACACCGCTCCGGGCTCGGCCGCCTTCAGCATGTCAATTCGCTCGAGGAACGAGAATTGGTGACACGCCACGAAGTTCGCGCTGCTGATCAGATAGCTGGAGCGGATGGGCTTGGGGCCGAAGCGCAGGTGCGAGGTCGTGATCGAGCCGGACTTCTTCGAGTCATAGACGAAGTAACCCTGGGCATAGTTCTCGGT
>DASPIK010000020.1:0-44252 GCA_035629075.1 Terriglobales bacterium | reverse complement strand
CCTGAGGGGGACGTATGAACAGACCACCTTCCATCGCCAGCAGGATCGTTTGCGCTTTCTGCATTGTCCTTTGTGCGAGTGTCGCGTTTGCTCAAACAAGTCCAAACGCCGCCTGCTCTTTTCAGTTGCTGGACTTTCCATCCTTCGTGAGTTCGGCAGGAGGAATAAACGATGGCGGAGCCGTTGTGGGCGGGTTCAGCGTCGGCCTCAGAACAAACTCCCAGGCATTTCTCTTCTACCGAGGTAGATTCACACCTTTCACATTCCCCGGCTCAGTCGGATCATTCGCCAGCGACATCAACAGAAATTCTCAGATCGTTGGTCAGTACCTGGATCGTTCGGGACGCTTGCACGGGTTCGTTGTCCACTCGGGAGCATTCCGTTCTATTGATTTCCCCAATGCCGCTAATGGCACCACGGCAAATGGGATTAACAGTTCGGGAGCTATTGTCGGGACCTATTTCGACGCGGCGAACAGATCACATGCGTTTCTTCTGTACAACGGACGCTTCGTGAGCTTCTCTTTCCCCGGTGCGACAAGCACTTCTGCGAGTGGGATCAACGACAATTCCGTGATCGTGGGCACATACGAGCTTGCCGGCAGAAGTCATGGATTCCAGGTAAGGCACGGGGCTTTTGGCACAATTGACTTCCCCGGAGCGACGAGTACGGTCGTCACTAAGGTCAACAACGCGGGAGACATCGTCGGATCATATACAAACGAGACCGGCCAGCACGGTTTTGTGCTGACCAACAATCAGTTTTTAACCCTTGATGATCCCGATGCTCAATCAACGTTTATCGCCGGCGTGAACAATCTCAAACAGATCGTAGGAGGTGTTGCCACCGCCACCTCGTTCAACTCGCTGGCTTTCCAGGCTGATTGTCGGAATGTCTTTTGATATTTAACGCACGGGGTGTACACGCGCCGGCCTGACGTGGAACGCATCGGAATTGGGCAGTGCGCAAAGTAGTTACGTCTCAGATCGGCACATCATAAGACCGTAGCGCCGCCCGCTCGGCGGCTGTCGCGGCGGCATTTCGCCGCCGCATCTCGACCCGGCATTGTGCTGGTCGCTCCTAGTTCTTGGCCCAGGACCACCCGACGATTCGCCAACCAGCTGTCTCTTTGTGCAGCGCAAGCGTAAAGACGTTGCCGGTCTGCTTAGCGTTCTTCCCTTTCTCCTTGTATGAGATATCTGCTGGAACCACGACATAAGCCGCGTCACCCTCGACATCTACGTGGCGGGGCGATCCGAGCGTAACGGCCCCGTCCGTCATACTGTTCTTCTTGGCCCATGCATCGTAGTCGTTCATCCACTTCGCACACGCGTCGGCACCGTGCCATTCGTATGGCGGGAATTCGTCGATGATGAACGTTTCGTCCGCGCACGCCGCTGCGGCGTTCTTTGTGTCGCCCTTGTTAAAGGCATCTACGAATTGATTCACAGTCGCCATCACGGCGGTTTTGTCCTGTCCGGCGGGCTTGTCCTGTGCAAAAGCGCCAAGGCTAGCGCGATGAATATCGCGATGAAAGTTCTGTGCATGTCCTCACTCCTTTGTTAGGTGGGCTGGGGGAAGGAATGACAGGTGATCGGCCGTAGGTCGCGAAGGTTTCTGATGTCAAGGCTTCCCGCTTACCTCATCCCGCTGCTCTGGGGCACGTAAGTAGATGCAGATTTCGCGCCAGGTATCGTGGAATCCATCTGCAGACATGCACGGACAAGCTTTGCCAAGATCGTTGGGCAAGGATCAAAAGCAGCGGTTCCGGTGTCTAATTCATCTTAGGAACTAAAGATCCTCAATGAGCGAGAATTCGGGACAGCGTTCGCGCGCGGTCGTCCTCCTGAGCGGAGGTATGGATTCGTGTGTCTGCGCCGCTCTCGCTGCCCGCGACTATGACGCGGCCGCCCTGCATATCGACTACGGTCAGCGCACCCAGGAACGCGAACGCCTTGCATTTTCAAGAATTTGCGACCGCCTGGGAATTCGTGACCGGCTGCTGCTCCGCAATCCTTTGTTCCGCGCCATCGGCGGTTCGGCGCTGACGGACGAATCAGTTGCCGTGCCGGATGCGGCTAACGAGATCGGCCACCAAATTCCGGTCACCTATGTTCCTTTTCGGAATGCCAATCTCCTGGCGGCGGCGGTGAGCTGGGCTGAGGTCCTGGGAGCTACAAAACTCCTGATTGGAGCCGTCGAGCAGGACAGTTCCGGCTATCCCGACTGCCGGCCGGCGTTCTACGAAGCCTTCAACGAGGTGATTCGGACAGGAACCCGGGACGGCAATATCGAAGTAGTAACACCCCTGATTGGGCTCCGGAAATCCGAGATCGTGCGTCTTGGCCTTGAATTGGGTGCTCCATTCGATTTAACGTGGAGTTGCTATAGCAGGGAAGATGCCGCCTGCGGGGTCTGTGAAAGCTGCGTTTTGCGTCTGCGTGCGTTTGAAGCCGCCGGAGCGCAGGACCCCATCCCGTATGCAACAGCTACGGGACTGAGAACATAATTGAGTGATGCGTAATTCGTAATGATGATCGGTGATTGCCATGCCTTCACCGGTAAAACTGTCGTTATACGACCGAAGGCATTGCGCGTTACGAATTATTCATACGCTTGATTGCAATAGTTGTCTCAAGTTTCGCCAAGCGAGCGGAGTGCGCAAAATGAAAAAGAAACTAGCAGTCGTGATGATGGCCGCCATTCTCGCGGCCCTGTGCGTACCTCAGGCGTGGTCGCAAGCTCTGGCCACCGTCAAGGGCAACGTAAAGGACATGGAAGGCAAGCCGATGCCCGGCGCTTCCGTCGAGTATTACAGCCAGGAGAACGGCCGCAAGTACAACCTGAAGACCGACAAGAGCGGTAACTTCTTCTCGATCGGCGTGGCCCCCGGCGTCTATAAGGTGACCCTGAGCAACAATGGCCAGGTAATCACGTTCTGGACCGGCGTGCCGGTTCGTTTGTCGGAGGCTGAGAACGTCTTCAACATCGATCTGCAGAAAGAAAAGGCACGCGCCGGCGACCAGATGAGCGAAGAGCAGAAGAAGCAGCAGGAGGCCGTTCAGAAAGAAAACCTGAAGATTAAAGGCCTCAACGAGAAGCTCGCTCTCTCGAAGCAGCAGCAGGACATGGGCCAGTTCGACGCCGCCGTTCAGACGTTGGCGGAAGCGACCCAGATGGATGCCACCAAGGACCTGGTTTGGTTCAAACTGGGTGACGCCTACGTTGCTGCCGGAAAACACAACACTGACAAGGCTGCGGCCAAGGAACAGTTCGCCAAGGCCACCGATGCTTACAAGCAGGCTATCGGGATCAAGCCCACCGTTGGCGCTTACTACAACAACATGGGCGAGGCTTACGCGCGCATGGGCCAGACTCAGGAAGCCATCAACGCTTACACGCAGGCCGCGCAGAACGATCCTACGGAAGCCGGCAAGTACTACTTTAATCTCGGCGCCGTGCTGACCAACAGCGGCAAGGTGGACGAGGCGAACGCCGCCTTTGACAAGGCGATCGCCGCCGACCCAGCGAAGGCTGACGCCTATTACCAGAAGGCCGTTAACCTGCTCGGGAAGGCCACCGTTGATACCAAGACAGGTCAGATGAAGGCGCCTGAGGAAGTGGCCACGAACCTGAACAAGTACTTGGAACTCGCTCCCGATGGCCCGAACGCGCAGGCTGCGAAAGATCTGCTTGCGTCACTCGGTGCGAAAGTCGAAACCACGTTCGGCAAGAGGAGCACGAAGAAGAAGCCGTAACGAACGGTCGAATCATCAGAACAACGGGCGGCCTGCAGGCCGCCCGTCTCTTTTACGGCTGCTGTACGCCTTTACGGGTGCTGTACGCCCAGTACTGACTGGTCCCGCCCGCAAGTGGTACGCTCTTCCCGATGACAGATACTGCAACCGCCGGCGTAGTTACCTTCGAACAGGCCCGCCATATAGTCGAAGAGCATGCCTCGCAGGTTTGTCCTTCCGGCATGGAAACCGTATCTCTGCTGGAAGCCGCTGAACGGGTACTTGCGGAAGAGATTCGCGCCGACCGAGACCTACCGCCGTTCGATCGCGTCATTCGAGACGGCTATGCCGTTCGCGCAGAAGACGTCGTACAAGTTCCGGCTTCGCTGAGAATCGTCGGCGAGATTCGCGCCGGACAGACACCGGACAGCCTCCCGTCCATTGGACCGGGGCAGGCAGCCGAGGTCATGACCGGTGCTCCCTTGCCCCCCGGTGCGAACGCGGTCGTGATGGTCGAGTACACCGATCCACAAGGATCCGAAGTGATTGTGGACCGCAGGCCTGAGCCGGGGGACAACTTCGTTCCGCGTGCCGCCGAGGCTGGCTTGGGAGATGTCCTGCTGCCGCCCGGTCATCGCATTCAGCATGCGGCTATGGCGGTCGCTGCCAGCGTCGGCAAACCAGAGCTGAAAGTGTTTGAGAAACCGCGGGTGGCGATCGTCGCGACTGGAGACGAGATCGTCGAGATCACCGGCGATCCGGGTCCTAATGAGATTCGCAACTCGAATACGTATTCCCTCGCGGCCCAGGTACGGGCTGCTGGGGCTGAGCCGGTCTTGTTGCCGAGGTCCCCTGACGAACCGCAGCGCCTTTCCGAATTGCTCAAAGAAGGCTTTACGGCCGATCTCCTGCTGATTACCGGTGGCGTCTCGATGGGCAAGTACGACCTCGTGGAACAAACGCTTGCCGAGTTCGGTGCCGAATTCTTCTTTACCGGCGCGCGTATTCAGCCGGGGAAGCCGGTAGTATTCGGTCGCATCCCTGCACCGATGGGAACAGGGCGTGATCGTGCCTCTGACGATCGGAGTGAAACCAGCGCCGGCCCGCCTTTCAAATATTTTTTCGGCCTGCCCGGGAACCCCGTCTCCACCATGGTCACGTTTGAACTCTTCGCACGGCCTCTCATTGAGGCGCTCTGTGGTGCGACACCGCGCAAGCTTCGGTTCTTCCCGGCTCGACTCGCGAGTGACATTCGAACCAAGACCGGTCTTACCCGCTTTCTGCCCGCGAACGTCAGCGGCGAATTTGATACCTGCACCGTCGAACTCGTGGCCTGGAAAGGGTCCGGGGACATCGCGGCTCAAGCCCGCGCCAACTGTTATGTCGTTGTCCCACCAGACCGTGAAGTGCTGGCAGCCGACGAATTCGTCAGTGTGATGGCGCTGTAAGGCAATCACGCGAGGTTGCGTATTGCACTCCGACGCGGACTATTCCCAGGCTTGTACGGTTTTCGGAACACGCTAGAACTCCTCGCTGCGTTTGTGTTCAACGTCGCTAGAATCTGTCTTCGCTTCAGCTCTGCTCGTCGCGCGCCGCGTTGACGCAAAACTGGACCGCGAACTTTCGTTGTCCCTTCCGTACTACTCTGTAGCGAACCGCTGGCCGAATACTGCCATCGCAAGCTTGTTGCCGAGTACCTAAAAGAGAGGTGGGGAGACGTTACGATCCACCACCTGTAAGGCGGGATCTGTTGCGCTTTCTTCGATCTACCGACTCAACTCGACAAGGCTGTGCCCGGTGGGAAAAGGGGAAAATCGGAGAACGTGTTTCAAATCGGCAAGTGTTCGCAAACGAATTTCGTAGCCGCCCGTCTAAGCTAGTTCGGCCCTGGGCAAGGTGCGTCCGCCCACGAGTGACACTCGTTCGGCGAAGGATACACTGATTGTGAGTTCATTCTGAGAGTATGTGAGGAACAGATGCGTTTGAGATACGCGGTCGTCGTGGTGCTTGGGTTACTCGCTGCCGCCGGAGTTCTAATGGCGCAACAGCCAGCACAGCCCGGTTTTGATGCGGCTTCGCTGGATAAAAACGTAGACCCATGTGAAGACTTCTATCAGTTCTCTTGCGGCGGATGGCTCGCCAAGAACCCGATTCCGGGCGATCAGTCGCGATGGGGACGCTTCAACGAACTTGCCGAGCGGAATCGTGAGATCCTGCACCAGGCGCTCGAAAAGGCATCTGTGAGCGCTCCTAATCGAGGCGCAAACGAGCAGAAGATTGGCGACTACTACGCTTCCTGCATGGACGAGAAAGCGATTGAGGCTAAAGGCCTGGCACCGCTGAAGCCCGAACTTGACCGCATCAACGCACTGAAGAGCAAGTTGGAACTCCCCGAATTGGTTGGCCGGTTGCATCGCCTCGGTGTCAACGTGGTTTTCGGCGTGGCTGCCAATCAGGACATGAAAGACGCGACGCAGGTGATCGCCGACTTCGACCAGGGCGGCATCGGTCTGCCTGAACGCGACTACTACTTCCGCGACGACGCTAAATCGGTCGAACTGCGAAAAGCCTACGTTCAGCATATCCAGAACATGTTCACGCTGATGGGCGATCCTGCGGTTAAAGCCGCGGCACAGGCCAAGGCTGTCATGGATTTTGAGACCGCGCTGGCCAAGGCGTCGCTCGACGTCGTATCGCGCCGCGATCCCAACAAGCTGTACCACAAGATGACCGTTGCCGAACTGCAGAAGCTCACGCCGGCTTTCGCGTGGAACCGCTATCTGACCACCGCTGAAGTGCCGAACTCGGCTGCCATGAACGTGAGTGTTCCTGCCTTCTTCACCGCAATGCAGACGTTGGTTGAGAAGACTCCTCTCGATACATGGAAGACCTATCTCCGTTGGAATCTCGCCCGCTCGGCAGCGCCACTTCTGCCTGAAAAGTTCGTGCAGGAGAACTTCAACTTCTATAACAAGACGCTTTCGGGCCAGAAGGAGCAGCGTGCCCGTTGGAAGCGTTGCGTCGCTTACACCGATGCGGACCTTGGCGAAGCTCTCGGCCAAGCTTTTGTAGAGAAGGCGTTTGGCGCCAACAGCAAGGAAGACACGCTGAAGATGGTGGACGCCATCGAGAAGGCGATGGCCGCCGACATCGATCAGATCGACTGGATGACCCCAGAAACCAAGAAGGCTGCACACGCCAAGCTGGAGAAGGTCGCAAACAAGATCGGTTATCCCGATAAGTGGCGCGACTACTCGAAGCTTCAGATCGTTCGCGGCGATGCATTGGGCAATTCTTTCCGCAGCAACGAATTCGAGTTCAATCGGCAGATGAATAAGATCGGCAAACCGGTTGACCGGAAGGAATGGGCGATGACGCCGCCGACGGTGAACGCCTACTACAACCCGCAAATGAACGACATCAACTTCCCGGCCGGAATTCTGCAGCCGCCGTTTTATTTGTACGGTCGTGACGACACGTACAACTTCGGCGGAATCGGAGCCGTCATCGGGCATGAACTGACGCACGGTTTCGACGATGAGGGTCGCCAGTTCGACGGCGACGGGAACCTTCGCGACTGGTGGACAGCCGCCGACAACCAGGCATTCGAGAAGCGGGGCGAATGCTTCGTGGAACAGTACAGCAGCTACACCGCCGTTGATGACGTGAATTTGAACGGCAAGCTAACGCTGGGCGAAAACGTCGCCGACAACGGCGGGCTTCGTCTGGCGCTCGTGGCTGCGCTTGCGAGCCTCACCGAGAAGAACAAGGGCGAAGTTGACGGCTACACTCCCGAGCAGCGCGTGTTTCTGGGCTTCGGCCAGATCTGGTGCACCAACCAGACGCCCGAGATCGCCCGCATGCTCGCGCAGGTTGATCCGCACTCAGCCCCGAAGTTCCGCGTTAATGGCACCGTAAGCAACATGCCCGAATTTCAGAAGGCATGGGGATGCAAAGCGGGACAGAAGATGGTGCGGCAGAACGCTTGCAGAGTGTGGTAGTCGGCTAATCTCCTGATGCAACGCTTGTGAGGACGGGAATTCTCCCGTCCTCATTGCGTTTTAGAGGGACTCTCTCCTCGCGAGCCGTGCGACTCAAGTCTGTCTGAACGCGTCGCCGAGTATCGTCAGAGCACGTTCGATACAGAGTTCTAGAGGCTGGTCGGTATCGATGACAGTCTTCTCACGGGTAATAGGCTCGAACCGCTGCTTAACTTCCAAGTACAGTGAAATACCCCGGTTTGCTGCCGGATGTGCTTCCAGCGCCGAATCCCGTTCCAATCGCTGCCTTGCGGTTTCTTCTGAACACACACACTCGAGAATGCCCCAAGGCACATTTATTTCCTCCGCAAACCTGACGACCTCGTCGACTTGTGCCGCGCGGGAAAAAACGCGGCCGTCGATGAACACGTGCCTGGCCGATTGCTGCGTGACGAGCCACCCCGCAGCCTGCAACATCAGTTTGACGACGAGATCGTCCTGTGCGGTTGAGTACTCGATAACATGGGGAGCGAACAGTGCCTCGCGCACAACGTCCTTGTTGAGGACATGACCGCCGGTGCGGCGCGCCAATTCTCGCGCAAGCAAGCTTTTGCCGGTGCCCGGCAGGCCAGCCATCAGCACGATCATGTGATAATCCTCAAGTTTCTCCTTCGAGCGGCTTATGTCTGAAACTTAGAAGCACGGCCAACGAAGGTGTTTGTCGTTTCAACCGCCTACTTTCAGTCGCCGTTGTCATCGGAGGAGGTACACAGATTTTCGAAGCGTCAAGGCAACCTCCGAATTCGCACGCGGCACTCTATTCCGAAGCGCTTTGAAAGTGCCGCAAGGTACGGGCGAGCCTCACGTCAGGGTGTCATGAGAGTGTGCGTGCTATGACAATAAGTCCTGTCCTTCACAGTTTTGGTTATTGCCTCGACTTCCTGCGTGAGCAGGTTGCAGACGTCGCAGCGGATGACATGGCCGCGCAACCAAACGGGATTATGAACCACCCGGCTTGGATCATCGGACACCTTACGCATGCGTGCCAACTCCTGGGCGGTGCGATTGGATTACCTGAGTGGCTGCCAAATGATTGGGCCAAGCGCTTCGGTACTGGCAGTGTGCCGGTAGCCGATGTCAGCCTGTATGGATCTAAGGAGGAGGGTCTCAAGGTACTACGCCATGCACAGACCCGAATCACGAAAGCTACAGAAGAACTGAATGAGTCCCGCCTCGATGAACCGTTTCCGGATGAGGCGTATCGGTTCGTCTTTCCATCGATTCGCCACGCGCTGACGCAAGTGCTTGTAGGGCATACTTCGTACCACATTGGGCAGCTTCCAATGTGGCGAAGGGCCATGGGGTTGCCGCGATTGGGTCGAGCATTCGAGTGATGGAACGGCAGGCGCTCGCAAAAAAATGCGGTGCGCTACGGATCGGCGTCGCGCTGCGTGCATGGAGCGATCAGGAAGGTAGTTCGCTCGCCTCGAAAAATCCAGCAACAAACATCCGGGAACTCGCATTAGAATAAATTCGAGACCGCGCACATTCAAAGGCACGAGCGCCTACATACAAATTCTGTCCGTGTCTATGTGCGGCCGAACTCATAAAAGGAATGGTGTAATCATGGGTCACTTGTTCATCGTTGTGCCGGCAGTCGGATTTGTGGTTGCGGTGGGAGCTGGAATTATCGTACGCGCTCGTAAGGCCCGCTCAGACGAGCAGTCGCGCGGCATGTTCTCCATCAATGAATAAATTTCTGAGATTTCGCGAAGGCCGTGCGCTGAGGCACGGCCTTTTGCTTTTTGGACTTCGGAGTCGGAGGGAAGAACGGCCCGAGCATGGATCTGACTTTTGTCATCATCGCAATCGTCGTAATCGCCACGACCGCACAACGTTCCTGGGCCGTTCGTGAAGGTACTCGCGACGAGTATCGAGGCTGGCGCAAATTCAGGAGCATGACTGGGACGTGGCCGGTCTGGTCTATGGTCAATGCCGTTTTGTCCCTCCCTGTAGTGTTTGGGTTAGGAGCTTATGGCTTTGTCGCCGCGTTAGAGACGGGCGGCTTACTGCTCATCTATTCGTACCTTGTCCTCGCGGGGGTTCTGTCGGGTTTGTTGTGGTTCACGTTGCGCAGTCTAGCTAGATACGCGGATATCAGCCGCGCACAGCGGGTCGGAACCGGAAAACTCGGCGCGAAGACACTGAACGGATTCCTTCGATAGCTGCGTACGTGACGTGTACACCATACGCAAAGTTCGTGTGTGTCCCTTGAGATCCAACTTCGCTCCCAACACACAGTTTCAAGGAGAACCGGCCGTCCGTCGGTCATGGCGGCTTTTGCGTCCGCACGGCATCGGGGAGCATCGTAGAATGTTAAGGTTCCGATGCCTACTACTGAACTGATCCAGATCGAATCCGTGCCGACTACGCGTGCGCCCAAGCCAAACTGGTTGCGCGCCAAAGCGCCCATGGGCGAGGGCTATCACGACCTGAAGAAGCTGGCCCGAGGTCTTGACCTGCACACGGTGTGCGAGTCAGCACAGTGCCCCAACATCGGCGAGTGCTGGAATCACCGCACTGCAACGTTCATGCTGCTGGGTGAGCTGTGTACGCGGCGTTGCGGTTTCTGCGCCGTGCCGAAGGGACGCCCGAAGCCGATTGACTTCGATGAACCGAAGCGCGTGGCCGAGGCCGTAGCCCGGCTCGGTCTCAAGTTCGCCGTTGTAACCAGCGTGAATCGAGACGACGACAACATAGGTGGCGCCCGCGTTTTTGCCGATACGATCCGGGAGATCCGCAACGTTCAGCCCGATTGCAGCGTAGAGGTGCTTATCCCTGACTTTCAGGGCATCGACCAGTGCCTGCAGATCGTGCTCGATGCAAAGCCAAACATCCTGAACCACAACACTGAAACTGTGCCGCGGCTGTACCGAGTGGCGCGGTCGGGTGCTCGGTACGAGCGCACGCTGAAGCTGCTCGGAAACGTGAAGAAGTTCTCGCCCGACACCGTCAGCAAGACCGGAATCATGGTCGGGCTGGGCGAAGACATGGAAGAACTGCTTCAGGTTTATCGCGACCTCGCCGCCGAGAAAGTCGATATTCTCACGATCGGCCAGTACTTGAGTCCCTCGAAGAATCACCTTCCCGTGAAGCGCTTCTACACGCCTGATGAGTTCCGGTTCATGAAGGAAGAAGCGCTCAAGATGGGCTTCAAGCACGTGGAAAGCGGTCCGCTTGTGCGATCGAGCTATCATGCTCACGAACAGGCGGAGAGCACAAAGACTAACAACAATCGCATAACTCACTTACGTTAGGTCGCAGCGACACGAAGTTCACAGTTGTCAGGCGTTGCCCCGCCCGCTAGCGCCGCCGCCTGCTTCACCCAGGTCGCCATCTGCTCCTCGTCGAGATCGTCCTCGTGGACGTCAACATAGCGGACGTCCTTGTGCTTGGACTCGCCGGGAGGCACAGGTCGCAGCGGCGTGCCTCGGAAGAAAGTCACCTTCACGTAGTGAGTGAACACGTGGAAGCTCAGGAACCAGCCCTGGCCCTCGATGCCATAGAAAGGCGAGTTCCACCTGACGGCCTTCCGCACGTCGGGCACGTTGCGTGTAATGAGAGCGTCGAGGCGGCGCCCGACCTCGCGTTTCCAGCCCGGCATGGCGGCGATGTAGGCCTGCACGGGTGCATCTCCATCGGCCTTCGAGATCTGAGGGTTGCCGCCCGTGAGGAGGGCCGGCTTGGTAGCCGCGGAAGGACCCTTGCTGTTGAGGTTTAGCGCAACGGCTGCACGGATGAGGTTCTTCACGGCAGCTTCATTAACCTCGTCCCCCTCATGAATGTCGATGGCACGCCTGACTTTCCCCTCAAGACTGGAGTTGAATAGACATGAAGGATCGTCCAGAGATGCTCCTTTTGCGAACGTCATTTTGACGGTGTTCTTGTAGGTTTCACCCGTGCAGACAAGACCGTTGTGCGCCCAGACGGGGGTCTCCCATTTCCACTCCTCGACTATCTCCGGATCCGCTTCCTTGATGAGCTCGCGTACTCTCCGGAGCGTCTTCCCCCGCCAATCGCTCAGTTCCTCTATTCTCCTGTCAATCAGCTCAGATGCCGATTGCACCTTGCTCTTGGTTCTGGCGGCTGTCTTCTTCACGAGCGCCGCCGACTTCTTGGACGTCTTGTCGGCCATTCTGTTCACTCCACCCGTCGCACGGCGCGCCGTCGACAACGGTCACGTTCATTTCGAAGTGATTACTCGTACACGCTCCTAGAGCGACAATCTCAACGATGGACAAGATGCAGAACCTAAGTCATACGATGTGAGATGTGCGTTGAGGTTGCTGACTGGACTGTGTCTTGGGCGCAAGACTTGCGAGGCCGGAAACATGCAAAAGAAAGCCCGTCCAAGCTCGATGCCAAGACGGGGCAGGTTTCAGGAAAGACTACTCGGGAAAGGCTTAACTGATCGAGGCAGTAGGTAATCTCACTCCGGTCACCTGCGCGATCCAGTCGTAAACCGCCTGAGTGTCAACGCGGTAACCGAAGCCGGTTCCGGCACAGTTTCCATTGATCACGAACGAGTTGACGGCGATGACTATGTTGGTATCGCCCCACAAGATCGGACCTCCGGAGTCGCCGAAACACGTGCCTCCACGCCCCTGGCCAACGTTAGTGCTGACTTGGACGTTAAATCCGGCCGTGTTCGCGCTACGGACGTTGATGATGAATCCGGTTGCCATCAACCTCTCGCGCAACGACAGCGTTGCCGGACGAATGTCGCTTACTCCGTAACCCGTGAACGTGACCGGGGGTGGAGGTCCTCGCCTTGCATTCGTTGCCAGGTAGTCCAGAGATCCCGGCTCGGCCAAAACAGCGAATTCAGTCGTGAAAGTAATCGGCTCATCGAGAACAACAATGCCCACGTCCTGAATCTCGGGGAAGCCTGCGAAGTCGTTGAATCCGCGGTTGTAGAGTTCGGTGGACGTGACGCACAGCGGATCACCTTGGATGCAGGTGTCTGGATATCCCGTGCGCGGGTCAGGAGCTTCGGTCACCGGATCGAACTGGCTCCCCACATCCTGATGGAACCAGATTCGAGCACTGGCTGCATCTGCGGTGCAGTGTCCTGCTGTCAGGAAGATGGTCGGAGACAGTAATGCGCCCGAACAGCGAGAGATGAACTCTCCGTTCTCGTCGTAAAACGCCACCAAACCTACATAGGTGTGTTCGAAATCTTCGACGAAGTTGCCGGTTATTGCGGCTGCTGGCATCGCCAATGTGAGTGTGACAGCGAGCGCCATCACAGCCGCTAATACGCGTTTCATAAACCCTCTCCTGAGGTGTTGGTTGTGTTCTGTGCCCTTGAAGATTGGCTTCGGGCTGCAAAGGTTGGCTGAAACTTTATTTCATTCAGCGACTCGCTCGGCACGCTCTGCCGCGAGATCCGCACCATCTACTATGTGCGGCTAGATCTCTCACGTGACACATATCTCGCCTCCCTAGTCGGCCGCGCTCATGCGTGAGCGAAGCCGAGGCCGATCCGCTGACGTTTATGGTTAGCGGGGTTTTGAAAACGGCGCCCGTCGCGTCCCAAGCCTGTACTACTGCGTAGTGCGATCCGGTTCCGAGCGCAATCGCCTGGTCGATGCTCGCGCCGTTCACCAGGGCCACACGCTGCGAATCAACGTAGATGGCCATAGCCGTGATTGCCGCGTTCGGTGAACCGGCGGAAGCGACGAAGCGCACGGGGGAACCAACCGTTGCTCCGTTTTGCGGCGACGTCACCCGCACTCCTCCCTGAGTTGTCGTGACGTTCACCGTGAGCGATTTCTTGAACACTGCACCAGTCGCGTCCCATGCCTGCACGGTAATGCCGTGAATACCTCCCGACATCGCAACGGATTGATCCAGAGCCGCTCCGTTGACCAGCGCCACTCTCTGGTAGTCGATGTATAACGCGATGCCCGTGATTCGCGCATTCGGTGAGGCTGCCGATGCGATAAAGCGCACCGGCGAAGCGAAGGTTCCGCCGTCAGTGGGACTCGTCACGGTAACGCCCGTGCCGCCACCACCTCCTCCACCACTGCCGATCGGAACCGCGAAGGAGAGCGATGTAGATCCTACCGCTCCGAACTGATCCATCACGGCGACGTTTGCCGAGTAGTTCCCGGGGGCGCTGAACGTCCGGATCGCCGTTGGGCCATTGATGACCGGCGAACCATCGGAGAACTGAATCGCGCGGCTAAGGATGAAGCCATCCGGGTCAGAAGAGGTCGCGGAGCAGGCAAGTACCGTCAGGTCTGTTCCAACCGGTGCCCGCCGCACAGTTACCCTGGCAGTGGGTGGCAGATCATTGGGCTCGGCGATGACGTCGAAGGATTTCCTAAATACAGCACCGGCGGCGTCCCACGCCTGCACGGTCACGTGCCGCGTTCCCTTGAATATCTTCAGTGCCGTGCGAACGAAATCACGGTCGATCGTGTAAACGGTCTTCCCGTCCACGTAGACGCGCATAGCAGTGATCCGCGCACCGGAATTAGCTGTTGCTGTGAGGAGCGCCGGCGAAATGATCGTCACTCCGTTCGACGGACCGAAGACACTCACTCCCGTTCCCGGCGGCTTCGGCGTAATTCGTCGGCGAACCACAGAGGACGCTCCCGAACGATCGAAGACCGTAGCGGTAATCGTGTAGCCGTTTACGCGGCTGTAGGTGTGATTAGCCGCTGGCCCGCTCGCAATCGTGCCGTCACCGAAGTCGATCTGCGTCCTGCCAATGCCATTGGCGTCGCTCGCTCCCGTTATAGTGGCCGTGACATTCGTGATGCCATTCAGCTTAACGTCGAGCGAAAACCTGGGTGGAACATTTCCCGGCTGGAATACAACAGCCGGTGACATCTGGTTGTGAATGCTTGGCTTTCCAACTGCTTTTACATAGACCGTGTAGCTTCCGCTCGGCAGCGCCAGCAAACCCAGGTTGAAGGCGTGTGTTCCAGTCGGTAACTCGGCGATTTTCGCTAGATTCTGCCCATCTTTCGAGAAATACGGTGTAGTGCTGAATCGTGTTTTCGCTTCCGCCCGTGATGGTCCAACTGAGAGTGCTCCCTGAGATAACCGGGTTCACATCCACGCAATTGTCGATTCCGGTCTCAAGCTGCGTACCCTCTTCGTAGTCGTTCCAAGTGACGAGTTGAAGAGCATTTAACTGGTTGGTTGCGGAGTAAAACCTCGCTATCTCGGCGAAAGTGGCCAGAAAGGTTTGCCCACACCGCTGATGAATGAATCGATTTGTGCCCCAGGCAGCTACACCGTCGCTGAAGCCGACGTAGCTGGATCCAAACGATCGTTTCGCCGTGCTTGTCGCAGCACGATAGAAAATGGTCTGCGCGCCGAGTTGCGGATCGAAGGGGTCGCCGGACGCAAGGTCTACCCACTGAAATGCACCGTCAGAGTACGCCTGATTGAACCCGCTCGCTCCACGAAAGATAAACAGAGGATTGCCAGCGACGGACGCCCGAACTTTGTTCCAATCGACGTAGTATGCGCCGACGCCAAAGAACATGAACACAGGTCGACCGTCGATTCGGCCATAAGCAGGCGAACTGGCATAGTTGCTGACGGCATAGTTCAGGTCGTTAATGAGCTGCATCGTGACGTCGCAGCCGTTGGCCTTAGCCGCTGCGTTAAGCGCGCCGACGTCCTCCATGATGATGAACTCGAAGCCGGGATGCGCTTCGGCCTCTGCCTTCATCAGCTTGGTTGCCGCGTTCACCGGGTTTGCGTTCGGTCCGAACCAGTCGATAACAACGCCATTGATGCCGCGGCTCATTATGTCCTGCACCTGGCGGCGAACCTGCGCGGGATCGTCGGAGCGGTAACCGACCTGGATGTGGTTCGACGGACCGAACCACCCAACCCAATGCGCATACACCTTCGTATTCGAGCCCGGATACAGCAGCCTGCGGATCGGCACTTTGCTGGTGTTCCGCGCCGCGGCATTGCCGTTATCAGAGGCGACGAATCGCGAGTTCGCGCTTGTGTTGTTGGCCGTTTCAGCTGCGATTGTTGTAGTCGGGGTGAGATCCACCGCATGTGCCGCGCTCGCCAACAGAAGAACGAGCGTGCACAGCCCGGATCCTTGCAAACGCCGTAGCAGATGGGGATTCATGGATTTCCTCACTCCCAGGTGGAAACCTAGTCCGGAGGGGAGACGGCGATCGAGCTACCGCTGGCGCGGAACGGATCACCTGGTCGACTCAGCGCGCGGGACGAGCGGGATTTCGCGCGTGCTCTGGCATACTTTGCACCTGTTCCAGAGTAGACGAACGGAAAAATTAACCTAGAAAAGCATTGGCAGCAGGCGTTTCGCGGTATTGGTGTCAGTTCGGGAAAGCCACTGACGTTCGGGGTGTGACATGCACTGGGGGCCGCCGGCCAAGTGCTACCCTCGCAGAAATAAGTCCGTTCTTTTGGTCTACTGGGGTCACACGCCCTTGGTTGCCGGGTCCCAGATGAACTTGTGAGTCTGGAGGCCAATGCGGGCGGGCAGCGCGTCCGCGAGCATCCAGTCGACTAGGGTGCGGGGGTCAAGAAGACATTGCGAGCTGTCACGTCTTCCAGCGGCGTCCTTGCGGAAGGCGGGGGATAGGATAATGTGCCCTACGCGCGAGGCAAGGTCGTGAGTGCGCATGAAGTCGCGCGCGAATTCGTAGTCTTGCCGGGTTGCGACAACGAACTTGACTTCATCATTCGAACGGAGTGCTGCCAGGTTCTCATTCCGAAAGCTCGCGCCCTCGCCGGAATCTGGACACTTGACGTCTACGATCTTGATGACCTGAGCGGGGACGCTGGCCAACGGGCGCTCACCGCTGGTTTCGATCAGCACGACGTATCCGGCAGCGATAAGTCGCTCCATCAGGGGTACGACTTCGCGTTCCTGGAGCATCGGCTCACCGCCGGTGATCTCTACCAGGCGGGCAGGGCCAGCATCACTCACGGCGTCCAGCACTTCTTCCATCGACATGCGGCGCCCACCCGTAAATGCGTATTCCGTATCACACCACGAGCAGCGCAGGTTACAGCCGGTCAGGCGCACAAAGATGCACGGCATTCCCGTGTAGGAGGATTCACCCTGGACCGATCTGTAGATTTCCGTGATGTGCATGCAACTGGATAATGAATGATCTAGTGATTTGATGATTGAGTTTCGGAGCGGTGATTCGGGCCTCTCCTTGGCTTCGGTCTTTCGAATGATCCAATCATCCGATCATCAATCAGTCAAAGTATGTCGCCGTGGTGGTATCCGTCTCCCACAGCTTGACCTTCGTCACGCGAACGCGGCCGTCACCTTTCTCGCGAAGACGGGTATTCATCTCGTCGTAGAAGTACTTGGCCATGTTCTCGGCCGACGGATTGACGGTATCAAACGGTGCGATTTCGTTCAGCATCTGGTGATCGATCCGGTCGATGATGTCGTTCATCACGACTTTGACGTCCCGAAAATCGTAGAGCAAACCGATGTTGTCGAGCGTCTCCCCGCAAAGCGTTATGCGGACCTTGTAGTTATGGCCATGCGGCTTTTCGCACTTGCCGCGGTAACCCCGGAGGTAGTGCCCCGAGGCGAATGTATCTTCTACGCTGACTTCAAACATAGATCCCCTGCCACCAGGCTTTGCTGCGCCTTCTACGCTTGGCTGCCGCCGCCCTTACAGATGAGGCAAAAAGCTGTAGGTAACGTCATATTTTAGCAGGGCACGATGGGGCAGTCCGAATCGGCTGTGGCCCCGGCGGCGTTCAGTGGCCGGGTGCGTCAATCTCGGCGTGAGTACGTGGACTCGCTGGTCTTCGGCGCACTCGCAGGAGTTGCGCTGTTATCGATATTGCCCTGCCCAACAACACGAGTCCGAGGATATTTAGCGTCGCCAGTCCGAAACCGAGAAGGTCCGTGCTGCCAGACTGCGAAATCCAACGCAGAAATAGACCCAAATCGGCACAAACAACGACGGTGAGAACAACCAGGACGATGAGAGTGCTTCTGGCTTCACCCATGGCAGTGCACCCCACATAGGTGGCGGAGAATATAGTCCAGCTCTGGTGTGGCGCGCAAGAGCGGAAATGCAAGAACGCGCGGTGTCGCCAGTTCTTATAGGCTGGGGTCTACTCCCGCTCGATCCCGAAGAAATGCTCAACGTCCTCGATGCGGATCGTGCGGCGATAAGGCGGGAGGGAATTCACGAACACGCGGCCGTAGCGCTGCTTAACGATGCGGTTATCCAAAAGGATGAGAGCGCCTCGGTCATTCAGCGAGCGAATGAGGCGCCCGAAGCCCTGCTTCAGCGCAATCACTGCCGAGGGTACCTGGTATTCGAAGAAGGCGTTTCCACCATCTTCACTGATCGCGTTAATCCGGGCGGCAACGACCGGATCATTGGGGACTGCAAAAGGCAGGCGATCGATTATGACGCAACTGAGCGACTCACCCTGAACGTCCACGCCCTGCCAAAACGATGACGTAGCAAACAGCACCGAATGCGGCGTGGCTCGGAACTCGTCAAGCAGCGCGTTCTTTGGGGCCATTCCCTGAAGCAGCATGGGGAAGTCGAGTTCGCCGAGCAGACGGTCGTGAACCTCGTGCATCTGTGCGTAGCTGGTGAACAGGCAGAATGCCCGCCCTTGCGTGATGTTCAGAATCTCGCGGATGACCTCGGCTGCTCTTGCAGGGAAGCTCGAATCCCTCGGGTCCGGCATGTCCGGCGGAACATAGAAGATGGCCTGGTTTGCGTAATCGAAATGCGACGGAACGATGAGCTCGCGGGCATTCTCGATGCCCAGGCGCCTCCTGACGTAATCGAACCCGCCGTTCACGGCCAGCGTGGCGGAGGTCAATACGGCCGTCGGAATCTCGTCAAATAGCACTTGGCGCAGGATTTGCGACAGGTCAATAGGTGTGGCCTGAAGGAATACGAAGCGGGAGGTGCGCTCAAACCTGCCGGCCTCGCGTCTTCCCGGTTTGCGTGCTTCGCCACGGCGCTCGATCCAGTAAACGGTGTTTTTGTTGTTAGACTCGAGCACGAACGATAGCTGTACCAGCAGCTCGTCACTTCGCCGAACAAAGTTGTGCACTTCATCGGGCTTGTTCGGAATGGAGCGCAGTAGCGATACGAGTCGCTTGAGCGTGTTGGTCAGCGAATCGTAATCGTCACCGTGCTCTTCAAGGAAGCCGTCGCGGTCGGTGAAGGCGAAGCGGCCATCGCCCGGAGGCAGCACGGAAAAGAAGTAGTTTGCGCGCTCCCTCAGTCGTGCCGTTTCCGCCATGATCTCGGCAGTCAGCAACTCCTTCTGACGCAACGTAGTATCGATGTCGCGAGCCAGATCATCGAATCGGAGGTTGCCGACGCTGACGCCAAAGTACTCGGCTGCCACACTTTCCAACTCGTGAGCTTCGTCAAAGATGACCGCAGCGGCATCAGGCAAGATGCCCGCGTCGGGCGCGCCATCACTTTCCCGCTTGATGGCCAAGTCGGCGAAAAAGAGATGGTGATTGACGATGATGATGTCGCTTTCAGCAGCACGACGCTTCATTTCGGTGATGAAGCAGCGATCGAAGTTGGCGCACTTTTTGCCGATGCAGGCCTCGGTGCGCGCGTCGAGTTTCGACCAGAGCAGGCTGCTCTCGGGCAAAGAAGCCAGTTCCGCACGGTCACCAGTCTCGGTGATCTTCTCCCATTCGCTTATGGTGCGGAACTGATCGATCTCTTCCAGGCCGTTGAGAATCGGCTGGTTCGTCAGATCGTAGAGCTTCTGCCGGCACAGGTAGTTGTTGCGGCCTTTCATGTAGCAGACCGCCAGATGCCCATCTCCGTTCGGGTAAAAGACCCGGTCCAGGAAGGGGACGTCTTTGTAGAAGAGCTGTTCCTGAAGCGCCTTCGTGGCGGTCGAAATTACGACCCGCTTCCCGGAACGCAGGATCGGCAGCAGGTAGCCTAGCGTCTTGCCGGTGCCCGTGCCCGCCTCCACGATCAGGTGCCGGTTCTCGGCCAGCGCCTGCTCGACCCCCTGTGCCATCACGAGCTGCCCACGGCGGAACTCGTACGCTGGATGTGTCTGAGACAGCAACCCCCCAGGGGCGAAAAAACTGTGCAGCGAGGGTGCCTCGAACGCAGTCGTGACCTGCTCCGCGCCGGGTTGGGGGGTGGAAGACACAGTCACTCTATAATAATTGCAGATCGAAGATTGCAGATTGGGAGAATGGATGATGTTCGATGGAGGATGTTGATGAATTGCGCAACGATAGGCAGTTACATACATCTTCCGCTGACATCTACCAGCAGACACTAGTCCATTGCCGCCAAGTACGACAAAAGCCGCCTCTCTGCCCACCATCGCTATTGTGGGTCGCCCTAACGTGGGCAAGTCCACGCTGTTCAATCGCATCATCGGTAAGCGTCGCGCCATTGTGGGCGACGAACCGGGCATCACGCGCGACCGCCTTTACGGCGAGTTCGACTGGGAGCGCCGAACACTACGCGTCGTAGATACCGGGGGCATCATCCCCGACGATCCGGAACTGATTCCGGCCGAAATCTTCAGGCAGGCAAGAGTGGCTCTGGAGGAAGCCGACGCGGTCATCATGGTGGTCGATGGACGAAGCGAGTTGGCCGCGCCCGACCTGGAATTGGCGCGAATGCTGCTGCGGTCAGGCAAGCCGCTCTTCCTTGCGGTGAACAAAATCGACGCGCCCGGGGTCGAGGCGCTGGCGCACGAGTTTCACAAACTCGGGATCCGAAACTTGTTTCCGATTTCGGCGGAGCATTCGAGCGGCGTGGCCGAGTTGCTGGATGCAGTGCTGGAGGTGTTGCCGGAGAAACCCGTCGCCGAAGACACAGAAGAAACAGAGGGAGAATCGCCATACGCAGAGGGCTCAGAGATTGGCGCAGGGGACGGCGAGAACAGGAACGCAGAAGCAACCGATGAAGCTGAGGCATCGGAGATTGAAAATGCCGAGCTGAACCTGGAGCGTCAGGCGAGCGAACTTGCTCGGCGCGAGACCAAGGTCGCGATCATCGGGCGGCCCAACGTTGGGAAATCGACCCTGCTGAATGCGCTGACGAACACGGATCGAGCAATCGTGTCGCCGATTGCAGGGACCACTCGGGATGCGGTTGACGAACTCGTTGAGCGGGCAGACGGCGCAAAGTTCCGGTTCATCGACACGGCCGGCATCAGGCGTAAGGGCAAGACGCACCTCATGGCGGAGAAGCTGTCGGTCATCATGGCCCGCAAGCATCTTGAAGCTGCTGACATCGCCCTCATCGTGATTGACGCGACCGAGGGCGTAACGGCGCTGGACGCCAACATCGCCGGGTACGCGCACGAAAGCGGTCGGTCGGTGGTCATCGTCATCAACAAGTGGGATATGGTCGGGCCAGCGCGCAAGGACGGCAAACGCCCAGCTGATCGAAATCTCTTCGAGCAACAGGCACGGCGTGCGCTGAAGTTCCTTAACTACGCGCCGATGCTTTTCATCTCCGCTTCGACCGGCCGCAACGTGGACAAGATCTGGGCTGACTTGGATGTGGTGGCGAGTGAGCGACGCAAGCGCGTCACCACTGGCGAGATGAACCGTTTCCTGGCGCAGATCGATTTCGAGCGTGCCTCGGTGCCGTACAACCGACGAGTGAAGATCTACTACATGACGCAGACGAACGTCGCACCGCCCACTTTTGTGCTCTTCACGGACAAGGCGGTGAAACTGCACTTCTCTTACCAACGTTTCCTGGAGAACCAGATCCGTGCGGCATTTGGTTTCATTGGCACGCCGATCTGGATCAAGAATCGGCCGAAGCAGAGAGATCGGTAAACTTTCTCAATTCGAGCTTTGGTTGATAAGCGCGGCTTAAGGCCGCGCTTATCTGCCAAGTCGGCAACGTCTAGAACAGTCTGAAACGAATGGTCAGATACTGTTTCGGATTTTCGCGAATTGCCTGGACCAGGTTGCGGGTTTCCATCAGCATCTGGTTAGTATTCGCGTAAAGCGAGGGGTCGTTGATGAGGCGGCCCGCTGTGCCATCGCCGTTGTTGATCTTGTCGGCCAGCGCGTTCAGCTTGATGACAGTGTCGTTGACCTTGGCGCGGAACTGCGGGTCCTTCGCAAGCAGGCCCAGCGTACCCTGACCGTTATTCACGTCGTCCATCAGCTTGTTGGCTTTGGCGATCGTCTGGTTCGCGTTGTTGTAGAGGGTTGGGTCTTTCAGGAACTTGCCCATCGTGCCCTGGCCGGCATTAATGTCGGTAACAATGCGGTTGAGCTTGTCGATTGAGTCGTTCGCTTTGCGGTAGAGCTGATCGTCAGTAAGCAGCAAGCCGATGGAGCCTTTGCCCGAGCGAACGTCCGTCATGATGCCCTGAAACTCGCGAACGGAGGCGTTCAGCCTGTTGTAGAGCCCTGGGTCGTAAATCAGCTTTCCTATAGACCCATTCCCGCTCTCGACGAAGGAAACGATGCGGTCCACGCGACGCAGCAGGACGTCCATGTTCTGGAGCGTTCCCTGGGTAGAGCGCACTACGTCCTGAATGTCGGGTTGGTCACGCTGTGCGAGAGTTTCGCCGTCCTGAATTGGGGCCGCCTTCGCCTGGGTCGAATCGATGTCGACGAAGACCTCGCCGAGCACGCCGGCGGTAGAGAGTTGAGCGACTGAGTCTTTCCTGATGCTGTCGGCGTATCGCGTGCTGATCTTCATCGTTACTTCGACAGAGTTAGGCTGCCGACCCGGTACGATGCGGACGTTCTTGACGTTTCCGATGTCAACGCCCTGCAGGCGAACGGGAGCGCCAACGCGCAGTCCCGCCGCGTTGTCGAAGTAGGCTTTCAGGTTGATTTTGGGTACAAAAAGGCCGCCGGAGCCAGTCATCAGGAACACAAGTACTGCCAACGTAACGCTGGCGAACACCACCGTGAGCCCTACTCGAAGCTGGGCCCATTTGAGTTGTCTCTGACTCGGCAAGCTCCCTCTTCTCGGTCCTTATTGTGCGAACACTCCGAACACGCATTGGATGCGGCGTTCAGGGCCATCGCATCATTGGAAGCCCGGAAAACACCAGCGTGCTGGAGACCTCGCATGATAACAGAACCAGAGTAGGGCGTCAGCAATCTGCTGTTAACCGTCGCAGTACGATCGTACCTCAGGTTGCTTCGGCTTCGACTGGCTCTGGCTGGCGAAGCTGTTCGCGAAAAGTGGCAGTGAGCAGGGCGGCGGCAACGTAGGCTACACCGCCGGAAGCCAGCACCACCGTCAGCCCGAACTGGATGGCGATCACCATGGCCAGCACGGAACCGAGCACACTGGCCGCCGCGTTCATTGCCCACGCCCACTCGACGGTTTCCTCGCCGGCACCCTTCAGCGCGCGGAGTCCAGAAGGGAATGGGGTACCCATTAGGAACCCGAGAGGCACGAGAACAACCGCGCTCACGATGAGCTTTGCTGATAACGGCAGTCCCACAAGGCCGGATAAAATGCGCGGCAGCACGAAAAGGTAAACCGCGACTGCGGCGACAACAATCGCGAGCGGGAGGCGTACGCGGACCGGAGAACCGACTAAGCGGCGCGACAGCATCGACCCAGCGCCACTGGCCAAAAGCATCAGGAATACGACGACCGTCAGCGCGTAGGTGGGATGGCCAAGGAACAGCACAAAACGCTGAATGAAGGCGATCTCAACCAGTATGTAGCCAAGCCCAATGCAGATGAAGTACAGGATGGGCGCGGTACGAGGCGTTGCGAAGTTCTCACTCTTCGTTGATCGAAGGTTGCGTCGACCGGCAAGCCAAAGAGGCACGATGAGGAATGCGGCCACGGCTACCGCGGATATACCGAGCAGCATGAACAACACAGCCACCCCGAGGTTCACTTTCCAGTCGATTCCTTCGCCCGTGCCACCGCTTAGCACCTGCCCAAGCTTCAGCGTGAAGAAGAAAAACGGAGCATCGTCCGTGACCGGCGCGACGTTGAAGGCATAGCTCCTCGCGAAGGCGTAGGGGTCGTTGCTCTGGATGAGCGTGCGGAAAGACTCTGAACCGGGCTCGGGGGTGTTCTCGCCGGGCAGATACAGTGACGTCAACTTCGGAAAACGAGCGAGGTGCGCCTTTGCTTGCTCGATCTCTCCCTGAGTGAATGGAGACTTTTTTGCCAGCACTGTGACGGCAACTCCGTCGCGGTTGAGCTTGCCGTCGGAAATCACCATGAAATGTCGCCGACTATCCTCAACGCCGAGTTCCTTCAGCGCCTGCATGGATACGGAAACGACGCGCATCGCTTCGCGAGGCCGTGCAAACTCCCACCGCGTGATGGCGACCATACCGTCGGGTTTCAGGTGGTTGAAATATTCCTTGAAAGCCTGGACGGTGTAGAGACTGTTTTCACTAAGGGCGAAAGCGCCGGCTGAGGTCGAAGCCCAGGTATCGACGAGCGTCATTTGCAGTACGTCAAACTGCTGTCGGGAGTTACGGACCCACGATCGTCCGTCGCCAACGTGAATGTGCACTTCTGGAATGTTGTAAAGCTGGTGAGAGTAGTCGGCGTACTTCTCCCGCATGATCGTTGTCGCGATCAGCGGATTGATCTCGATGCCAGTCACGCTGGGGCTGCCACTGCCCACGGCTCGCAGTACGTCAACGCCTCCACCGGGGCCGATGATGGCGTACTCTCCATCTGGGCGCAGTACGTTGCACACGGCCGAAGGCGACGACATTAAGTGACTTTCTGCGGGCGTTCCGCGCCAGGTCTTCGGCGGGGTGTTCATGATGTAAGTCGAAGCGTCTGCGTCAATCACGATGGCCTTGGCCTCGCCCCACTGGTCCACTTCAACGCGCGAGAGGGCGTTCCAGCGTGAGAACAAAACCCATTCGCCTGAGCGGGGCATCCCTTTTGCGTTCACCACGTCGATCAACCTGGTGTCGCGATTCAGCACAATCAGCAATCCACACACGCTCGATAAGGCCAAAGCCAATGCACAACCCCAGCGAGCGTTCGACCACAGCATTGCGGCCACACCCATTCCCACGGCCGAGAGCAGGATTGCGTTTGGGCCGCCGATGATGTTGAGGAGCGGGACAACTGCGAGGCAGGCGGCAGCTCCACCCACCAGGTCTGCTGCGTAAAGCGCACCAATGCGCCGGGTGTCGCGCGCGAATACGACGGAAAACACGAGACCTGTGAAGAAGAAAGGAACGGCCGAGATAAGGTAGACGACACTGAGGTTGAGCAAATTGCTCCACGTTAGCTGAAGAGAAACCGGCACGCGGAGAATGATCAACAACACGATCGGGATCGCAACTGCATTGATCAGTGAGGAGAGCAATCCTATCGAGTAGGTGCTCCAGCGGTCGAGCGAACGTCGCCGCAAAAACGCGAACACTCCTCCCGCGCCCAAGCCAAGTAGGGCGATCGAGATGGCGAGAAACGCAAAGTGGTAGAAAAGCGTGACCGAAAAGACGCGTGTTAGCGACAGTTCCAGCAGCAAGCTGGAAAACGCCATGAAAAACACACTGGCTAAGACACGATTGTCGCCGGTGGATTCGGCGGCAACCAACGCATGTTCGCGCGTCACGCTCATTGGCACCTCGCAGCGACGAGAGACCAATTAAGAAGGCAGTTCTCAGATGGAGGATGTAAGCACATCAGCCATCAAGAATCTGTCGTGGTAAGCGATCAGTCCTCGACGATGACCTGAGCGATAGCATATTCAGCCGTGTGAGACAGCGAGAGCGAGACGTGCCGCACCCCGAGACGCTCTGCGAATTCACCCGCTTTACCCGAGAAAACAACCGTTGGTCGGCCACCCGGAGCGCGGCGAACTTCGACATCATGCCAGCTAACGCCGCCTTTCCATCCCGTCCCGATGGCTTTCATGCCGGCTTCCTTCGCAGCGAATCGTGCGGCGTAACGCTCCGTGCGGTTGGTCTTAGACTCGCAGTAGTGAATTTCCGCATCCGTGAAAACCCGCTTCAAAAAGCGCTGACCATAACGCTCAATGGCAGCGGCGATGCGAGGGACTTCAGCGATATCGATACCTGTGCCGACGATCATGTTTCTTCAGTGAACTTGAATGTTCTCTTCTGCGCAACTCGAACGGCCAAAGGGTCGCGAACCCGCGCAGTGGAAAAGCCTAACACAGCGGGCTACTTGGATTCGGTGGGGCCGACGAGATGCTTCCCCTATAGGGTGATGGCAATATGTACCGCACGTTTAGAACAGGCTGGGTTCAGCCGGATACGTCAGCACACCCTTTTGAATTTTACCCTCGGCTGACAGTTGATGCGGTTTTGCTGGCCCTGTACCGAAGATGTGCAGAACGGTGTGTCCACGTGCCAGCAAGTAGTCCGAGACGAGCATCCGGTGGCAGTGGTAGTACACCTGCGCTTCGGCGCACATGATGCAGGCCCTTGTGTGTTCGCCGATGGTCTCCAGCTCCCGGATCGCCTGCTCGAACTCCGATGTGAGCATGTAGTCAGCGTAGTTGCGGAACGCCGGGCTGCGGAGTGCGGTATTCGGAGACACTTCAAGCAGTTTTTTGCGACGACCGCCGAGGCCGCGTAACCACACGTAATCGATACCGGCACGCGGCAGCGTTACTTCGAGCGGCTCATGAGCGGGCGCTTCATTGGCAGGCAAAAAGTTAACTCGTAGAGGGCCTTGAAACCACGGCATTCGTCGGGATACGGGGTACGAGCGGATGTCTGCCGACGTTCGAATGCCGTGCGCTTGCAGGATCTCTATGAAGTCCTGCAGAGTGCGCGTTGAGTGGCCGACGGTGAAGAACGTCATAAGAGATGATTCCACAATCGGATGTTTAAAGTTGGCGGATCATCAAGACTGGGACACGCGATCATCGTCCCGAATCATCAAAACATCCAAGATCAAATCACCCGTCCCTTTGCTAACATGCCCTAGCACATGCTGGAACTCTCAACATCGGTGCAGTACGTGAAGGGCGTGGGGCCCAAGCTGGCCGAGGTGCTCGCGGAAAAAGGTATCACCACCGTCGAGGACCTTCTCTACTACCTGCCTTTCCGTTATGAGGACCGCATCAACCCGCGTACCATTGCCGAATTGCGCCCGGGCGAAATGGCCAGTGTTGTCGCGGAGGTTCGGGCCAGCGGCGTTTTCAGAACGCGCAGCGCCCCGATGTTCCAGATGACCGTAGCGCAGCCGGGGTTCGGCGCCGGGGTGCCGATGGGCCGCATCTTCGGGCGGACCGTCCCAACAATGCACTGCATATGGTTCCACGGTTCGTATCTGAAGGACCGCTTCCGCCCCGGACAACTCGTCGCCCTCTACGGCAAAGTCGAGCAGGACACGTGGGGCCGCGGCGGACTGCAGATGATCCAGCCGCAATTTGAGATCCTCGGCGAGGACGATGACGACATTGAGGCCGTGGCTTCAAAGTCCCTGGAGATCGGGCGGATAGTGCCCATTTACGAGTCGGCCGGCAAAGGCAAGCTCACTTCCCGCTGGTTCCGCCGCATCATTCACACGGTCCTTGAAAATCTGACGTCCGACATAACCGACGCGATCCCACGCGCCGTGCGAGAACACATGGGACTCATCGATCGCCGCGAAGCTTTCTTCAAGGTGCATTTTCCCGACGCCGGCGAGAGCTTCACCGATCTTCAGAACCAGCGTACGCCCGCGCATCTGCGGCTGATATTCGAGGAACTTTTTTTCCTGGAACTCGGGCTGGAACTGAAACGCAAGCGCGCAAAGATGCAGCCGGGTATCGCTTTCCAACTCGACGACCGTGTGCGGGACACCATCAAGAAGGTGCTGCCGTTCCATCCGACCGCCGCTCAGAAGCGCGTGCTAAAAGAAATTGCGACAGACATGGAGCAGCCAGCACCGATGCGGCGCCTGCTGCAAGGCGATGTGGGTTCGGGCAAGACGATCGTGGCATTTCAGGCCGCGATCATCGCGGTCGAGAACGGCCACCAAGTCGCGCTTATGGCACCCACGGAGATTCTTGCGACTCAGCACTATCTGTCGGCTCGCAACATTCTCGAGAAGGCTGGTTACAAGATCGTGCTTCTCACCGGCTCACAAGAGGAGATGCGGAAGCGCGATACGCGGCAGCACATCGCACGAGGCGATGCGCAGCTCATCATCGGCACTCACGCGCTGATACAGGAAAGCGTCGAGTTCGCCAATCTTGGACTCGTTATCGTTGACGAGCAGCACCGTTTCGGTGTGCTGCAACGCTTCAAGCTGATGAAAAAGAGCAGCGACGGGCCGGATCCGCTGGAACCGGACACGCTGGTCATGACCGCTACGCCGATTCCGCGCACGCTTGCGCTCACGCTCTACGGCGACCTGGATGTAAGCGTGATTGATGAGCTGCCGCCGGGGCGCACGCCTATTGTTACCCGGCGCGTGACCGATGAACGTGCGGATGAAGTATGGCAGTTCGTGCATAAGCAGGTGAAAGCCGGCCATCAGGCGTATGTCGTTTATCCCGTCATCGAGGATGCGAGCCAGCAGGCGGAGTTCGAACGAACCGCAGCCAGGGACGGGGGATCTCAAGCGGAAGCGACCAGAAAACCTGGCGCAGCCACGCGCGCCCGCGCTGGGGCGACTTCCGATGCTGCGGCGAAGTCATCACCATGGGCGAACCTGAAGGCGGCCGTGAAGATGTATGACGAACTGCGGAAGAAAGAGTTCCCAGACCTGCGCGTCGGGTTATTACATGGCCGACTCGCGGCGGACGAAAAAGAAAGCGTGATGCGTCGTTTCCAGCGTGGCGAACTGAACGTATTGGTATCGACCACGGTGATCGAGGTTGGCGTGGACGTTCCGAATGCCAACGTCATGGTCATCGAACATGCAGAGCGATTCGGCTTGTCGCAACTGCATCAGTTGCGAGGGCGCATCGGACGTGGCGCAGCCAAGTCATTCTGCGTGCTGATGACGAGCGGAAAAGTGTCGCCCGAGGGCGAGCAGCGCCTGGATGCCATGGTTCGCACGACCAATGGTTTTGAGATTGCCGAACTGGATCTGCAACTGCGTGGCCCCGGAGAGTTCTTCGGTACCAAGCAGGCCGGCATGCCTGATTTCAGAGTGTCCAACCTGATCCGCGATCGGGAAGTGCTCCTCGCCGCAAAACGCGAAGCCGCGCTGATAGCCGCGGGTCCGGGTGGCGAGGTGGATGCCTCGGAAATCTCGCGAGCAATGACGCACCTGAGAGCACATTGGCAGAGAAGGTACGGACTGGTTGAGGTCGGCTAAGCTTCGGCGGGAGTTGGACGACTTTGAACAGGGTCGCGCACCCGACTCACGCGGTTTGGCAACTGTCTCGTATTCTTCCGCAACAGATTGTTAATGCCCCGCTCCGAAACCTCACCCTGGCAGCTTGGCGGCCTCACTTGGAAGCAGCTTGGCAAGCGTACGTGGTCAGAGACTAACAGTGACGACGTATTCAGCCGTGCAGCTGGGCTGGCGTTCTACTTCATGCTGGCCATATTCCCAGGCCTGTTCTTCCTGGTTTCTCTATTTGGCATCGTGGCGCAGGGCAACTCTGAACTGCAGAACAACTTAATGCGCTACATCTCAAGCGTCATGCCCGGCGATGCCGCGGGCCTGGTTTCCCGTACGCTGCAGGAAATCATTCAATCGAGTAGCGGAACCAAGCTGTGGCTCGGATTGCTGGGCGCTCTCTGGTCAGCTTCGGCGGGCATCAGTGCGCTCATGGACATGCTTAACATCACGTACGACGTGAAAGAGGGTCGGGCTTTCTGGAAGAAGCGGTTGCTCGCCATTGGCTTGACGATCGCCGTCGCGGTACTCACGCTGGGCGCTCTGGTGCTGATTCTCTATGGTGGCAGAATCGCCGAAGGCATGTTCGGAACGGTAGGTTTGGGCAGTGTTTTCGCCTGGGTGTGGAAGGTGGCGCAGTGGCCCGCCGCAATCTCCTTTGTGGTACTGGCCTACGCCATCATGTACTACGCCGGACCAGATGTTAAACAACGCAAGTGGTACTGGATCACTCCCGGAGCAGTGATCGGTGTATCTCTGTGGCTGCTCGCGTCTTTTGCGTTCCGGCTATATCTGAACTTCTTCAATTCTTATAGCCAGACGTATGGCGCCCTAGGTGGCGTCATCATCCTGATGCTATGGCTCTATGTAACCGCTCTGGCCATTCTGATTGGCAGCGAGGCCAATTCGGAAATTGAGCACGCTGCAGCCGAGCACGGCGAAGTGGAAGCTAAGGCACCGGGACAGAAGGTGGCATAACGATTGCGAAGAGGCATCTGTTCAGTTTTGGCGAGGCTTTGGGCTCTATGAATTTTACGTACGACTGGAAGCATTGGCAGGCGGGAAATTTCGAAGGGTGGACAACTGAATGCTCTGCCGACCTGCATAGCCTGGCTGCGGAGGTTTGGCTGGACCACGGCGAATGGAATTGGACGATCTATCGCGGCCGTGACGAACTGCCGGGAGGAATCGCCGGTTCAGCCGAAGAAGCGAAGAGCGCAGTTCAAGAGCGCTTTTCGACTTTTGGGGATTGATGACTGGCGAGTCGTAGATCGCCACCGCAGCGGACACTGGAGCCGCGATCGCGTCTTTCTTGGGCTGACGCTACGAGTTCACTTCCTTTCGATTCCCCACTCTTGTAGCGATTCAGTTTTCAGGCCCCAGGCCATCCTCGGTGTGTTGTGGGCGATACCAATGCGGCCATCCGGGGCCAGCAGGATCATGCCGCCGTGGCCGTTCAGTCGCTTCTTCAGCAGGCGAAGTGATTGCGTAGCGGCTTCCTGTGGGTGCATTCCCGATTGCACACGGTCGCAAGCATGCTTCCCCAAAACCATCTTCATCATGGCTTCACCCCAACCCGTCGTGGACACTGCCGCGCTCTCGTTATCTGCATAGCAGCCGCACCCGATCAGCGACGAGTCGCCCACGCGGCCGGGAGCCTTGTTCAGCGTGCCTCCGGTCGAGGTTCCTGCCGCGATGTTTCCATGCGAGTCCAACGCCACCGCCCCGACGGTGTCGTGCGAAGTCAGTGCAGAATCTTCGCAGAACTCAGGCGGCGTATGCAGTTGGACCTGTTCCTTCGCGTGCCGAAGCCGCTCCAGTTCACGATCCACCACCAGTTCACGATTCTCGATCAGTGGGACGCCATGTTCTTCGGCATAGCGCTCCGCGCCCTCACCCACGAAGTAAACGTGCGGGCTGTCCTCCATGATTCTGCGGGACGCACGAATAGGATTCTTGATGCGCTCGACACAACCAACGCCCCCGGCGCGGAGCGTCTGGCCTTCCATAATCATGGCATCGAGCTGAACTTTGCCGTCACTGTTGAGGAAACTGCCACGACCAGCATCGAATGTTTCGTCGTCTTCGAGGACGACAATGGCGGCTTCAACAGCTTCGACCGCTGTGCCTCCACGGGTTAGGACATCCCACCCGGCAGCCATCGCATTTCGGACGCCGCTCAGATGTGCCTCCACCATGTCGTCGGGAATGGCCCAGGCGCCACCGTGAACAAGAAGAACTGGATTTCTGAACAACTGAACCATCCTTGGACAAGCGACGCAACTCCGGCGCTATCACTCGCGCCACACCAGTCCGTTCACCTGTAGAACTTGGATGCTTTAACGCAAACGGCAAATCATAGCAGGACAGCCTGCACACGTCAGCATTCGCGGACTGAACGACTATTCACTGCATCTTGATGTTCAGCGTCATATCACCGGCCAGAGAAAACTGCGACTTCGAGAATGGGGGCGCCTTGATGGTGGCGTGGGGATTGTTCGACAGGCCCCACTGCTCTCTAGGCATGCCGAGAAAGTTCTTGTCGAGTTTGCGGTTCTTGTTCACGTCGTGTGCGATGGCAACTGCATACGTTCCGGCGGGTAAATCTGGAAGGGTCACCGTAACTGTACCCGGCTGTGCCGGCACGACTACGTCACGGAATGTGGCTTCGAGTTCCTCAGGCCAGCCTTTTGGTGAATTGAACACGAGCACGCCGATGTTGCCGGGTTTCTGATCGATGCCCTCAATGACAACCGTGAGCGTGTAAAGCTTGGTGGAACCGGGCACCGGCTGCTGGGCGAATGCAAGGGACACCACGAGGAGAACGCCAAGCGTAATGGCAAGCGTGCGCACAAGTCCTCCGAATGGACAAATGGGATCCACCAGTACCCAGGCGCTCGACAGATGGCTTCCGGATGTCTGGTCGCGGAAGTCATCCCATCCGCCGGGGAATGCGCAGCATACCACGATCTTCCGCCTTACCTAAGCGGCGGACACAAGCGCAGAAAGACGCACTAGTGAGGGAACTAAGCGTGGATCTCTACATGATCGGCGGGTTTAGCCGATTCTAGTCGCTTCGTCTCCTGGTAGGTGTACCAGATGCGGTGAATCACCGTAATGTGCGACAGCACCGCAATGACCCACAGGACAGGAGCCATACGGTTGAACAGCGCGCCGATGATCACCAGCACGATGCGCTCGGGGCGCTCCATGAAGCCGACCTTGCACTTCGGAATCAGCGACTCTGCACGGGCACGAGTGTAACTGACCATGATGGAGCCGGTCATGACGAAAGCTACCAGAACCACATAGAAAAAGCGGTTGGCGCGTGCGTAGTAGACCAGCAGACCGAAGAAGAGCGCCACATCGCTGAAGCGATCGATGACGGAGTCGAAGAATGCCCCAAACGTGGTTACCTGGCCTGTGGCGCGTGCCACCCGGCCATCGACCATGTCGAAGATGCCGGCCCCAATGACGACCAGTCCGGCGTAAAGGAACATCCTTGGCTGGTTCTCCGGCGAGGCATAGCCGAAGAGCAAGGCGGCGCCAATGTTAATGACGAGCCCGATGAACGTCAGCACATTGGGCGAAATGCGGGTGAGTGACAAACCCCGCACGATCTTCTGTAAGAGTGCGCCGCAGGTCTTGCCGACAGCGCTTGTCCAGGTCATTACGCCTGCCCGCCTTCCTCCGCCGCCGTTTCATCGTGAATGGTGGAAAGAGACAGAACCTCCAACTCACGCTTGCCCGTGGGGGTCACCACCACGGTGCTGTCTCCCACCTTCTTGCCCATGAGGGCGCGCCCGATCGGCGAGGTGGTCGATACCTTACCTTGGGTGACGTCGGATTCTTCACTCGTCACCAGCTTGTACACAATCTCTTCGTCCTTGGTGGAGTCGTACACCTTGATGGTGGAACCGATCGCCGCACGGTCACGAGGAATGTTGTTCATGTTGACCATGGACAACTCCGCCATACGCTTCTTCAATTGTCCGAGGCGCGCACGTACAAACTCCTGCCGCTGCTTCGCCATGTGATACTCGGCGTTTTCACTTAAATCGCCCATGGCAACGGCTTTCTTCAACTCCTTAGGGAGTTCGTGATTCAGTTCGTGCTCTAAGACCTCAATTTCTTCCTGAAGCTTTTTCTTAATGTGCTCTGGCATTCTACGGCGATCCTGTTTCGGCGAGGTTCGGCCTTGTAGCCCAGCGTTCGGCCAATAAGAACCCCTGCCCTGGTTGAAGGGCCCTAACCCGCTTTGGATGTCTAGGATACAAGGGAGTTGTTGCCCTTCCGGTTCCCTCAAAACATGATTATACGCTGCAGCATTGCAGTAGGGCAGTCCGTAAATGAGGCTGGAGTCCGGCGAAGTTTGGGCAGCCAGCTGCGTCGAACGTCTCGGCAATCCAGAGCTTCTCCGTACTTCGTCCAAAACGTAACCTGCTCGTTGTTGGACGTTTACGGGCGTTTACCTTATACTGAGTGGGTAAGCGTAACGTTGATCGAGCCTGTGGGGCGGTGCCTTCTACATGAGTAACATGATGTCCTTTCAGGTAGGCGACAAAGTCGTATACCCCAACCACGGCGTCGGAGTTATCGAGCAGATAAGCAGTCGCACTCTCGGCAGCTCCGTTGAGAAGTTCTACCTACTCCGCATTAAGTCGAGCAGCCTTAAGGTCATGGTCCCGTTCCACAACGTTGAAAGCGTAGGATTGCGACGCGTTGTGAAGAACGGGGAGGTCCAGCGCATTATCGACTTCCTGACCGACGGGAAGTGTGAAAATCACGCGGACTGGAAGTATCGATTCAAGGAAAACTCGGACAAGATGCGCACCGGCTCGTTATTGGAAGTAGCTGGCGTGCTCAAAAGCTTGCTACTGCTAAACCAGACCAAGCCATTGTCCTTCCGCGAGAAGAAAATGCTGGAACGCGCACGTTACCTGCTGGTGAGCGAACTGGCCATGGCCAAGAACTGCGACGAAACGCAGATTGAGCAGTTGCTGAACAAGGCGCTCTCGAAGTGCCGCTTGCGGTTCCCCGAAGCATCGCCGGTAGCGGAAGCGTAAGCGCTGCAAACGATGAGATCGTTGCGCGGCACGTGCCGCGCTTTTGTTTTGCTCGCACCAGTGACCGGAACGCCACATTCCTCAAGCACGTAAACCCGCCTTGCCCACTGCACATCGAAAGCGGTATGGCCGGGTACATTCACATCACGCGCCTTTCCGCCCGCACCGGGACTGACGGCATCCCCGCCGATATCTATCAGGTCAATTACAGCGTCAGCGGAGTGAATTACGCTGTCGCATGGAACGAACTCGAACTGACTGAGTTCCTCAGGCGCAAGGTACCACTGGACAACGTTGAGTTCGACAACGTCATGACGCGTCTGCACCAGACCGGCCACGCGAACATAGGTGAGGTCGACATACCCGAAGCCGAAGCCACCTCGATGGGAATGGAAATGCTGCCCGACGATTTCTGAGGTTGAACCACGGTTAACCCGGCTATTCCCCCAGCCAGGCCCCGTACCCCCGTAAAGAATCCACGTGGTCGAAGATGATCTTCAACGCACCGGTGATTGGAATTGCAAGAATCAGTCCCATGCCTCCCCAGAGCCAGCCCCAGAACATAAGGGCCAGGGTCACGGTGAGCGGATTGAGTTTGAGCCGGCTGCCGAGGAACTTCGGGTAGAGCACGTTCAGAGCGAACAGGTGCAGCAGGAAGACGCTGACAATTGTGATAACGATCTCTGTCGAATGCACTCTGCCCAAGCCCGCCGCAACCGGCGGAACGATTGCAAGCACCACGCCCAGGTAGGGAACCAGGCTCAGGAAACCGCTGATAAATCCTAAGAAGTAAAAGTATGGCAGGCCAATAAGTCCGAACACGACTATGCTGATGGCGCTCATGAACAGCCCTACCAGCACATTCCCCACGATGAAACTACGAATCATCGACGAGATCAGGCCCAGCGTGACGTAGGCAGTGCTGCGGTTTTCGACTCTGAACAGCATCACGCTTTGCGTCCGCACATGGTCCTGCCAAGTGAGCATGAAATAGACCAGGAACGGAATGAAAGAGACGATAAAGATGATCTCGGTTATGGGACCGAAGTGGCTGGTGATCAACTGCGACCAGTTCGGCTGAGACGCCGGGGGCGTCGGGTTCTTCTGGCTTTCAGCCCCGAGCGCGCCCTCTGTGGTCTTTTGAATCTTCTCTGCCCGCTGACGCACGCTGGTCATCATCTTCCTGATCTCGCCGGAGTAGCGCGGGAACTCGTCCAAGAACGCCTGAGCGCGGTTGTAAGACACGTGGAACCCGCCATAAAACGCCCCTACGAGCAGCACGGTAGCCAGAGCCGCGGCAAGCGGTCGGGGCGCCCTCAACCGGACGATCGCCTCCATCACGGGCGCAAGTACGAAGGCGAGCAAGATCGAAACCAGCAGAACTATGAGTGGCAGTTGGGCGTAGTACATGCCGGCCAGCACCACCGCCGTGGCGATCACCGTTTCAGCAGCGGCCTGAATTCGGAGGAGGTTTTCGGAGGGCGGCGAGGAGGGTGGTGTCGCCGGTTGGTGCATGCTACCTTCGCCCGGGGGAATTGGATCAGCTTCCGATTGCGATTGCATCTGTATGCTGTCAGCCATTGCTCACGTCTTCCAGATCAGCTCGCCTACTGACCGTCGAACTACTCTAGCTCCGGCGCGGGAAATGCCGGGAAAGAATTGCTGCTAATTAGGATGCAGTCACGTACAATTTCCGAACAACGGGAGCTTATGGAGACGACAACCAGCACTGGCCGCCTGCTCGGACTCGACGTTGGTGCCAGGCGCATCGGGGTTGCGGTTTCCGACTTGCTCGGCATTACCGCCCAGGGACTTCCCACACTTCAGCGCCGCAACAAGCGAACCGATTTCGCTGAGCTCGAGCGCATCATCGCCAGTCACAATGTCTCGGAGATCGTAGTCGGCTATCCACTCAGGCTCAGCGGCGCTGAAAGCGCGCAAACCGCCAAAGTGGTGGAGTTCGCCGACGAACTGCGCCGCAGGTCTGGTCTGCCAGTGCACCTGTGGGACGAGCGTCTGACGAGCGCTGAAGCTAACCGCCTGCTCCGTGAAACCGAAATGAGCATCAAGCGCCGGGGCGAGGTGGTGGACCAGATGGCCGCAGTGTTGATCCTGCAATCCTACATGGAGAACAGGAAGCACAGCTTCTGACAAGTATTCCCGTGTTCGTTCGCGACAACTCGAGATCTCATCTGACCACTCTGTTTTAAACTGATAGCTTGAAGACTCTGTTCAAACTCTTCGTGCTCCTGGTACTCGTCGCGGCAGGATGGGTCGGCTACGGCCTGCTTCTACCAACGCGACCGCAGAACGAAATGTTCGTCCTCCTGCGGCCGGGATGGACTACGCGGCGGATTGCGACCGAACTGAAGAACGCCGGCGTGATTCGCGACTCGAACGCGTTTCTCTTGTGGCACTACATTACTCGGCCCCGGTCCCTGAAGGCTGGTGAGTACAGGTTCGACCACGCGGCCAGCGCTCTGCAAGTTCACGAGCGGATCGCTGCCGGAGACATCTTCAAGCACACGGTGGTGATCCCCGAGGGCTACAACATGTTCGACATTGCCGCTGCTATTGAAGCGGCAGGGCTAGGTACCAGGGACGAATTCCTTAAGGTCGCGCGGGCCTCAACCGCTCTAGTTTCAGACATCGATCCGGAAGCTGAATCGCTGGAAGGTTACCTTTTCCCAGATACTTACCAGTTCACCCGAACGCAGACCATGGCCGACATAGCGGCGATGATGGTGAAGCGTTTTCGTCAGGAAGCGCGTGCTATCGGGCTGCTCAAAGCGAGTAACTCACCGGAGCCAAATCGGACGAATGTCAGGCGCATCGTGACCATGGCCAGCATTGTAGAGAAAGAGACAGCGGCACCTGAGGAGCGTCCCACCGTAGCAGGTGTTTACTACAATCGGCTTGCACGAAAGATGTCGCTTGATGCCGACCCGAGTGTGATCTACGCGGCTCTGCTGGCGGGCAAATATCGGGGCGCGATTTTCCGCTCCGACCTGAACGCCAACTCGCCTTATAACACCTATCGGAACCCTGGCCTGCCGCCCGGACCGATCGGAAATCCGGGACGCGCTTCACTTGAAGCGGCAATGCGTCCGGCGCAAACGGACTTTTTGTTTTTCGTTAGCGATGCCGACGGGCATCACCGGTTCGCCCGCACCTTGGACGAACACTCGCGAAACGTGGCTGCATACCGCCGGGCGGTGTCGGGCAGGTAAACCGCAGTGGGATCAGCGGGTTGGCTGAGGGCTGGTTGGGGAATACCCTGCACTGTATACTTCTTTTCTTGAATCTAAAGTTTCTTAAGACCCAATGAAGAGTTCTGCACCTTTCCGCGCCCTCCTACTTTTTGCACTGATCGTGCCGTTGACGGGGTGTCTCTTTCGTTCGCACAAGGTCGAGAGCCGAAGGAGTTCGGCTGAACTGAAGACTGCCACGCAGCAGGAACTCGTCGCATGGATCAACAATGAAGCCCAGCGCATTCAATCGCTTAACGCGACTGTCGATATAGCAACCGACGTGGGCGGCGAAAAGAAAGGTAAGGTAACCCAGTACCAGGAGATCCGCGGCTATATCCTGGTGCGCAAGCCCGACATGCTCCGCATGATCGGCCTGATGCCGATCGTACGGAACCGGGCGTTCGACATGGTAAGTGACGGGTCGAACTTCAAACTCTGGATTCCGCCCAAGAACAAGTTCTACGTCGGCAGCAATGAGGTAACGGTGCCGTCCAAGAACGCGCTCGAGAACTTGCGTCCCAAGGTGATCTACGACGCGCTCCTCCTGTACCAGATCACTGGCCCGGACAGGATAGCAGTGCTCGAGAACGGCATCGAAACCGTCACTGACCCGAAAACGAAAAAACCCGTCGAGCAGTCAAATTACGAATTGCTGCTCATCCAGCGGGGGGACCGCGGCTGGTACCTGAGCCGCAAGATCATCTTCGACCGGACCGACTTGCTGCCGAATCGGCAGATCATTTACGACACGAACGGCAACGTCGCAACCGATGTAAGGTACGGAGAATTCAAGGACTACAGCGGTGTACCATTCCCGTCGGTGCTACGAATCACGCGCCCTCAAGAGGAGTACGACATCACCATTGGCCTGGTGAAAGCCACAATCAATCAGCCTCTAACAGACGAGCAGTTTGCGCTCAACCAGCCCGGGGGATCGCAACTCGTACGCCTGAACGGACCGAATGGGACCCAGGCACAGGCCAGCGGCAATGGACAGAAAGAAAGATAGATAAATCGAGGTTGCAATGATCTCGCCAGATCTACTCGAAATCCTTGTTTGCCCTGCTTGTCACCATTCGCTTGAGGTGAGTTCGGCGCATGACTCGCTCAAGTGCACCGGCTGCCGCCGTGTATATCCCGTTCGGGACGACATTCCCGTGCTGTTGGTAGCCGAAGCGAAGATCGAAGAGCCATAAACAAGATCCATTGAATCACGACTAAAATCGACCCGATGATTCGATGAGCCGATGGTTCGATGGCCCGATGCGCGTCTACACTCTCCAACGCCAACAGTGGATCGGCCGCCCCGTAGAGGGAGTATTCTCGTTTTTCTCCCGTGCCGAAAACCTGCAGGAGATCACGCCTCGTTGGCTGAACTTTCGAATTCTCAGCGTTGACCCGCCCGCAGTACGCTGTGGAACCCTGATCCGTTACGCGCTGCGCTGGCGCGTGCTCCCCGTTCGCTGGACGACGGAAATCACACGCTGGGATCCTCCACGCAGCTTTGTGGACGAGCAGATATCCGGTCCCTACAAGCTGTGGCATCACGAACACCAGTTCGAGCCATGCGACCGCGGAACCATGATGCGAGACACAGTCCGCTACGAACTGCCGTTCGGCGTCGTCGGCTTGCTGACGCACGCTGTCATCGTCGGTCGCGATGTCGAGGGCATCTTCGACTACCGGGAGCGGCGCATACGGGATTTGTTCGCGTGATCTAAGCCTGCGGCAACTTAAACGTGGTCGGTCTCCGGGAGAAAGCGCCCCACTCGCCCTACTGAAGAAAGAACCTGAGGGTGGTCAACTCCGCTGTGCCGTTTGCCGGGTGCTTTCTTGCAGGCACACCCAAGCTTACGGTTCGTACTGGCCCCTCTGCCTGAAAGGGAGAAGGACTAAGCACGTAAACGTCTCCCGTACGGTGCAGTTTGACCGTTTGCCCCCCAAACCTGGTCGGAAACTCGACGTCCTCCGTGGCTCCACAGCATAGATACAAAGAGAGCACGTCGCAGAACTGCACCACCTTCAGCAGGTCATTACTTCGTTCACGGCTGATATCGGCAGACTTCATCAGCCGCTCCTGTCGTCTGGACTCACGGTCGAGGAACTCGTGCACGAGTCTCATTTCCGGCTCAGCGTCGATCTGCTGCTTCAAACGCACCTGTCCGAGGAAGCAGAAGTGGCGGCTGACCATCACGCCGCCCTCGGGGCATATTTCTTCTGCGCCCTCGATCGATCCGGTCCAGGCGCGCAGAAAGTCCTGCGGCGGAAACTCCATGAACGAACGAGGCTTCCAGTCGTCCGCGATCATGGGAGGCGTATTGGGATCGGCTTCGGGCGGGAACATGGACCAGCCGGCATCGTGAGCGCCTACTGCTTTTGCTATCTCTGGTGTTAAACGCGGAAACAACGGCGACACGAAGTTGGCCGCCAGATCGCCCGAGAGCGCCGCATGATCAGGCTGGGCAACGAGCCACCACGCTTCAGCACACTGCTTTTGCCTTTCGGCGACTGCTACCCAAATGGGTAGTGCGCCAGGCCGGGGCTGCCACTTCAGAGTCGGACAGGGTTTTGCGCCAATCGGTTGAAGGACCATGATGGACTTATCAGCTTGCCGGATGTCAGATTGCCTCTAAGGACGACTTATGTTCGGGCACGTGCCTGAGCCGCCTGTTCTGAAACCGGCTCTCGTTTCACCTTGTGTGGCGGTTTCTTCATGCCTTCCAGCAGTTCTTTCAACACCACGGCGTTATTGTGTTCTTCGTTCCGCGAAGAGAATACCAGGGTGATCTTGCGTTTACGGGCGGCTAAACTCGAGAGTTGATCGAGTGCTTCCGCAGCGTCTTGCCGCTTTAGTTCTGCAAGGTAGCGCTGCCGGAAAGCGAGCCACATCGAGGGACGTTCATGAAACCACTTGCGCAAAGCGTTAGAGGGAGCGAGATCCTTGAGCCAAAGATCGACTTGTGCGTCCTGCTTGGTGATGCCACGCGGCCACAGGCGGTCCACCAGGATGCGCATGCCGTCCAATGGCGAGGGCGCTTCGTATGCTCGTTTCAGTGTGATGACCACTTGTATACCCGTCGTCGGTTTCGGTTGTCAGCCGGTCAGTGACTCCTAGCCTTTGCTACTAGCAAGTTGCTTCGAGCAAGCTCCATAATAGTACTGCCGGACGAATGATGACGAAAACGCTCGCTCTTGTCCCGATAGTGCTTCTTATCAGTTTTCTGGCGTGCGAAGCGCCGGAGCGGATCAGGTCAGATGCCGAACTCGGATTAACGCCCTCGCAGGCGACGGGGCGGCGCATCTACGACCGGCAGTGTGGGATGTGCCACGCTGCCTACTCCGGACGCGAATACAAAGGGCCCAGTTTGCAAAGCATGTTCAAGAAGCCCTACCTGCGAACCGGCGCTCCCGCGAATAACGATCGTGTTCGCCAGATTATTCTGTATGGCCACAACAAAATGCCCGGCTTCGGCCGCGTGCTTTCAGACGAACAGGTCGAGCGCCTGATGGAGTATCTGCACACGCTCTAGGGTACTGACCCCACCAGCGAGCGCACCGACGTTTGGGGGCACTGCGGCCTCCTGGCCGTTCGCTACGCCGCTGCCGGTGGGCTAAATGGAAAATCGATCCAGGCCTTGACCGTCTGGTCTTCCATGTCGATGTGCAATTCGAATCCCAGCCGTTTGCAGATGGCGCGCATTTCGCGGTTTTCAGCCAGCATGGTCGAACTTACCCGAGCGATTTTTTCGTTGCGTGCTACTTCCAGCGATCTCCGGAACAGCTCTTTGCCGAGTCCCAGATGCTGGTACTCGTCGCGGACCAGCACGGCACACTCAGCTTCGTTCACGCCATGCATCCGGCTCAGACGGCCGACGGCCAGGATTTCCTTCTCTCCGCTTGCAGGGTCGGCTCTTTCCACAACAAGCGCCATCTCGCGGTCGTAGTCGATAAAGCAAATGCGTGTCAGCCGCTCATGGGCGACACGCTGCGAAAGCTTTAGCGGCTGGAAATATCGCAGATACACCGTCCGATCGCTCAGCCTCTCGTGAAACTTGATCATGGCCGGTTCGTCCTCAGGCCGTATCGGCCTGATGGTCACGGGCGTGCCGTCTTTTAACTTCCACTCGGCTACGTACTGTGTCGGATAAGGACGAACCACCGAACGCGGCAGCTTGTCTTCCTCCAAGCCGCCATTATGGATCACGACGCGCGCATCCAGGGCCAGCAGGCCCTCAGGCGACGCTAACAACGGGTTGATGTCAATCTCCTTCACCCATCGTTGCTCGACTACAAGCTGGCTGAACCGCACCATCAACTCTTCAAGCGCACGCATGTCGACTGCCTTGCGTCCGCGCACACCGTGAAGCGCTTCGAAGATCTTTGTCTGCTCCATCATTCGGCGCGCCAGTGTGGTGTTCAGCGGGGGGAGTCCGAGCGCACGATCCTTGTAGACCTCCACGAGCTGCCCACCTGAGCCAAACAGTAGCACTGGCCCGAACTGTGGATCGATGCTCGACCCGATGATTAGCTCGTAGCCGCCCTCCAGCTTGATCATCGGCTGGACGGTTACACCCAGAAAGTTTCCATCACCGACCTTTTCGCGAACGCCGGTTTCAATGGCTCGCCATGCGATGCGTGCGCCGTCGGCATTACGGATGTTAAGCTGCACGCCGCCAACATCGGTCTTGTGTGTGATCGTCTGCGAATACAGTTTCAGCACTACGGGGTAGCCCATCTCATCAGCTACGGCTATTGCTTCGTCTTCCGATCTCGCGATTCGTGTTTCGACGATCGGAATGCCATAAGCCGCCAGCAACTGCTTCGATTCGTACTCAGTCAGCATGGTCCGTCCCTGGTCACGAGCACCGCTGATGATCTGCCCCGCATTTAGGCGATCGGGGTTGTGGAATTCGCGTGCCACCGGCGTCTCGTACAGGCCACGCAGGTTGTAGCTGTATTTCCACATGTAGTTGAAAGCGCGCGCGGCAGTGTCGGGGAAGGGGAACGTTGGAATGCCAATGCGGTTCAGGATCTCGTCCGCAGCCCGAACGTCCGCTCCGCCCATGAAGCTGGCGAGCACCGGTTTGCCGGTTGACTTCGCGTAGGGTTTCAGCAACTCTGCTGTCGCGGTCGGCTCCGTCAGTCCTTGCGGTGCCGTTATCACGAGCATTCCATCGGTGTTCGGATCTTTGGCGACGATCTCCAACGCCTTGGCAAACCTGTCCGGACTCGCATCGCCCAGAATGTCCACTGGATTGTTGTGGCTCCAGTGAGGAGGCAGGAAATTGTTGAATTCCTCCATGGTCTCGGGGGCCAACTCTGCAAGTTGACCTCCCGTCAGCAGCAGCGCATCCGCGGCGAGCACGCCGGGTCCCCCGGCATTGGTAAGTACGGCGAGTCGCGGTCCTCGTGGTCGTGGCTGCTTCGCCAGCACTTCTGCCATGTAGAACAGGTCGCTGACCAGGTTCACCCGGAGTACCCCGGCGCGACGGAAGGCGGCATCGAGCACGTCGTCGGATCCAACCATAGACCCCGTATGAGAAGCTGCAGCTTTTGCTGCGGCTTCTGTGCGTCCGGCCTTGATCACGATGATCGGCTTTGTGAGCGAGACTTCTCGCGCCGCGCTGAGGAACGTTCGAGCATTGCCGATGGTCTCCATGTAGATCACGATGGCGTGCGTTCGCGGGTCGTCCCCGAAGTAGTCGATCAGGTCCCCCCAGCCCACGTCCAACATTGACCCAATCGACACGAATGAGCTGAACCCGACCATCTCCTGCAGGCTCCAGTCGAGAATCGCTGTGCAGAGAGCGCCGCTCTGGGAAATGAACGCGACGTTGCCGGGACGAGCGATCGTCTGGGCCCAACTCGCGTTCAGGCCGCTGAGCGGGTTCATCAAACCCAGGCAGTTTGGCCCGATGATGCGCATCCGGCTGGCGCCGAGTCGGCGCAAGATCTCGCGCTCCAGCTCTTCACCCTCCGCGCCATACTCACGAAAGCCCGCCGAGATGACAATCGCAGCCTGCACACCAGAAGCCACGCAATCTGACACGACGTCGGGGACTGTAGCGGCAGGGGTGGTGATTATGGCGAGTTCAATGTCTTCTGGAACGGCCGAAATCGAAGGGTAAGCCTTAATTCCAAGCACGCTTGAGCGATTAGGGTTAATAGGGAAGACTGTCCCGCCAAACGGGTTACTAAGCAGGTTCCACAGCACGTTGCGGCCGATCGACCCCGGGCGCTCAGTTGCTCCGACTACGGCAACACTTCGGGGCGCAAACATGGCATCGAGCGGATGCCGCTCCGATCTCAAAATGTCGTGCGCACGATCGCTGGTTGGCTTTCCGGTGGTCTTCGCTGACGGTTTGCTGCCAGGAGCCATCTCATCCTCCCCAAGTATTTCCCATTAGCAACAGTGTAAGCCGTTTTCTGCCGCGCCTGCGCAGACTCGTTGCAAGCCGCCGAACTATATACGCCCCGCTCCTGGTGCGCAATTCGGATTCGGGAAAGAAAGCGAAGCGTTTAAGGACGCTCCGAAGAGCAAAAAAGTAAGCAGCGCCCTCTCTTCAGCGACCCTGGCCTGCGTACGGTTTTGTTGCTCTCTCTCCCGGGTGCGCTGCTTTTTGTGCTTGCCTAAGAACACGTTCTGCATATAATGCCCGACGCTTCAAGGAGGGACGGCTGAACTGCGGCTTCGCGGTGGTCGAACCTCTACTGCAGTTACTCGCAGTCGCATAGGTGCCTCCATGCCTCAATTGGGCGCTCTGGTGAGCGCCCATCAGGCTGCTGACGAACCCACCCTTTTTCGGGGTGGGTTCGGTGTTTTTACAGGACTTCAGTGTCGAGAGTGAGGTTCGCTGTACCACGCCGATGCGAGCTGCAGGAGGCGTATATAGGCCGATAGAACGGCCGAGAGCGC
>DASPIK010000019.1:0-63682 GCA_035629075.1 Terriglobales bacterium | reverse complement strand
CGGCTCGACTATTGCGCCGTCAGGATTGCGTCGGACGAAGTTCAGCGGATTGCCGGGCAGCGCGATGCATGGACGCATGCAGATGTCGAGATTGAAACGCTGCCGCATGCTCACGATCGGGCTGTAGTAGGCCAGACCCTTGTCGCGCAACTCGGGCGCGAGCTCGGCCATGGCCTCTTTCTTCGGCTTCGAGGTGATCGCGCCGAACAGGCCCAGCTTGTGTTTGGCGAGCAGGTCGATGGTGCGGTCCGGTAGCGGATTGCCTTCCTTGCACCAGATCTCCCAGCCGATGTCGCCGTGGACGTAGTCGGCGTCGAAGCCGACCGCATTCAGCACCCGGATCGCCTCGGGCAGCACCTGATTGCCGATCCCGTCGCCGGGCATGGTCACTACGGTGTAACGCGCCATTGATCTCTCCTTAGAACTTCAAAAGCAAAAACTAACCGCGGATTACGCGGAGGAACGCGGATGAAATTCGAGTAGCTAGTAGCTGGTAGCTAGTAGCTAGGCAAAGCTGCTGTCATTCTGAGCGAAGCCACCTCTCGCTGGTGGAGTGGAGGAATCTGGCTTTCAAAAAGAATGCCACTCCTCTGCTTTCACCAGCGAACGAACCGTGTCCGCATCGTCCAGCACGGCGGCAAACCGCTCGACAACTTCATCATGCTCGTACAACTCAAACGGGTTTCGAACAAGAACCATGTCGTATATCGGCCCGTTTGGCCCAACACTGTTCGGGCACTCTATCGCGTAAACAACGGCGGCATCTCTGGATCGGTCGAACTCGTTAATGCTCCTAAGGTCGCGCCAGCGGCAGTGCCCAAAGTGTTCAACAAATGGATCGCCTTCGTACAGCTCTTCTGGGCTGCCGATCCGGCTTGCAAACTGAGCAAACCTGTGCCCGTCCAGTGTCTTGCCACAGAACTCACATAGGTCGCCTAATGCACGTCGCAATTCGCTAGCCGTTGCAGCCCAGTTGTCCAAGTCTTCCCCCTCGCGCAATAGCTCGATGGTCAGATCACCCGATCTTAGCCGCTAGCCCCAACTTCCTCGCCACCAGGTTTTCCACTCCACCCGCGATCACGAGCGACTGCGGAACCGTGCCCATCGGCGGGAATTGGAACTTCTCGCCGCGGAAGGTGATGGTGCCGCTGGTGAAGTCAACGGTGATTTCGTCGCCGGGGATGATGGTCTTTTCGCCGGCTTTCATTTCGGTGGTGAACATCGCGCGGACTCGGTTCACGAACGCCAGGACTTCGATGCAGAGGAAGCCGTTGTTGAAGGCGTTGCGCAGGTACGTTTGCGAGAAGCTGCCCGCGATGACCAGCGGGATGCCCTTGGCCTTTAGCGCCGTCACGGCCTGCTCGCGGCTGGAGCCGGTGCCGAAGTTGTAGCCGCCCACGATGATGTCGCCCGAGACGGTGCGCTCGGCGAACTTGGGGTCATAGTTCTCGAAGATGACCTTGGCCATCATTTCAGGCGTCATGTCGTCCCGGTACGTATAGTCCTTGCCGTAGATCGCGTCGGTGTTGACGTTGTCGGCTGGGCAGAAGACGAGGCGTCCAGTGACGAGCTCCGGGAAGCCGGGCAGGATGCTGACGGATTCGGCCTCTACGGTCATGGTGGAGGTGAGATCGTCGAACCGGCGCTTAACTTCGCCTACCTTTGTCTGGCCGTTTGCCAGGCCGGCGATGTATCCGGCGACAGCCGAGGCCGCGACAACTTCCGGTGAAGCCAGGTAGCACTTCGCATCGCGCGAGCCCATGCGGCCTTTGAAGTTACGGTTTGTGGCAGAGATGCCGACTTCGCCGGGTTCGAGCAGGCCGGTGCCGAGGCCGATGCAGGGACCGCAGCCGCTAGGCAGCACAACGGCTCCGGCCTCGAGGATCGTCTGCCACACGCCGCTCTTCTCTGCCGCCTCCTGAACGCTCTTGCTGGCGGCGGCAAGGTAGAACTGCACTGTCGGCGCGACCTTCTTCCCTTTCAGCACTCGGGCAGCGGCTTCGAGGTCTTCGAGCCGCGAGTTCACGCAGGAGACGAGATATGCCTTCTGGATGGCGACTTTCTTCTCCTGCATGGCCGCAACGGACTGCATGACCTGAACTGTATCGGGTCCCGACAGATGCGGCGTGACCTCGTTCAGGTTCAGCACGATGCGGGCGGCATACTGCGCACCCGGATCGGGCGCGGGCGGATTGACCTTCCACTCGGCCAGCATCTCGTCGGTGATACGGTCGGGGACACCAGCGGCCTGCAACTCCTGCTGCCGCTGCTTCAGCCATGCCAGAGTGACTTCGTCGCAGGGGAACCAGCCGGTGAGCGAGCCCCACTCGGTGGTCATGTTCGAGATGGACATGCGAGCGTCCATGCTGAGCGAGGCGACTCCCGGGCCGGTGAACTCAACGGCGGCGTTCAGGACTTCTTCATTGTTGTAGAGGCCGCACAGGGTGATGATGACGTCCTTCCCGGTCGAGCCTTCGGGCAAGCGGCCTTCAAGTACGACTTGAACTGTTCGCGGTATCTGCCACCAGAACTCACCAGTAGCCCAGACGGCGGCAGCGTCGGTGCGGACGACCGGGGTACCGATCGCGCCAATCGCGCCGTACATGTTCGAGTGCGAGTCGGAGGCGACGACGAACGAGCCGGGCACGACGTATCCCTTCTCGCACATGACCTGGTGCCCGATCCCGGTGCCCGCTGGATAGAAGTCGATGCCCTGCTCTTTGGCGAAGGCCTCGATGGCGCGGTACTTCTTCAGATTGTCTTCCGACGTGTTCTGAATGTCGTGATCGAGCGCGAACACGGGCTGCTTCGGGTCCTTGACCCGCTTGGCCCCGATTGCCTTGAACTTGCTCATGACGGCCGACGTGTTGTCGTGCGTCATGATGTGCCACGGCCGTATGGAAACGAAATCGCCCGTACGCAAAGGCCGGTTCGGGCCTTCGGCGAGGTGCTTCTGTGCGAGTTTCTCAACTATGGTTTGCGGCATACCGCCTGTCCTTGGTCGTTAGTCGTTGGTCGTTGGTCGTTGGTCGTCGGTTCACGACGCCTTGCTTTTCTATCCTGATCCGTTCCAACCCGTGCGATCCTGGTTAAGGCTTTCAGCGGTCCGCCTTGCACAACTCCATCAACTCACTCGCCTTTCCGATCTTCTCCAGGTTCCGGACGGCGTCGATCAGCTTCTGCTGAGCGGCCTTCGACATTACCGGATCGGCCAGCGCGGCGAACTTCTCCTCAATACCCTTGTCGGAGATCGGGTTGCGCGGATCGCCGGTCGGGTAATCGAGTTGCTTGGCGAACTCTTTACCGTCGGTGGTCTTGATGGTGACGATCACGCGCTGGAGCGCCGGGAAGACCTTTTCGATCTCGGGGTCGGCGACTACGTGCACCTTGTGTAGTTGCTCGCGGATGCGCGGGTCCATGATCTTGTCCATCTTGAACTGGACCGGAGTGACCTGGCGGTCGACGATAGCGGCGGCGATCACGTAAGGCAGCGAGTGGTCGGCCGTTTCCTTCGAGCGCGGGTCGTACTTCGGCGGGTCGCTCAGGATGTCGGCCACGCGCGCGAGCGAGCGGATGTTGACGCTCTCGATCTGCTCCGGCTTGAGGTCGTGCGACTTGACCAGATCGAGCACGGCCGAGATCGGCGTGTGGGTCAGCGCTTCGGTCGGGTAGGCCTTCATGCCGCACTGGTTGATGCGCCAGCTTTCGCCCAGACCGTCGGTCAGGACTTCCAGTTTCCACTCCGGACCCATGCAGTGAACGAGGCCTTCCTTGCCGTCGATGGCGCCTTCGGGGCCGGTGTAGCCCTTTTCGGCCAGCAATGCCGCGAACACGCCGCTTTGGGTGGCCATTGGGTCGGCGGTGTTCTTCATCATGGTGAGTTTGCCGGCGACCACGCCGCCGAGCGAGCAGCGCGTTGCGCCGCTGATGCCGATGGCGTGCTGGATCTGCTCCCAATTCAGGTGCAGAGCGCGTCCGGCCACGATGGGAGAAGCGAAGGCGGTCAGGGTCGCGTGGTGCCAGCCGCGCTCGCGGATGCCCGGGAACGCCGCTTCGCAGAGGCGCTGCTCGAATTCATGACCGATGGCAAAACCGACGATCAGTTCGCGGCCATCGCCACCCCCACGCTCTACACACGCCATCGCCGCCGGAAAGATGTCGGACGGGTGCGACGGGTCCTGCTTCCAGTAGATGTCGTTGTAGTCCATGCAGCGGATCATCAGCGCGTTGGCGAGCGAGGCCGAGACAACGTCCATCTTGCGGCCAGTGCCGATGACGGTTCCGGGGCCGCTGGCGCCAACTTCGTCCAGCACTTCGAGGGCGATCTTAACGTCGTGCTGCTGGTAGCCGCCGAGGGCGCAGCCGAGCGAGTCGAGCAGGAAGCGCTTGGTCTGGTGAACGGCGTCCTGCGCGATGTCTTCAAACTTCACGTTGGCGGCCCATTGGGCCATCTTGGCGGTGATGAAATCTTTCTTCGGTGCGGGAGTTGAACCGGCCATGAGTCCTCTTGAATGTGCCGCCCCTACGGGGCTCGTGATCTGTGTTCGTATATCTCATCCAGCCCTTCCGGGCTGGGCTAATGAATGCCGCCCTACGGGGCTGCTTGCTTTACGGCTTTACAGCTATTCGCAAATGATTGATCAGCACGTTATTATCGCCCTGCTTCTCCTCAGTGAGCTCCGTGCCAGCCCAGGACGGAGTCATTAGGTGACAGTGGCCTCCTTGCTGCTGGAGGTGCTGCAATTTCGATATCAGCAGCGCCAGCCCTTGTTGATAACAATTGATCTCGACAACTTCATCACCGTATTCAACTGTGAATAGCATCAGACCTTCAAATTTCGAGCATTCTTGAACGGTAAAAACGCCATGAAATCCGCGTGATGCACGATGAAGGCTTCAGTCGTGCGCTTGACCAGGTCGCCTTCGGCGGCGTGGGCGGCGATGACGTGGCAGACCTCGTCTGGCACACCGCACTCCATTGCCAGCGACACGCCGGTGAACGGGTGGCGCAGCAGTTCGCCGCGCTCGCTCTGAACGGTCTTGCCGTCCTTGTTCTCGTACTCAAGTAGCTTGCCTACGTCGGCCAGGATGGCGCCCGCGATGACCACGTTTATGTCGATCTTCAGCGCGTTACCCATGAACTCCTGCATCGACTCGGCCGACCTGCGCGCAACGTGGACGACGCAACGCTTGTGCTCCATGAAGGTGGTGGGGCAGTTGGGGACGAGCAGCGTGAACGGGATGCGGTTGAGATCGTCCGGCTGAAGCGGGCTGAGTTCGAAGGCGCGAACCCAGGTGTTTTCCGTTGTCTGGCGCAGTACGGGATCGGAAATCCATTCCAGCTCGGGCCAGAGCTTGCGTACGGCGTCGTGTAACTCGGGCGCGCCGGCCGGCGTCGCGGCGTGGCTCATCAGAGTCTCTCCTGAACGCAACTGGTTATCGTGCAGACTGCACAGCATACGCCTGAGAATTGTCGGGCGTAAACCTGCCGCGCACTCCTCACGAAGAAGACCAACCATATTCACTGCTCAGGACTAATAAGTCCAATAGATATTTGTTGCCGTGTAAGAAGCGCGAGTTATCATTGTCGGCGTGACAGAACTCCGCCACTTGCGCTACTTCATCGCCGTCGCCGAGGAGTTACATTTTGGCCGCGCCGCTCAGAGACTGAACATCGCCCAGCCCGGCTTAAGCCAGCAGATCAAGGCTCTTGAGACAGAACTTGGAGTTCCACTCCTGATGCGCACAAGGCGCCGCGTGGAATTGACGGCTGCCGGGCAGGTCTTTCTTGAGGAAGGACGGCGCGCATTGGCCCAAGTGGAGCGGGCTGAGAAACTTGCCCGCAGGGCGGCCTCGGGCGAAATAGGACGCCTCACGATCGGCGGCACGGAAGCGGCGACTTGGGTTGTGCTGCCTCAATTGGTCCGGGAGTTCCGCAAGCGCCATCCGAACGTCGATCTGGCGATCCGCGAGATGCCGTCGCCTGCTCAGATGTCGGCTCTTCGGAATGCGGAAATCGACATCGGCTTCGTCCGCCCGCCCCTTGGCACAGAAGGGCTCGTTGTAAGGACGGTGCTGGAAGAGAAACTCGGGGTCATTCTGCCCAGGTCACACCCACTCGCCAGGCGTGCCGAGATCCCGATCATCGCACTTCGTAATGAGCCGCTGGTCGTGCATCCAGCCCGGCCGTCAGGTTGGGCTGAGTTCATGAGCAGTATCTGCCGTAGTGCGGGCTTTGAACCGCGGGTGGCACAGGAAGCCAGTGAGACGGCGACTGCTGTCAGTTTCGTGGCTGCCGGCCTCGGGCTCACGATCGTACCTGTAAGCTTGAAGGGGTTGGTGCGACCCGGTCTGGTGTATCGACCGGTGGCGAAACCCGCGCCCACGGCGAAGCTTTTGCTCGTGTATCGCAGCGGAGTGGTTCCCCCCACAGTGGCAAAGCTACTCGAAGTGGTTCGGGAACTCTGGCCTGAGTTGACGTGAGTCTGTTCAAGGCGCATGTCTGGCGTGTGATGCTTGTCACGAACTTACGTGAGAGCTCAGTGTACGCTGGTCTCACGGTCGGCATGCGGATACTGACTCAACTGGTAGCGATGCTTGCGATGGCGGCTATGCTAGCCATCCCGGCAGGGGCCTTGGCCTCTTGCGCTGCCGCCATGCCTGCGCATGAGTGCTGTCATCCGCAGGAAACGCGGCCCCAGAACGGGCCTCGCGAATGCTGCGCAACCACGTGCCCGACTAGCGCCGTAAGGCCCATCCGAGAAGAGCGGAGGTCGACACGCGACCTAAGCTCGGCACATGCCTCAAGCCCCAAGGTCCGTACCGAGGCTCGTCCGCAGGCGTTTCGTAACCAGCCCTTGAGGGCGCTCGCTCCGCCTGGCCTTGCATTGCTCTGTACTCTGCGGATCTAGACCTCTCTCCAGTCGCGAACTGCACGGGCGAACGCCCAAAATTGTCCAACTTCGCTAATTCGCGATCAGCCGCACCTTGGGTGCGCCATAGAAAACTCTAGGAGAGAGTTCATGTTGAAAGTAGTTCGTGGAGTTCTGATTCTTACGTCCATTCTTTTCGTTTGTTCGTTCCTGTTTGCGCAAGCAACGCAATCCACTCACAAGCACGACGGAGCAGCCGTATCGTGCTGTGACGGAGATAACAAGTGCTGCAAGGGTGGTTGCAAGCGCGACGCCGCCGGCAAGTGCACGGATGATTGCTGCAAGAAACACGGCGCTGGCAAGGGTGGCTGCTGCAACGGCGGAAGCTGTGCTGGTAAGGATGGGAAAGAAGGATGCGGCTCTGGTTGCTGCGGCGGCAAGAGTGAAACGGCCTCGGCCGGAGCTTCTTGCAGTCGTAAGGGTGGCAAATGCTGCGGCGGCATGGCGGGCAAGTAAGGCCCCGAGAGCTGTTGGTGTTGAGTGGGGGAGCGAAAGCTCCCCCGCTTTCTTTGCCAAGACTATGCCGCGATGTTGTACACAACTTTGCCTTTCGTGTCCGCCGTAGGCCCATAAACAGACGGTACAAACAAGTTCAGCATGCGCAAATAGATGATTAGCTGGCCTCGATGGTGAGCCGAGTGAGCAATGCGGCGCAGCATGATCCATGCGCGCGATCGCCGCACGTCGAAAAAAATCGTCTCTTCACGCCACCATTCCTCGGGCTTGCCTCGCAAGATGGACAAACGGTGCTGGGCGTCGCTGCGGTATTTGTCGATGAAGGCGTCGCGAGTCCGCCGGTCTGGAAGCGGCTCGCCTGTTTCTATCCCCAGCATGGTCGTCATCCAGCGCGCTTCGGACTGCAACTGATGCTCGAACTGTTCTAGTACCGTGCGCGATTTCTGGTGTGGCCGCCACTCCATGTTTTGCACCGGAAAAGCCAGCCAGATGCCGGTGGTTTTCAGGATTTCCGTCTCGTACGAGTCCAGCAGGAAGTCGTACGTGTTTGCAGTCTGAGCCATAGAGCGCCTCCATCAGCTTGGATGTAGATGTTCGCTCACGAGAACATTGATGCTGCGTCCAACTTAGGTGGCAGGTAGGAGGCGATTTGCACACCTGTTATGCTTTCCGGTTCCGCTTCCGCCTACCAGTTAGAAGGAGCACCTGATGCTGAAATGTCTTCTGCAGTCCCTTGTCGCGATTGCGCTGCTTTGCGGCGCCGCTCTGGCCGACGAAGGGATGTGGCTTTACAATGCCTTCCCAAGCGCGAAGGTTAAGGCAAAATACGGTTTTGAGCCCACCAGGGCGTGGCTCGACCATCTTAGGCTTTCATCCGTACGATTCAATAACGGCGGCTCGGGCTCATTTGTCTCGCCAGATGGACTGACCTTCACCAACCACCACGTCGCCTCGACTTGCCTTGCGCAGCTTAGTTCCGAAAAGCGCGACTTCATGAAGACTGGGTTTTACGCCAAGACTCGCAAGCAGGAAGCGAAGTGTCCTGACCTGGAGTTGAACGTTCTTCAGCAGATTGAGGATGTCACGCCGCAGATCCAGGCAGCGGGCACGGCAGGAATGAGTACTGCAGACCGGGGTCAGGCTCAGCGTGCCAAGATGGCGGAGATCGAGTCCTCTTGCAACAAAAAGACCGGGCTGAGGTGCGACGTCGTCACGCTGTACTCCGGCGGCATGTACCACCTCTACAAGTACAAAAAGTACACGGACGTGCGGCTCGTGTTCGCTCCAGAGTTCGAAGCTGCGTTCTTCGGTGGCGACGCTGACAATTTCGAATACCCGCGCTACAACTTGGACATCGCATTCTTCCGGGTGTACGAAAAGAACGCCCCCGTCCGCCTCAGAAACTCGTTGAAGTGGTCTCGTGGGGGAGTCAAGGAGAACGATCTCGTATTCGTTTCAGGCCATCCTGGATCTACAGATCGCCTGCGAACGATGGCCCAGCTCGCGTTCATGAGAGAACTGGAATACCCCTTCCTCCTCCAAACGCTCCAGCGCTGGAATACCGCGCTGAAGGGTTATGGCAGCAAGGACGCGGAAAGCGCGCGCCAATCCCAGGAAGACATCTTCAGTCTCGAGAACTCAATCAAGGCGTACACGGGCGAGTTCAGCGGCCTGAAAGACCAATCGCTGATGGCAAGGAAGGCGGCAGAAGAGCAGAAGCTGAAGGATTTCGTCGCGAACGATCCCAACATGAAGGATGTTGGTGATCCGTGGGCCGCTATTGCGAACGCAACCAAAATACACACCGACATCTACTATCCGTATCTCTACTTGGAGAAGCGCTTTGGCTTCCGTGGAACCCTGAACAGCTACGCTCGGCACTTCGTTCGACTCGCTGAGGAGCGAAAGAAACCAAGTGAGCAGCGGCTTCGTGAGTATCGCGAGTCTGCCCTGCCCTCACTTGAACAGACTGTTCTTTCAACGGCTCCAATTTACAAGGGTTTGGAGACGGCTTGGTTCGAAACCTCGCTGGCAGACGCGGCACAGAGACTTGGTGATAACCCCGCAATGCTGGCTGTTCTGAAAGGCCGCAAGCCTGAGGACGTGGCGCGTGAGGCGATCGCGGGTACAAAGCTGGACGACGTCGATTATCGGAGGGAACTCTGGAGCAATCCTGAAGCTGCCCGATCCAGCCAGGACCCGTTGCTCGTCATCATGCGGGTGATCGACCAAGCGGCGCGGGAAGTGCGGAAGAAGTACGACGACCAGGTTGAAGCCGTCGAGCGCACGGAAGGCGCCAAAATTGCGCGCGCAAGATTTGCTCAGAGCGGAACAGAAGCCTACCCCGACGCTACCTTTACTCTTCGACTCAGCTATGGCGCAGTGAAAGGCTATGTTGAGGGCAGCGAAGGTCCCACGCCTCCGGGCACGAACTTGCCGTACTTCACCACTATCGCCGGTGCTTTTGAGCACGCAGCCAACCATGACTCGAAGCCGCCTTACAACTTGCCTGCGTCGTGGATGAAGGCGAAATCCAAGCTGAAGGGAGACACGCCGCTGAACGTGGTTCAAACCGCGGACATCATCGGCGGTAACTCCGGTTCTCCCGTCGTGAACACTGCCGGGGAGGTCGTCGGGATCATCTTTGACGGCAACATCTACTCGAACGCTTGGAACTTTGCGTTTGAAGATAAATTCGGTCGTGCGATCCAGGTGGACAGCCGAGGCATCATGGAGATCCTCCAAACCGTCTACGGTGCCACCGGCCTGGCGAACGAACTTATGGGTACCCAGGCTGCTAATCCCGCAGCAAAGCACGGAGCCAAGAAGTAAGGCCTCAGCGCGTCTGTCGCATCAGGCGAAGCCTCGCGGCCGTTCAATGATAAAAGCCCTCCCACTTTCGGGAGGGCTTTTGCTCGGCCAGAGCGATGGGATTGAAGCTGATGTTTATCGAATAGGGTGGTTGACGGCTGACCCTTCGCGCGCTGGACGTCCGTCTTCCGCAGTCATCGATTGCCCAAGGACCACCCGTGCCACGGCCAGCATACCGATCGCCTGTGCGGACGGGTCACCCAGAGCCTGTGTGCGCTTTAACGCATCGACCGCGTTCACCTGTGCGGCCGCCTCGCTCACTTCCTGGATTACGTCCGGGGCGTCTTTCTGCTCAGTTCGATTATTCCAGACATCGTCCAGTGCAGAGAAGGCGATGTTGAAATAGCGATCTGCCCCCTTGGGGTCACCAGAGGTGCCAGTCGCAAAACCGTGAGCGGCCGCTTCCCTTGCCCGCAACGAAGGTGACATCTTCGAGATGTGATCGGTGCGGTCGTTCCCCACCTGCCCCATCGCCGAAAGCACGGATACGCTTTCTTCTTGTACGTGCTCCACCTCGACTGCCTGCCCGGCACTGTTCGCCACGTCACGCGCAACCAGATTGCCGCGCAGTGCTTCGTCGTAGGCCTTCTCACCAAGGACCTGCTTCAGCGTGTCGGTCGTCATGTTGACCGCGATACCACGCTCATTTCCTTCGCTTAACTTGCCCAGCCATTCCAGGAAACGAAGTCCCGCATCCCGGGCCACATCCTTTTCGACCTCGGGAGCCATGCGGTTGAACATCGCCGCATAATTGGGCGCTTCTGCCCGCTCCCTTTCGGCATCCGAAGGCAGAGTACGGAACATCTTCGCGAAAGTCGTCTGCGACCAGGCGGATTTCGGCCCCGTCTTCTCCATCATCGCCAGCAAGCCCCGGGCAGGCAGATTTCCTTCGCTCAGTGCTGTCTCGAATTTCTGCCGGATAGGCTCGGTTGCCTGGTTCGGACAGGCCGAGAGCACGTTGATCAGCGACTGCTCGGCGTCGACAACTGCCGAGGTGGGGATCTGATCCAGAAACTCCTGGGCCCCCGCGCAATCGAAATGACCCGCTGACAAGATCGATATTGCGGGCTTCTGTCCGCGCGCTACGAGTTCAGCTTCGATCCTCGCCCCCTCTTTCGCGTACCGTTTGGCCAAGTTGCGGTTGACCGGCCCGATCAGGTTGGTTGCTGCTGTCAGAACACGCAACCGGTCCTGTGGATCGGCCTGCGGCAACGCCACCGCCATTCGCACAACATCAGAAACAAATTGCTTTTGAGGTGACAGCTTTTTCTGCGCCGACTGCGGCCGAGTTGTCGGCTTTGCGGAAGGCTTGCTGGTCTGTTTCGTATGTGACTTCTGAGAGCCCGCCTTCGTTGCGGCGTTGTTCGACGCCGCACCTTGGGCATTAGCCATCCCAGCGTTTACCACCAGGCTGAAAAGGCATAAAGACACTATCGTTCGCAATACAAACTCCACTACAAACAGCGATGCTGGCTAGATGTTTATTAGTTTAGCAACATTGGGCAGGTCTGGCCACCCACTCAGCCAACATCGAGCATACCTACCAGTGTTTCAGCGTCACCTTGTCGAGCCATGCTCCGTAGGCACGATGAGCTGCGGTTTGGTCCATCTGGAAGGCTACGTTGAGATCTCTCGCCCCTGATGGAATCGAGTCATACGACCTGTTTACGTAATGCTTCTTGCCGTTTAGCGTGATCGAGACGATGTGTACCCTGCCGTTCGCACGATAAGACTCCTCGACAAGGTGGTTCCATGTGTAAGGTGTTATGCTGCAGCCGATACCGGTTGGGTTCCACCGATTATTGCCCCATACACTCCACTGACGGTTGTAGCTGACTCCGCATTCTGTGCCGAAGATATACCTTCGACCTCCGACAGACTGGTTCACATCGAACTCCAGTGCCTGCGACGCGCCGACGTCCTTGATGTAGAAGTACAGGTCGTAGATGAAGTGAGTAGAACTGTCCCTGGCTCCTACCTGCTTCCACCAGATCGCGTTCGAGTAACTCACAACACCTGCATTCACAAACTTCGCAGAAGCACCATCCATCGATGGCGACCGTACGTTGTACGTAACGTAATGCGGTGTCGCCGGGCCGGTTCCGCCATGGCCTGCGCATCGAGCGCATGTATCCCATCCGCCCATACTGTCGATGTTGCTATGAACTATGGCCCCGCCCGGAGCGGTGCTTCCTCCGCTCGGTGCTGACCCGACCACGTTTACGCTTCTCACCTGTTTGAAGACTGCACCCGACGTGTCCCATGCCTGCACTACAAGCGAATGCCATCCCGGTGACAGGCTAACGTGAGTATTGAGCGTTCCCCCACCAACGGTGTACGCGCTCCTGCCGTCGACATAGATGCGCATGGCGCTTATTGGACGTGTGGATGATGCGGAGGCCACGACGTGAGCCGGAGACGACACCGTCGCTCCGTTAGCGGGAGAATTGACCACGACTCCTGCCATGGCTGCAGAAGTCAGAACTATCACGCAGAAGACGGTAAACACCAGACGCACGTAGATGCTTCTAAGGAGGGTGCAAGTGAACATTCGAAAGCTCCAACTGTAAGTTTTGGGTATTCCGCCATCTGCTCACAGGCGAAGGACCTCGCAAATCTCTCGCCCCGTGAGCATTCTTTTTGTACGGAAGGTGGGAATCTAAGGAAGCATCAACTCGCCCTCAAGCCGAAACGGAGGTAGCTGCGCGATAGATTAAGGCGAGGGCTACGGAAGGGTTACGCACTGCCTTAGTACTAGTGCAAGTCACGGCCTGCGTTCATGAGGAACGCGAGGGGGCGGAAAATGCCCTCTCGCACGCATTCATCAGAAGCGAAAAAGCGTGTCGCTACCCGCGACCTTCGAGCATGGCGGTCCGTAGCTCGTTAACGATCTCCGCCGCTGCCTGCCGCGCCTCCTCAAACATATTGGGCGGGAAAGAGATTGCTCCAACTCGGGCGTGTCCGCCGCCCCCGTACCGCTCGCAAATCTTCGCGAGATTGACCTTAGGTTCAGACGGGGCCCACGGGTTCGATCCCACTGCTACTTTGGTGCGGAAGCTGCTCTTACTTAACCCGATGCTGTACGTGCAACCCGGGTGAAGATAGTACGGGACAAACTTGTTGTACCCCTCAAGTTCGTAATCGGTAACGTCGAAATAGATAGTGCCGTCCTTGCATTCAGAGCGTTCCTTGAGTATGTCGATCGATTTCTTGTGGCGCTCCATCAGCGGTGGAATGAGATCAGCAATAAAAGGCTGCTGAATGATGTTTGCGAGTTTCTCGGTTGCGAGCATTGGGATGAGCCGCGGAATCAACGCAGGGTCCTGAGTAGCTTCTATCACCATGGTAAGCTTCATCGCTGGCTCTTTCATCTCGACCGCTGTCTGCGGGTCCTCGTACAAAGCACCATCGATGATGTCGGCCCATTCCACCAGCTCCGCGATCGGCTCCGGATCGAAACCGAACCTCTGATTCGTAATGGTCGCAAGAAACTTGGTGCACGACTTGAAGTCGGGGTCGTAGAACTTCTTCGTACTCTGCTGCTGCTCGAAGTGCTCCTGATCTTCCGGGGTCAGGAACGCGCTCTGGTGATGGTCGAACCACCAAGTGATTTTCGGCGATGCCGAATACTTGAAATCAACGATGGCGTTCTCGTCACCGTCAAACTGACTTTCGTCAAACAAGGCTCCGGCCCTGTGCACCAGGCCGGTATACTGAAACTCCGCACCGAGGCGAATGCGTTCCTGATAAAAGCGAGTGAATACGGCAGCCGACGCTGCGCCGTCGAAACACTTGTCGTGATAGAACACCCGAACTTTCAAGGGATTCCCTTCTTACAATGACAGGTCTTAGCGGGACACGTGCTGTCCGCGCAGAAACTACAAAAGCAAATAGAGATACGTGGCTCTGCGAGGAAAGTCAAGTGCTGCGACATTGCCGCCCACAATGCGTCGATCGGGAACGAGTCATGAGCGACAAAAAAGCGGAGCCTCGACGGCTCCGCTTTTGGAAAAACGTTCAGTTCTCACATCGCGTTGGCTTGCTTTTCCGCCATGTCGCCGATGACCGGCAACTTGAAAACCTGACCCTGGTAGGCTTTGAGCAGCAGAACGACCCATACGATCAGTCCGAGTAGCGCCACAACCGGAAATACAAACAATGTCACTACCCCGAGGAACGGAACCATCCCGACGATGCTCAGGACGATCCACAACGCTATCCAAGCCACCGCGAAGAAGATGCTGTGGAAAGAGTGATAGCGCACAAACGGCCGCTTGTTGTATGGCTCCATCACCAGGAAGATGATCGCTGGGATTACCGTAACGTACGCGAGCATCCCTGCAACGTTATCAGCCATGGCACTTGTTGTCGCAGCCGGTGCGGGCGCGGCGGCAACACCGCCCGTTGTTCCCTGTACGGCCGCTTTTCCGCAAGCCGGACAGAACCCCGCGTTATCCTCCATCTGCGCGCCACAATTTGCACAGAAACGTGGCATTCTCCCCTCCGTGTATTTGCTATTACCTCACTCGCGCCCGGCGCGACGCCGTACGATCACAGCTAACGCAGCCGGACGTGGACTCCTGAGATCGTGCCGCACATTATCTGTTGTTCCGGTCCAAAACGCAACAAAACCTTATGTTTACGGCAATCGACCGTAATGAAACGCCATCGGCGTTCGGAGACGACTCAGGCAGGAAACACGGTGGATGAGTGTCCTCACGGAGCGCCCAAGGGACGCTACCTAAACGTACGGTTGCCATGCGGAGTCGCGGAAGGATGAACCGACTATTTCGTCCGCGTCCATTCAATTCGCGATCAAATGATCCGCTTCTGCTTGCGTTTACACGGTTCGCAAACGCCGTAAATCTGGAACGTGTGGCGGGTAGTCGCGTACCGGTACTTGCGACCGATCTCCTGCTCAAGGCGCTCGATCTCAGGAGAGAAGAACTCAACGGAGCTGCCGCAATCCGTACACACCATGTGGTGATGGCTGCGGCGGTTGTACTGGTGTTCGTAGCGGGCAACGCCGTCCTGAAACTCCACGGCGCTGGCAAGACCGCATTCTGCGAGCAGTTTCAAGGTTCGGTAAACCGTGGTGAAGCCGATCTTGGGATCGCGCTGTCGGACCAGTCGGTGCAGTTCATCGGTAGAAAGATGATCGCGAGTTTCGAGGAAGGTCCGTAGGATCGTGTCGCGCTGATCGGTATGCTTCAGTCCGACACGCCTCAAGTGCTGATGAAATACTTGTTCCGCTTCTCGGATCATCTCGGGCGAGATCGCCCGTTCATCAACGCGCTTCTGCAGCATGGATGGTCGTGTCCTGGCCGGCGGTCAGAGTCGTCAAACCCGCGGGATACACGCGCCGAAACCGTCCTGCTGATTGCCCGCGGAACCCTATTCAGCATATCACCTGCCTTAGGCCCTGCTCTCAAGATTTTCGCGTACACCGCTATGGGGCCTCTTGAACTCTTGCGCTCAGGCGAAAATTCACAGAAACATTTGAACAATTCAGAAATGTGCCCGATTCCATGCACAGCTCGTTGCACTACAATCGAACACTCATGGCCACTCCCACGTTAGTCTCCGCTCCGCGTCGCCATGCGTACCGTGTCGTGCGCTCTTCGCTCGGAATTTTAGCCGTTCTCATTTTGCTCACTGCAGGATTTTTCACTTGGTTCACGCTCGCTGCCCGTGGAGCGCTGCCCAAGTTGGACGGTGAACTCTCGGTGGCGGGTCTCGCCGCACCCGTCAGCGTCCTGCGCGACGCCCATGGAGTTCCACACATCTCTGCATCCTCGCTCGAAGATCTGTTCTTCGCCCAAGGGTACGTGACGGCCCAGGACCGGTTGTGGCAGATGGATATGACGCGCCGCTACGCTTCCGGTCGTCTTTCAGAGATTCTTGGCTCCAAGTACGTCAAGGTTGATGTCCAACAGCGCACGCTGCTCATGCCTTTGGTTGCGGAGCGCGCCGCTGCCGCCCTGGAATCTCGAGATCGGGGATATCTCGAGGCGTACGCCCGTGGCGTGAACGCCTTTATTCAGGCGAACCGTAATCATTTGCCCATCGAGTTTCGGGTGCTCCAGTACTCGCCGCAGCCGTGGACCGTGGTCGATTCCATGCTGGTTGGAGCCGGCATGAGCGAAATGCTGAACCTCGATCAACTTGAAAACGTGCTGGAGCGAGAAAAGATCATGGCGCGGATCGGCCCGGAACTCGCAGCCGATCTGTACCCCAACTCCTCGTTCCGCGATCATCCGCCCGTAAATGGCCCCGATGAAGAAGAGTTTGCAGAGGAAAACGAGCACGCCGAAGGTGGACCCGCTGCCTCAAACGATCGAGATGCCGCAGAGCAGAAGCCGACCCGCCGACGTGCGAGACGTGGGCGAAGTCGATCGACTTCACGACGTCCGGGCCGGACTCGCCAAACTCGCGCTGCTGTAGAAAGCTCTCCCTCTTTGCGGATGGCAGTGTCGGACGAGTTCATCCCAGATTTTGGTCCCCTAGTTCCCGGTTCGAACAACTGGGTTATCTCCGGCACACGTACCGCCTCCGGCAAGCCGCTGCTAGCTAACGACATGCACCTGCCGCATCAGATACCAAACACCTGGTACGAGGTGCATTTGACCTCCGGCGACTTCGACGTGGCCGGCGTCAGTCTGCCGGGACTACCGTTCGTCATCGCAGGACACAACCAGCGAATTGCATGGGGATTCACCAACATCGGTCCGGCTGTTTCCGACCTGTACGCCGAGACGTTCAACGACAAGGGCGAGTACCTCACCCCTGAAGGGTGGAAGCAGCCCGAACGTCGCCGCGAGCACATTCGTGTACGCTGGGGCCGCGACGTAAACCTCGATCTGGCCATTACTCGGCACGGTCCTATCGTCTCGCATCTCGTGCCCGGCGAAAAACGAATGCTCGCCTTCAAGTGGGTATTACACAACCCTGCAGCCCTGCGAGAACCCTTTTTCGACGTCAACTCCGCGCAGAACTGGGAGCAGTTCCGAAGTGCGTTTTCGCGATTCGGAAGCCCCGGACAGAACGTTGTTTACGCTGACGTTGACGGCCACATCGGCTATCAGGCTACGGGACTTGTCCCCGTTCGTCCTGCCTTAAGCGTCGCGACTGAATCGCCCCAGGTAAATGCGAGCGGCAGCGTATCGCCCAATATCCCGACCGCGCAGCAACAATCGGAGCCGAATTTGGGCTCGCCTCCCCAAGGAACCGGCAATCCGGCTGTGCTCGATCAAGAGAACTCAGGAGCGGCTCTGCAGGTGTGGCCAGGGGCGAACGACGCTCATGAATGGGCGGGATACATTCCCTTTGACAAGCTCCCAAGCAGCTTCGATCCTCCGTCCGGGGTCATCGCCACCGCGAATGGTCGCATCACGCCCGACGGCTATCCCTACCTCATCAGCGCCGAGTGGGGTTCGGCATATCGCACGGAACGCATTTATCGAGTCCTCGGAGCGGACCGCAAGTTCACCGCGGCAGACATGCTCGCTCTCCAGACAGACGTTTACTCCGACTTCGACCGCTTCTGCGCGCAACGATTCGTGTACGCGGTCGATCGATCTTCGACAGCTTCTGGGCGCGCGAAGCAGGCCGCTGAAATCATGCGCAATTGGGACGGGAAAGTAACTGCCGATTCGGTGGCGGCGTCAATCGTTTCCGTTTCGCGTCAGCAACTCGTGAAACTGCTACTTGAGCCGAAGTTAGGTGCGGACTACAAGGATTATCGCTGGTTCATGTCGTCAGTCTGGCTGGAAAACCTCTTGTTACTTCAGCCCACGCGGTGGCTGCCTGGTTCCCTCAATTCGTACGACGAACTGCTGACTGCTGCGGTTGAAAATGCTCTGAACCACGAAGACGCTCCGCGCAACCTGAACAACTGGAGGTGGGGTAAGTCCTCGACGGTGCAAATCCAGCATCCATTGTTCGGGATGATCCCCGTGCTCCGCCGTTGGACCGGGCCCCGCAACCTCGAACAGTCCGGGAACGGCTACACAGTAAAACAAGTCGGCCGCAGCTTCGGCCCATCAGAGCGCATGACGGTGGATCTTTCGAACCTCGACGCATCTACGCTGAACATCGTCACCGGACAGTCAGGAAACATCTTCAGTCGGCACTTCATGGATCACTGGAGGGCGTGGTACGAAGGCAACTCGTTCAACCTGCCGTTTACGCCTTCATCTGTCCAGCAGTCAGGTGCTCACAGGCTGGTACTAGAACCGGCCAAATAGGAGTGTCCAGAAACACAGGTAATCTAGACCAACAGAAAAGGGCGACCGTTTAAGGCCGCCCTTTACTGCTAACTCGAGATGATCAGCACTGAACCCGGTTACTGCTGATCCAACACCTTCACGTCCGAAACGCTTCCGAATACATCGATAAACCTGCCGGTGAACTCGGCGCTAGTGCTTGTGTCGTAGATTCTCAGTTCCTCGCCCTCGGCCACATACACAACATTGCGCTTGGGTACTAGGCTCATTCCCGTCACGTAGCCTTTTGCCGGCTGCACGACAGCTTTCCGCGTTCCCGTGTCAAAGATTGTTAGGCAGCCTTTGGGAGTTTCCGACCCACCCACCGGCTCGTTGCTACAGGGGTTTGCACCAACCAGAAGTTTGTTGTTGCCGGCGAGTAGCATCGTTGTATGAAAGCCATCTCCGATCGCGACGGGGTCACTCGCTGTCAAAGTGGTTCCGCTCACAGATACGACGGTCAGTGCACCTTGATTCGTGCTGGGGACAGTACCGGCTACGTACAGATTGGATCCGTCCAAAAGGAGCACACTACCAGCCACGACCGGTACGCCTGAACCGGCAACCAGAGCCCCGGCAGCGACATCGAGCACCGACACGCTCGAACTGGTGCCGCCGCATTCGCGGCCGCAGTTGAGAATGTACGCCTTGGCGTCGTCCGAACCGAAGGCGGTTCGGATTGGCCGGTCAACACCAGCACCCACCGGAATTCTCTTTGTGACTTGAGGTTTGGTCACATCGGTTATGTCGACTACCGAAATCGGATTTGCAACCTGTGACGTCGGGTCGCTAAGCACGACTAGCTTGTTGCCGGCGTTGTTCATGGCAACGTGGCGGGCCAGCGGCACTGGGATTGCAGTTCCCAGCGTCCAGTTCGTCATGTCGATTGGCTGGATGACACCAGTCTGACTCGCCCCTGCCACTGCGGCGTTCGGCACGGCGGCCCAAGCAGTCTTATTGTCAGGGCTGATGACGAGGCTCTCGGTCCAGTTCGGAAGCGTGACGCTGCCAACAACCGACTCGGTCTCGGTGTTCACTGCAACCACCGTGCTCAAACCATCGACCGAAAGAACCAGCTTTCGGTCCTTGGAAAGAACCATGAATCGCGGCTGAGTTCCAACGTTGATCGTCGTGAACGACTGCAGATCTCTGGAGTAGTCGATGATATTCAGCGATCCGACATAAGAGTTGGACACAATCGCTCGGGTCTTGATCTCACTCGTCGTCGGTTGATCGCTGGAACCGTCGCCCCCGCAAGACGTGAGTCCTACGAGGACGACTAACAGGACGGTACTGAATATGGCACGCTTCAAGCGCCACAACTCCCTTGAATACCTAAAAGTTAGCCGCTGAAAGCGGATTATAGCAGAGCACCGGCATTCAGCTCTGCCCTCAACCTCACAGTTGATTGGATTATCCAGCCATCTCAGCAGCTCTGCCCGGCATCCGCACAAGCTAGTCAATAGGGCAGCTTTGAGTTAACTTGAACGATTGTGAACAACTTGGACCAACATGCCTGAGAACTTCCTCGATAGACTGAAAAAGGGCCCCATACTTTGCGATGGCGCGATGGGAACGCTGCTGTACTCAAAAGGCGTTTTCATCAATCGCTGTTACGACGAACTAAACCTGTCGCAGCCCGACCTTATCCGCGACATCCACCGCGATTACATCAGGGCCGGTGCCGAAGTGGTCGAGACAAACACGTTCGGCGCCAACATGTTTCGGCTGTCACGACATAGTCTAGGCGACCGGGTACGCGACATCAACATCGCCGGAGGCCGTTTGGCTCGCGAGGCCGCCAAGGGTTTTGATGCCTGGGTTGCCGGTTCAGTCGGACCGCTAGGGGTACGGGTCGAACCCCTCGGCAAGACCTCCCTCGACGAGGCTCGCGAGGCATTTCGTCAGCAGATTGCCGCACTAGCTGAGAGCGGTGTAGACCTGCTGATCCTTGAAACCTTTGGTTACGTCGAAGAACTTCATCAGGCCATTCTCGCGGCGCGCGAAGTGGCTCCGCACATACCGGTAGTCGCCCAAGTGACGATTGACGAGGACGGCAACTGCCTCGATGGTTCTGACCCGGAAGTGTTCACCGCCAAGTTGGACGAGTGGGGTGCCGACGTTATCGGGTGCAATTGCAGCGTGGGTCCTGTCGCGATGCTGGGGGCCGTGGAACGCATGGCGAAGGTCACCACCAAGCCTCTCTCGGCACAACCGAACGCCGGTATGCCGCGCAATGTCGAAGGACGGAACATATATCTGTGCTCCCCGGAGTACATGACAAACTTCGTTCCAGAATTTCTCGCGGCTGGTGTCAAGTTTGTCGGCGGATGTTGCGGTACGACTCCCGAGCACATCCACACGATGAAGTCCGCCCTGCGTATGGGAGGGGCGAAGGACTCTCCGTATCAGGTCGTCACGGAACCGCGCGCAAGGGCCGCTGTGAATCCGCCTCCTGTCGCCGAACGCTCTAAGATGGGCGCAAAGCTCGCTGCCGGCGAGTTCATCACGATGATTGAAATCGTCCCGCCTCGCGGCACCGATCCGAAGAAGGAGATCGAGGGCGCACGCTTCCTGAAATCAGTCGGTGTTGACGCGGTCAACATTCCCGATAGCCCGCGAGCATCCGCCCGTATGGGTAATCAGGCTCTGGCTCTGCTCATACAACAAGAAGTAGGTATCGAGTCGGTTCTGCACTACACCTGTCGCGACCGCAACGTGCTTGGCATCCAGTCCGACTTGCTAGGCGCTGATGCCATCGGGATCCGAAACCTCATCTGCATCACCGGAGATCCGCCGAAGCTCGGCAACTACCCGGATGCCACTGCTGTCTTCGACGTCGACTCGATTGGACTCGTGAACATAGTCCGCAATCTCAATTGTGGACTCGACATCGGCGGGAATCCAATTGGCACCGGAACGCGTTTTGTGATCGCCGTCGGCGCCAATCCCGGGAGTCCCAATATCGACGAAGAGTTGCGCCGCTTCGCCTACAAGGTGGAAGCCGGAGCGGAGTTGTGCGTTACTCAACCGGTATTCGATCTCGATCTGCTCGAGCAATTCATCAAGCGAACTGAGCAGTACCGGATCCCCATAGTGGCGGGGATTTGGCCCCTTACGAGCGTGCGCAATGCAGAGTTCATGAAGAATGAGCTTCGGGTCTCTGTGCCCGACTACATCTTCAGCCGCATGGGAAAAGCGACGAATGTAGATGCCGCCCGCGCTGAGGGTGTCGCGATTGCCCGCGAGATGCTCGCCGCCGTCCGACACGTCGTGCAGGGAGCACAGATCAGCGCCCCGTTTGGTCGGTACTCGTCCGCGGTGGACGTGCTTGAGGCGCTCGGTAACACCAAAGGAGCCGTCACGGCCTGACGCGACTCTCTGAAGCACCGAGCCGCTTTCTGAGCGGCTCAGTGTTTCGCTCCATTAACGCTTTGAGTTCCCCGCTGCATCCTCACACCTTTTCAAGCCAACGAACTTTCGAATTTCGCTAGAATGTCCGGACGGAGAATTGCTTTGGCTAAGTTCGAAGATTGCCTTCAGCGGCTAGAACAGATCGTCGGTGAACTGGAGAAAGGCGATATTCCTCTCGAACAGGCCTTGGGGTTGTTCGAGGAAGGTATCCGTCTCTCAAACTCCTGCCGCCAGGAACTTGAAGACGCAGAGGGAAAGGTTGAAATCCTCCTGAACCGAAATGGAAGAATGCAGGCTGAGCCTTTTGAAGGCTTGGCCGATGGGGCCGAACCCAAGAAATAGCGTGCCGTACTCGCCACGCTGCTGCACAAATCGCCGCGAGAAAAGACCCTCGCTTCCAATCACGTAAGTTCCGAAGAAGGTGTGCATGCTGGATCAGCAGTATGTCTACCTCCAGCAACGGAGCACGACTACGTCATTCTGCGAGGCGATAATGATCGATTGCCTGGATGTAGTAATCGCTCATACCGATCCTGAATCAGGACAGCTTCTAGCGTTGTCCCTGGGCCGATATTTTCGTTCTGTCACCATAGCGACGACAGCGGAAGAGCTCCGTTCCGCGATCGCGAGCAAACGCATACCAATCGCCGTAGCTGACCTCGACCTCATAGGCATGAGAGGCGTCCAGCAACTCCGCAACGATCATGGAACGTTCATCATAGGTATTCACCGCATTCCCGACGAGTCGATGTGGGCCGAAGCCCTCGGACACGGAGCTATGGACTGCTGTCAAACTTCGGATATCGCTTCTATCATTGCCGCCGTGCGCCGCGATGCAGGCCTCTCGTCCCACGCCGCTTGATCAGACTCCGCTCGTTTTCTCGCAACTACGTTGAAACATTCGGGTTTATAGCAGCAGAATCTGTTCTCCTCCTCACAGCAGGAGCGCTGAAAATGCGCTCCTTTTCTTTTGAGGCGGTGATTGGGCGTACTTCGAGCCATGTCTGTCAGGCTCGCGAGCCTCGAAACCTACAATCCCAATTACGAGCGCAGCCAACAATGATGCGGTTTTGGACGTGTTTTTCACATCCGGCGCAATTGACCCGGGCCACATTAGCCAAAATCAAGTACCCGAAAACCCTGCGTGAACGCTGACCAATTTATCCCGTGGAGCTATCAGCCAGCGCACGACTGCACCATTTCCGCTGCATGCGCCTGTGGACGAGCTGCACCTCATTGAAAACTCAAGAGATAAAGATGCTAGTTGGTTATTGACTCGTTCAGCCGTAGGAGTATGTTCACACTCGTTCTTTGACATTCAACGTTTCGCGGTTCGGCCTGGTTCCGGAAGCAAGAACCTGGTCGGCGTCCCAAACCCGAGCGGTCTCGCGAGCTGCTCGGAGTTCTCTCACCCGCGCGAGGCGAGAGATGGCGCTCCGATGCTCCGCGGCTCGGAAGCTACAACAGACGCCAACAAGGCAATGGCCAATTGCAGGCGCGATTCGTGAAGAACTGAATGTCGGAGACCACATAGGATCCCGAGGCATTTGCCCCGTTCGCGGTTAGCAGTGAGCCCGGAGCCCAAGCCAAGATCGTTATGTCGCAAGCCGCAAGGCAGTGACGTATTAGATCAGCGAGGGTCTAACGCAAGCTACTGGCCAAGATAAAAAGGCAAAGGTCTCGGGATTCTTGCTTTCATTCACGTCCCCAAACTCAACTCCCTTTCTGTCAAGCGAGACGTCACGCGGCCTTGATCAACTCTGAGATTTTCGCCGGCTCGATCCGCACCTGATCAAACCCACACTTGCTGGGATCCTTGTCTGGACGCCATCTCAGAAACCTGGTGCCATGGCGGAACCTGTCGCCGGAAAAATGGTCGTATTGCACCTCGATCACGAGTTTGGGGTCAAGCCGCTCCCATTCCCCACTGCGTTCTGTACTCCATCGGCTCGGACCGCCAGGAGCCCTGCCGGTGAACCCCGTGCCATTCATGTGTGACTTCAAGATATGCTTTAACTCTTTGCGCTGTTCACCACGAAATCCAGAAGTAAACCCGACGTGATGCAGCAATCCTTGATCGTCATAAAGTCCGAGCAAAAGTGAACCGACTTCGCCGCCCTTTGCCGCCCAGCGGAAGCCACCGATGACGCAGTCGGCGGTTCTCATTCGCTTGATCTTCCGCATTGCCGTGCGCTCGCCCGAAGCGTAACTCGCCTCCAGATCCTTCGCTATGACGCCGTCGAATCCGGCACCCGCAAGTTCGCTCATCCAGCGGACTGCGGTGGCGCGGTCGGTTGTCGCCGGCGAAAGCTGCACGCGCTCCGTCCGTCCCATTCCACGTACAAAACGCTCCACGTGTTTCCGCCGCTGCCGCAACGGTTCTCCCAACAGCGGTTCGCCGTTCTCATCGACTAACAAGTCGAAAACGAGCAAAGTCGAAGGCGTCTCCCGGGATAATCTTCTAATGCGACTTTCCGCCGGATGTATTCGCATCAGCAGATCATCGAACGACAACTGCCCTTCGCGCTCGATCACGATCTCGCCGTCCAACACATACTTTTGTGGCAAGAGTTCAACCAAAGCTTGAATGAGTTCAGGAAAATATCGGCCCAGCGGCTGCCCGCTTTTCGATTGCATGGCGACGGTGTCGCCGTCGCGGAAAGCGAGGCAGCGAAAGCCATCCCACTTAGGTTCGAACTGCCAGTTTTCTCCTGATGGGATCTCATCGACCGACTTGGCCTCTGCTGGCGAAAATGGCGGACGGATCGGCAGATTGATTTCGGGGAATTCCGCCTTCAGTTCTTCCGGCGCGACGGCGCCCGTCGCAATATCGTTCTCAGCTTGGCCCGAGCTACTGCGCTTTTTGGCTGCCATAGCGTACATGGATTCGCTCTAGCGCTATGCACGCTGCCCGAGCCTCAGGCTGTCGCAAGGGTCACACAGAACTCATAGCCAACCCCGGCAGCGCTGTTTATACTTTTTTCTCATGCTCAAAGAGACCCTGGAACAAGGCCGTGAAGTCGCCGACGCAGCTTTGGAGCGTCTGCTGCCGTCCGCCACGCAGTACCCTGCATCCATCCACGCTGCGATGAGGCACAGCGTTTTCGCCGGCGGCAAGCGCCTTCGTCCCATTCTTTGCATGGAGTCGGCTCGAATGATTTGCGGCGCCGTTCCGGAGGGTGTTGACGATCTCGGCGCAGCCATCGAAATGCTGCACACGTACTCGCTCATTCATGACGACCTGCCAGCTCTCGACAACGATGACCTTCGTCGCGGCCGTCCCACGTGCCATAAGGCGTTCGGTGAAGCAACAGCCATTCTCGCCGGAGATGCCCTTCAGACTTACGCTTACGAAGTGATGTCACGCCTTCGCTGCCGGTCTGAGGCTCGCGTGCGGATCATCGAGGAACTGGCACACGGGACCGGCACAATCGATGGCATGATCGGCGGCCAGGTAGTTGATCTCGAAGCCGAACACACCAAACCCGCCGCCGAGACCCTCCAGTACATCCATCGCGCAAAAACAGGCGCTCTGATAACTGCCGCGCTCGTGACCGGTGCGATTTATGGCGACGCAACGTGTGAGCAACTCGATTGCATCCGCCAGTTCGGCCAGAATGCGGGCTTGGCATTCCAGATCGCGGACGACATTCTCGACGTAACCGCCACCTCCGAGCAGTTGGGCAAGACAGCCGGAAAGGACGTCGCAGCTGAAAAGGCGACCTATCCCGCGCTTTACGGGCTTGAAGCTTCGGAAAAGAAAGCTGCCGAACTGATCGACCTCGCTTGCGCCAGTCTCGACCCGTTCGGCGAACGCGCAGCGACGCTGAAGGAGATAGGGCGGTTCTTGGTCGAGCGGAAGAAATAGCCATCTCGCTCGCTTGTTGGGCAGATTGATGTTGGCTTTGGCTTGGCTGCTTTGAGCTCCGGTATCGTTGTTGGTTTCCATCGGCCAATAGCCAACTGCCAACAGCGCCTTTACAATGTCCCCCGGCATGCAAGACGCGCAATCACCCGCTCATCCGTTCATCCGTTCGTCGGACCCAGTCGATGTTTTAGCCATCGCCGCCCATCGCGATGACATAGAGCAGACCTGTGGTGGCACGCTTCTGAAGATGGCTGAGCGCGGTCACCGCACGGCAATCCTCGACCTCACTCGCGGTGAGATGGGCACCCGCGGCACCGCCGAGGACCGGGCACGCGAAGCTTCCGATGCAGCCAAATTGCTGAAGGTCAGCTGGCGCGAGGCGCTCGACATTCCCGACGGACGAGTCGAAAACACCTGGGAAAACCGTCTGAAGGTTGCACGTGTAATTCGCGCACTCAAGCCGCGCGTTGTCATTCTTCCCTACTGGAAGGGCCGGCATCCCGACCACTACACCGCATCGACTCTGGGCTATGAAGCATGTTTCACGGCCGGACTGAAGAAGCTTGATTTAGAAGGCGAACCGCACCGTCCATTCAAACTCGTCTACGCGACGCTCTACTATGACGTGCGACCGGCTTTCGTGGTGGACATCACCGAGCAGTTCGAAGCTCGTGTCCAGTCTCTGTTCGCGTACAAGTCTCAATACGCGGACCAAACTGCAGGCGCACAGCTATTCCCCGCTCAACAGGAAATGCGTGAACGCATCGAGGCTATGGCCCGGTATTTTGGCTTGCTCGCGGGAGTAAAGTACGCCGAACCCTTTCTTCAGAAGGAAGTCGGATTGATCGATGACCTGCTCATGATTCCGGTTCAGTCGCTCTAAATCACCTGCGACTGAACTGAACCGGGCCAACGGACGATCTCACCTGCTGGACAATATCATCGGACAACTGCTGCAGTTCTGTAAGTTCCAATGGCTTCTCCCCTATCAGGTTCGCATTCGCCTGGTAAGCGCGTTCTGCGCGCATCAGGTACACCAGAAACCTCGATGCTGCCGTTACCACCTCGAAACCCTGCTCTCTTCTTCGCGCCTCGCATTCCGGTGTCCCGGTACATAAGCGTTTGTACGTGCGAAGCTGTGCGAGCGCGCGCTCAGCCTCCGTTCTTGAAGCTTCCGTCGCTTGCGTAACGACAAACGAGGCTTGCCGCAAAGGATCCGTGATTTCAGGCCTTTCATTGAGCGCGTTGGCAGAACTTGCCCTGGCAGCGGCAATCAACTCTTCGGCCTCCGGCGAAGAGACGGCGGCGGTAAACGTCATAGCTGCCGTCTGATCGTTGTAGTACCCGATGGCCCTCACAATGCTTTCCGGTCGAACGGACTGGGCGAAGTAAGCGACGCGGTTTCTCGCGTCGCCCAAGGCGAGAAAAACGCCGTTGAAGTTCAACAGCAGTCGAAGGTCGTTGGTGCCTAGGTCGGGGCTGTGTGCAGCCAGTGCTTCGGCGAGAGTCATTGGCGCCAGCGGAATCACCTTGAAGCCCTGAACCAGAGCTCCCGACGAGAACACCTGCAGCAGTTCGTTATCGAATCGCGCCTCATACTCTCCACGCGCGACTTCATCGAATTCCGGCGGCAGATAGTCAGCCCGCTGCCCCACTTCCACACCGCGGTAATCGGCCGCAGCCGATTGCAGGCAGGTGCCCACGAGCAGGAGCATAAGTAAGAGCGCGTGGAGGGGCCCACACTTCAAGTTCATAATCCACCCTATTAAGTGGACGTCCGGTTACACGCGACGGTTGCAGTGTTTTCGACTCAAAGCTTCAGTGCCACTCCTATGCCATCCCTGAGCGGGAGGATCGTTGTGTGCAGTTCAGGAGATGCAACGAGCAGTTGGTTGAACTCGCGGATCGATCTCGTCTCCAAATCGGTGCGCTCAGGATCTGCGACGTCTCCATGCCACAGCGTGTTATCGCTGACCAGCAGGCCTCCTTTCCGAAGTCGCGGCATCGCAACGCGAAATACGCGTGGGTAATCCTCCTTATCAACGTCGTTGAAAATGATGTCGAACTCGGACTTCTGCTCCGACAGGATCTCGATAGCATCGCCTACACGGATTTCTACCCGGTTCAGAACCCCTGCACGTTGCAGAAAACGCCTAGCTTCGTCGGCATTGCGGCGATCGCCGTCGGTGTAAATGACTCGGCCGCCCTCACCAACAGCGCGAGCCCACCAAATTGTGGAATACCCAATTGCGGACCCCATTTCGAACACGGTTTTCGCGCCCGCCATTTGCGCCAGTTGGAACAGCAGACGCCCGACCAGCGGGCCAACGATGGGAATTTGTCCTTCGGCGGCGATCCCTTCCATCTCGGTCAGGACTTCGTCGCGTGCGGGTACAAGGCTGTAGAGATATTCCTCCACTGTCGGATTCGTTATGCCACCCATTTTCCACGACGGGCGCTGCACTTCGGCCATGTCCGCGTCTCCCGTGTTCTTCTTCAGACTCGTTTAGACCACCACTGCCGCGCTCGATCCGACCGTCTGTCCAGGCTTTAGATCCAGCACTTCGACTCCCACAAGCTCAAGCAATCTGCGCAGCTCCGCGGGCGTACCGGTCAGCAGTGGGAACGTCCCGAAGTGCATCGGAATGACCACTTTTGGCTTAAGCATGGTGCATGCCAGCGCTGCCTCCTTCGGGGACATCGTGAAATGGTCGCCGATAGGTAACATGGCGATTTCCGGGCGATAGAGCTCGTGAATGAGTTCCATGTCCGTGAATGCGGCCGTATCACCCGCGTGATAAATCCTCAGTCCGTTCGTCAGTTCCATGACGTAGCCGCAGGCTTCTCCGCCATAGACGATCTGGTCGCCATCCAAAATGCCGCAGGAGTGTACTGCGTGGGTCATCGTGACTTTCACGTCACCGACCTGCTGCGTGCCGCCCTTGTTCATAGGCGAGATCTGCTGGACACCTTTCTTTTGCAACCACATACACAGTTCGAAGATGCCAACCACCATCGGATTGTGCTTTTTTGCGATTTCAACTGCATCACCGATATGGTCGAAATGGCCGTGTGTGCAGAGCATCACGTCCACTTTGCGGATATTCTTCTCGCCATCGGGGCACATCGGATTACCCATCACCCAAGGGTCGATGAGGATGGTCTTGCCGCCGGGTGTCTCGAGTCGAAACGTCGCATGGCCAAGCCAGGTGAGCTTCGCACCATTGAAATCCATCGTTTGCCTCCTTGCGCGAACGCCATTGTATGTGGACGACGCCAGCGTGTTCAACGCGGCTGACGGATACCGCTCGCCTTCATCGCCTCTGAAATTCTTCTCGCCTTCTACCCGGAATAATTTAAGCTACTGTTTTCCCTTTCAAAGAAGCCTATGTCCGAACTCAAGGTGCTTTTCTCTCGCGATCAGATTGCGAAGCGCGTTGCCGAGATCGCATCTCAAATCTCGACCGACTTCGCTGGTGAATCGGTGATTTTCATCGGTGTGCTGAAAGGCGCGACCATCTTCCTCAGCGACCTTGCCCGCAACGTCAGCGTGGACGCCACCTTCGACTTCATCGGCGTTTCCAGCTATGGCAATGGCAAGCAGTCCAGCGGCGAAGTGAAACTTACCAAGGACGTGGATCAGCCCCTTACCGGAAAGAACATCATCATTGTTGAAGACATCCTGGATACAGGCCTCACGATGATGTACCTGCGCAAGATGTTTCTGGCGCACCAACCGAAGTCGCTGAAGATAGCAGCCCTTCTCGACAAGGCGTGTCGTAGACAGCAACCGGTCCAGGCCGATTACGTAGGGTTCACGATACCGGATGAGTTCGTCATCGGGTACGGCATGGATTACGCTGAGAGATATCGCAACCTTGCCGACATCTGCATTTTGACGCCGGGCGGAGAATCGGCTGAAGATGCGAAAGCAGGCGCAGATAAGTCTCTCGTCAGTCATAAATAGCAAGCGAGCAGGAGCCCCTTTACATGTCGTCACCCGTTATAAAACCCGACTGGCAGACCGTGGCCCGCATGATCGACCACACGCTGCTGAAGCCCGAAGCAACGTACGACCAGGTCGAACAGCTTTGCCGCGAGGCTATACAGTATGGATTCTGTTCCGTCTGTGTGAATCCGTCTTACGTGTTCTGGGCAGCCGACCTTCTCGGCGAATCCAATGTCAAGGTGGCCAGCGTGGTCGGCTTTCCTTTGGGAGCGACCCTGACCAGTGTCAAGCGTTACGAGGCGGTCGAGGCACTCAGGTTAGGTGCGTCAGAACTGGACATGGTCATTGATGTCGGAGCTTTGAAAGATGGCGCACGTGACGACGTCTTCGACGATATCGAACAACTGGCAGATGTATCCCACCAGTCCAATGCCATCCTGAAGGTGATCATCGAAACCTGTCTCCTTACGGACGAAGAGAAGGTTGAAGCTTGCGAACTCGCCATGGAAGCCGGTGCCGACTTTGTAAAGACCTCTACCGGGTTCAACAAGGCCGGTGCGACCGTTGGTGATGTGGAACTGATGCGTCGCGTAGTCGGAGACAAGTTGGGAGTCAAGGCTGCCGGTGGCATTCGCAGTGCGGCCGATGCCATCGCCATGATCAACGCTGGCGCGAATCGCATCGGAGCGAGCGCCTCGGTCGCAATCGTGAAGGAGCTTGGGGCCGAATAACCCCAACGGCGATTGTCAGTACGCGCTATTACGCACATTGGTCAAAGACTGTGCCCCCGGCACTTGGCAGGCTGATGCGAACAGGCAGCCTGCCCTCCCCTTTTTGTGGATCACTCCATTCCGCCGTGACCTCCCCCAGCAGGCACTTCGACTTGTTATGATGTTCTGTGCCGAAGACCATGAGCATGGACGCGACGGGTTCCACGACCTTGCCGAAGATTGAGCCATTCCTTCTGGAAGTGGCCGATATCGTCAATACCACGCTCGACTTAGACACCCTTCTGCAGCGCGTGGCAGAGATCGTCCGGCGGGTCATCGATTACGAGATCTTTGCGATCTTGCTCCTGAACGAGCGCACGCAGGAACTGCACATACGCTTCGCTGTCGGACACTCGCAGGAGGTAATCGAACGCACGCGAATCAAGGTCGGCAATGGCGTGACCGGTATTGCGGCGCTCAAACGCGAGGCCGTGTTGGTCAACGACATCGCCGACGTCGCGTCCTATATCGAAGGTGTTCCCGGAGTCCGATCGGAGCTGGCCGTTCCGCTAATCGTCCGAAACCGAGTCATTGGCGTCATCGATATCGAAGCTTCCCAAAAGAATTTCTTCGCCGAGGAACACAAGCAACTGCTCACGCTTGTGGCGTCCCGCATTGCTGCAGGCATCGAAAATGCGCGCCTTTATACCCGGGTTGCGCGTCAGGCGAAAAGTCTCATCCTGCTGAACGAGATCAGCCGCGACCTCACCTCGATTTTGAACTTGGATCAGTTATTCAAGCGCATCGGCGAGCAGCTCAAGCGGCTTATCGATTACCAGATGTTCAGCATACTGCTGCTAAATGCGGCGGGTACCAAGCTTGAGCACCGTTTCTCGCTTCGGTACAACGAGAAGATTCACCTGAAGCACGACATCCCGCTCGGCAAAGGGCTTGTTGGTTATGCAGCCGAGAACAACGAACCGGTACTGGTAGCTGATGTCAGCCGTGACCCGCGGTACATCAGCCTGAATCCAGAAACCCGTTCTGAGCTGTGCGTACCGCTGGTTTACAAAGGTCAGGTTATCGGTGTGCTCGACATCGAACACACCCGAGTTGGCTACTTCACCGAGAGCCATCTTCGCACGCTCACCACGCTGGCAGCACAGGTTGCAATCACTATTGCCAACGCTCAGCTTTACGAGAAGGTCGCCCGCCACGAACAACAATTGGAACGCGATCTGGCTCTCGCCCGCGAACTCCAGTTCCGAATCATGCCGCCGTGCTGCCCACATCTCCGCAATGCGGAGATGTTTGCCCGCTTCGTCCCTGCGCATTTCATCGGCGGCGATTTGTACGACTTCGTGTCGTACTCCCGGGACCCGAAAAAGACATCCAGGACGGGAATTGCGATTGGAGATGTGAGCGGCAAGGGTGCTCCGGCGGCCTTATATGCCGCGCTGGTCAGCGGCTTTCTTAGGTCTCATGCAACGGCAGAACCGGGCGCCGCCGTGATGTTGCAGAAGATCAACGGCTCGCTGAACGAGCGCCCTATAGATGCGCAGTACGTTTCCATGATTTACGCACTGTGGGACGATGAGCGTCGCCAGCTTCGCATCGCGAATTCCGGTCTACCGAGGCCAATTTATTGCCACAACGGCAATGTCGAGGTGATTCAGGCCGCCGGTCTTCCTATGGGACTTTTCTTCAATGCCGAATACGATGAGGTCACTTACAATGCTCACGAAGGGGACCTCTTCGTGTTCTTCAGCGACGGCATCGTGGACGCCAGCGATGAACGCGGCAACATGTTCGGCCGCTCGGCGATTGAGCACATCGTTGCTGCTCATCATGACCGGTCTCCCGAGGAAGTCGTAAACGCGATCTTCGAAGCAGTTGGTCAGCACACGACTGGCGCAGATCCGTTCGACGACCAGACCGTAGTCGCCATTAAGGTTCGAAAGGGTTCGGCGCCACGCAAGAAATCTTAAGGCGGCTGCCGAGCGTCGCTTCTGACGGCCCTTGATCCCAAGAAGTACAACCACATCATCATGCGCGCTAATAAAAACGAACTCGTAGCTCGTCCGCCTGCCTTCACCTATCGTGCAGGTTTGCTTCGCTCCAATGCTTCTTTGCACTGCGATTCAGTGCCCGTCTCCGGCTTGGTCAAAAAGCACGGGACTCCGCTCTATGTGTACTCAGCCTCGACGATACGCGACCGTTATATCGCGTTCGATCGCACTTTCGGCGATTTCCCTCACACTATCTGCTATTCCGTAAAGGCCAACTCCAACCTGAGCATTCTCCGCATGCTTGCAAAGCTCGGGGCCGGCTTTGATGTCGTTTCGGGTGGAGAACTCGAACGTGTGCTCCGAGCTGACAAGAAGTCGGCGAAGAACGTTGTTTTTTCTGGTGTCGGAAAAACCGTAGAGGAAATCGACTTGGCCCTCCGCTCCGGAATTCTCATGTTCAACGCCGAGAGCGAGAGCGAAGTGTTGGTGATTGCAGAACGCGCAGCGAGGCTCAAACAGAAGGCGCCTATCGCATTGAGAGTGAATCCCGACGTTCCCGCGGACACTCACCCATACATTTCCACCGGCCTGCACAAACACAAGTTCGGCGTCCCGCTGGATGTCGCGCGGCGACTGTACCGTAAGGCTGCAGAGCTTAAGCATCTGGACGTAGTAGGCGTTAGCGCGCACATCGGGTCTCAGATCACAGATGTAGTGCCGTTTGCTGCGGCAGTCTCAAGACTGGCGGACCTGGTTCGCAAGTTGCGAGCTCACGGTTTGGCAATCAAATACGTGGATGCGGGAGGCGGGCTTGGTATTCCGTACAACAACACCACGAATTTGCCCGAGTTCGCAGCGCATGCCGCTTCTTATGCCCTTGCCGTGACAAAACCCTTACAGGGCATGGATGTTCACCTGCTGCTCGAACCGGGACGCTCAATCGTCGGTCCGGCAGGCGCACTGATCACGCGTGTGCTCTACCGAAAAGGGAATAACGGCAAGCGATTCCTCGTGGTTGATGCGGCGATGAACGATCTGATTCGCCCTTCCCTTTACGGTGCACATCACGACATTGTTCCGGTCGTAATCTCTAAAGGCCGCCGGACCGCTGTGTACGACGTTGTAGGGCCGATTTGTGAAACCGGCGACTTTTTCGCCCGTGACCGTGAACTGCCTGCGGTCGAGGAGGGCGAGTTCCTCGCCATCCTTGATACTGGCGCGTACGGCATGTCGATCTCGTCGAACTACAACACACGGCGCCGGGCAGCAGAGATCATGGTAGATGGTCGCAATGTAAAAGAAGTTCGTCGCCGCGACAGCATTGCCGACATGCTCAAGAACGAGTTGTAGCCAGCGACGGCCACTTAACTTCTCGACAAACCAGCAGCACAGGCGTAACCTGCTGTCGCACTAAGCACAATGGAGGTTCCATAGTGAAACGGCTCTGGGTAATTCTGCTCGCATTCTTGTGTGCTGTCACGCCTGCGTTATTCGGTGCTGAATCGAAGCTCACGATCGACGAATTAATCGCGAACCACCTGAAGGCGATCGGATCACCCGAGGCTTTGACTGCCGCCAAGTCGCGGCAGATCGACGGCAGCGCGCACTTCGAAGTTGTCGTCGGGGGCGGCGGCAAGCTGGATGGACAAGCCGCGCTTGTGTCTGATGGCGCCAAGATGAAGATGGGCGTGCTGTTCAACGACCCGAGCTACCCTGGAGAAGTATTCACGACTGACGGAGACAAGGTCGCTGCCAAGAGCATGAGGACCGGCATGCGGTCGTTGGTAGGTGGTTTCGTTTACGATCACGGGCAAATCCTGCGAGAAGGACTGCTCGGCGGAACCCTCTCCTCCGGTTGGGCCCTCCTCGACGTTAAGGGGCACAAGGCGAAGATCACCTACGATGGTCTCAAGAAGATCGACGATCGCGAACTACATCAGGTGACCTATCGTCCGAAGAAGAACGGCGGAGATGCTGACATCAAGTTGTACTTCGATAGTGAGTTTCGTCATGTTATGACGGTCTACCGTGTGACCATCGAACAGCGGCTCGGATTGCAGGCCAGCTCCAACCCCGCACAGCCGGTTGGTGCTAGCGAGACAGCCAGCGCAAGCCAAAACCAGACGCGCTATCGCCTTGATGAGACGTTCTCTGAGTTCAAAGACAACAACGGCTTGATGCTACCCACTAAATACGTGCTGCGAATGACGTACGAGCCGGGTTCTACGCAGCCCGATCCCGCAGCCGCCAGCCAAATCGGCCTTACGAACGAAATGGCCACGAACCGCTTATCTACGATCATCTGGAAGTATGACCTGGCACTCAGCAATTTTACCAACGCAGCCGTTCCTGAGAAGGTTTTCGCTATCCACTAGGCTGCGTTCCAAGCTTTCAGGGCACAGGACGGGAGTGATCCCGTCCTGTGATTTCTCACCGCTCGTTTCTCTCAGCCTCGAACCAACATCCGTAATGGAGCGTGCATCCTCATCAGCCAGAGGAGAGGGACGCATGCTTAGATTTTTGTTCGGTATCTCGATCGGTGTTGCCGTCGGTGTTCTTTTTGCCCCTGCCAGCGGCGAGCAAACGCGCCGGGAACTCGCCAATAAGGCTGAGGATTTGAAAAACCGCGGTGTTGAAGCCGGGCGTCAGCAGGCGCGCGAGGTTGGCAGCAACGTCGGCGAAAGAGTCTACGATAGGGCCATTGGCGAACGTTAGGCTGGCCGTTCAGACCGTTGGTCTTGTGCGCTTGTGGCGGCGGCCAAAAAAACGGCCCAAGTTGATTGTCGACGGGCTAGACCTTCAAGTGAGAAAAGTGGGCACGGCGGCGTGCCGCCCCTATGTTTGCGTACGACAGGCTCCACAAATTGTCCTGTCCACCGTTGCACCCTGTAGCATCTGGGACTTGTTGAAGACATCGGCAAGTCTCCTCGCGCAGGTCGTTCATTTTCACACAGCCTTGAACCTAGGAGTTCGATGACCTTTTGTCACTTTTGTCGAGCAGTTCCGCTACAATGCGCGGGATGATGGATCTGCGCGGGAAATCGGTGCTGATAACAGGCGCGGCACGCCGAATTGGGCGTTCTATTGCATTGGGCTTCGCCGCAGCGGGTGCGAACGTTTCGATCACCTATCTGAACTCGGAAAAAGATGCATCTCGTACTGTTGCCGACCTGACCAGTCTCGGAGTTCAGGCAAACGCCATCCGCGCCGATGTTCGCGAGGAACAGAGCATTGCCGCTGCAATCACGCATACTGTCCAGAAATTCGGCGGCCTCGATGTGCTGGTCAACAACGCAGCCGTGTACGAAACCGTGCGCTTCGAGCAGATCACCCTCGAGCAATGGGACAGGATGTTCGAAACCAACACGCGAGGTCCGTTTCTCAGTAGCAAGGCCGCGATCGAAGCATTACGTCGAAGCAACGGCCGCATCATCAACATCGGCTCGCTGGGAGGAATTCGGCCCTGGGCGACGCATGCCCATTACTGCTCGTCGAAAGCAGCACTTATCATGCTGACCCAAGCCATGGCGAAGGCACTCGCCCCTCTGATCTCAGTGAACTGCGTCGCCCCCGGAATGATCAGCACGGGCGAAAACCGCGATGAAGCGCTGATCCAGAAGATCGCAGCCAAGACTCCGATGAAGCGCGCTGGAACGCCCGAAGACGTTGCTGAGGCTGTATTGTTCTTCGCCCAAGCAACACACTTCATCACGGGACAGGTCATTACGGTGGATGGGGGACTAGGCCTGGAATAACACCTAGACGCTAAGCTGCGGGGCGGCGTGGTGTTGTGTTACTACGAGATGTTCTCGACAACAATCTGCCTGCTCGTTTTCGGTGCTTTTGCTGGACCGGATCTGCCAACTGGGTTATGCTGCTCGGCTGTATTGGAACGTAATCGAGTTGCCAGCGCACCAGCGCACTCATCCTGTCTTCCGTCATCTTGCCGCAGTTCATGCAGCGCTTCATCAACAAGCCAGACTCATTGCGGTCTCGGACCCATTCATGCCGGCAGAAGGCAAACCAGAGATAATCGAAGACTGAGCGGAGCGTATTCATGTCGGTCCCGCAGCACCGCATTGGGATGACACATGCGCTCTCCCCGTTGGCTGCATCCAAAATCGCCAAACATGCGAACGTGAGCCTGTGTACTTTCTGGGACCGCAAACGAGAAAGGCGCGACAAACGTCGCGCCGCACGCTGACCTCTCCGTTCGCTACCGGGAAGCTCGTTTCTTAGCGGATTTGTGTTGCGTATTCCGCTTCGCGAACTCGACAGCCTTATCCATCTCTTTGCTGAATTGGCGCACAAGGCTTTGCTTCCAACTGTCCGACCATGCGCCCTTCTTTCTCATGTAGTTTTCCATGTACACGAGCGGGTCGGCTCCCCTTCGCATCTGGGATCCACGACTGGCGTGTGACCCCGCATCGACGACCGATGTCTTGCATTCGATAACGGTTGGACCTACGCCTTTTCGGGCACGGCTAATCGCTTCGGTTGCGACACGATACACAGCGATAGCGTCCTTACCGTCAACAGGAATCAGGGTGAAACCGAACTCCTGCGCCAACGCCTGAAGATCCACGTCGTCCTCGGAATTCGCCAAACTACGTTGGCTGTCCCCAACAACGTAGATAATCGGCAGTTTGTTCGCGCCGGCGAACCTCAGCGTGTCCGAGAGCGACGCAGAACCTGTCAACCTTCCGGCCGTAAGTGCAACGACAACGGAGGATGTCTTTTGAGTGCGATGTCCAAGTGCGACGCCACTAGCGACTGCCAATTGCGCATGAACCGTTGAAGCGGGCACGACGAACTCGGGAAGGCCTTTTACCCTCGCATCTGCGGACTTCTTGCTCGCACCTTCGCGCGCCAGAGCTTGAGCGAAGACCGACTTTGATGACGCGTTTCTAACGATCCTGGCGACAAAATCCAGATCAGACGGGGCAATCAGGTCTCCGGAGCAAAGGTCGATCGTCGTGCCGACTGCCATTGCCTCCTGCCCTAATGCTTGCTTAAACGGCTCGGCTGCTTTTTCGCGTCGGAACAACCCTAATGCACGTTCTTCCAACATCCGGCTCTTCAGCATGCAGGAATAGAGGCGCTTATACGTATCGAAGTCGATCAGGGCTTTAGGTTTCTCGACAATGGAGGCCTTCTCGACTACAGAGTTCTGTTGTGTTTTGGAATGCCTGTATTTAGGCTGCTGAACAGTCTTGCCCTTTGTTTTTGTCCCCATGAAATCCTCAGAGACTCTCATTCTATCGCACGCATTTTCGGCTCCTCCGCTAGTGCTATCCAGAGATCACCATAGGCGCATAGAAAGCAGTCGCAGGACACATCGCATTCCGAGCGGGCGTGCAGAATGCACGTGCGCTCATCGTTCGCCGCGAGGCGCAGATTTCCTCAGAAATGTGTGAAACGATGTGGAAAACGCGACGTAAACCTCTGTAACTCTATAGTCAGTCTGTATTTCAACATTCTGCACACAAATTGGTGCTGTGCCCAAATCATCTCCTCTGCAGATGACCCCGCTTGGGAGGCGGAAGTCATGCACCATCCAAACGTCGTGTTACTCTGGTTTCCCGTGAAGGTCAGGATCGACAAATTGATGGTTGACCGAGGTCTCGTACCATCTCGCGAGCGCGCACAAGCACTCATTCTCGCCGGCAAGGTGCTTGTGAATGAGCAGAAGGTCGATAAGGCAGGCACGAGTTTCCACGACGATGTTGCCATCCGTCTGCTCGGAGAAGACCTCAGGTACGTCAGTCGTGGCGGCCTGAAGTTGGAGAAAGCTTTACAGCATTGGGACGTCAACCTAAACGGGCGCACCTGCCTGGACGTGGGCGCGTCCACAGGCGGCTTCACCGACTGCATGCTTCAGCACGGGGCTGCGAACGTAATCGCGGTCGACACTGGCTACGGCCAGATCGATATGAAGCTTCGACAGGATTCGCGAGTTCAGCTCCTTGAGAAAACGAACGCGCGATACCTGACGGCCGAACATCTTTCACCGCTGCTCAGACGAACCGACAAATCAACCACTACGGCTCCCATACAGCCGATTTCCTTTGTCGCAATGGACGTCTCCTTCATCTCTGCAACGCTAGTCTTACCTGCAGTCATCGCAAGTTCGTTTGGGGCGCCTGTATCCGAGGGCACCCTTCGGCAGGCCGTCGTGCTGGTTAAGCCACAGTTCGAAGTAGGTCGCGAGCACGTTGGCAAGGGAGGCATCGTTCGCGACCTCGGAGCTCAGATCACTGCCGCTCAAAAAGTGCGGGCGGCTATCCAGCAACTCGGGGCGACGGAAACCGACCTGATTGATTCACCCATTCTGGGCGCCGAAGGGAACCGGGAGTTTTTGCTGTTCGCGCGGTTCGGGTGCTAAGTTCTCACGGTTGTTTGAGCGAACAACCTCGTAACGATCGGCTGCTCACGTTATGATGTCCATTTGCGGGCTTTTGCTGAATGACGGCTGGCCCGGGTTCCGCGAATGACGAAGAGCGTAGCAATCATTTCTAAGCCTGGAAAACCGGAGCTACACACTGTTGTCCCAGATCTGCTCCACTGGTTTGCTGAGCACCACTATCACGTGGTCACGGACCAGGAGACTGCCGTCTACGGATCTGGCTGTGAGGCCGTAGCGCGTCACGACATTGCAGGCAAACAACCGCAATTCGTGGTCGTGCTGGGCGGTGATGGAACGCTGCTTTCGGCAGCGCGAGCCGTAGCGCCAGCGGACATCCCGATTCTTGGCGTTAACCTTGGCTCGCTGGGTTTTCTCACCGAAGTGCCGCTCGCGGAGCTATTCAACACGCTGGAGGCCGTTGCTGAGAATCGCTGCACGGTCGAGAGCCGTTCGATGGTTCATTGCGACCTCGTCCGAGATGGTCACACCATCGCCACCTATAGTGCCCTGAACGACGCGGTAGTCAACAAGAGCACCATCGCGCGTCTTGTGAACTTCGATCTATACGTGGATCAGGTGTTCGTCTCTAACTACAAAGGCGACGGGGTGATTGTAGCTACCCCCACTGGCTCAACAGCTTATTCCCTGGCAGCCGGTGGGCCTATCCTGATGCCGTCGGTAGACGCCCTGATTGTCACTCCAGTATGTCCGCACTCTCTCACGCATCGACCGCTGGTTGTGCGGGATACGGCAGAGATTCAGATTGCGGTCCGCAACGTGGACGAAGAAGCTTTTCTTAGTATCGACGGGCAAGTCGGCGTTCCCATAACCGACGGCGACCACGTCGTATGCCGCAAAGCCGAGCACCGGGTGAAAATTCTGCGACTTCGCAAGAGCTTCTTCGACGTGCTGCGGACAAAACTGAAGTGGGGACAGCGCTAGCTGCCAAGTCCTGAAAGGGAAGCAACAGGCGCATTCGCCCAACCGGGTCGATTCCCTCTTCGGTCCAACCGCAAGGGCTCACCGCTCCTTTTCAGGCAACCGGAACTTCGCCACCCGGCAACTCACCCCTCATGCAGCGCACCATGTATGCCGATCCCCGCGGCATCTTTCTACACGACCTCGTGCTTGAATCCTGCCGTCGCTTCCCTCGAAAAACCGCCATAGTGGACACATCTTGTTCAAGGCAACTCACATACGGCGAGTACGGCGACATAGTCGAGAAACTTGCGAGAGGCCTTTCCTCGGCAGGCATTCGACCCGGCGACGTGGTCGCCATTTATCTACCTAACTGCTGGGAATTCGCAGCCCTGTACCACGCTGCAACTCTCGCGGGAGCCATTCCCACGCTCATCAACCCGAGTTACCGCGAGCGCGAAGTTCGCTACCAACTTGAAGACTCCGGGGCTGCCGTGTTGATCAGTGATGCACCACTGATCGCCGGAATGAATCTCGCCGGACTGCCCTCATTACGCCGCGTATACACCACCAGGACAGAGTCGCCGGGAGCGGAACCACTTTCCAGAGTGCTCGAGGGCGGAAGCATGTCTGCGAGTGGGCCTGACGACAGCCCCGACCGGTGTGTCGCCGCTCTTCCCTATTCCAGCGGAACGACGGGACTTCCCAAAGGCGTGATGCTATCGCACTACAACCTCGTCGCGAACGTTTACCAACTCCTCGTAGATATCAAGGACCCAACGTTCACCTCCGAGGAAGTCATCCTCGGCGTTCTGCCCATGTACCACATTTACGGCCTTAATGTGGTGCTCAACCCGGTGCTGACCACGGGCGCGACGCTCGTCTTGCTGCCCCGGTTCGATCTGGAACAAGTGGCACGTGCTGTGCTCACAAACCGGGTCACGATGACGCCGGTAGTTCCGCCGATGCTCAATGCCTTCTGCATCGCTGCTGAGCGCGGTCTGTTCCCGCGCGAACACACAGTGCGCTGGGCGAAGTCCGGTGCCGCGCCGCTCGCTTCGGAACTTGCGCAGCGCTTCACGAAGCTGACGGGAATACCAATCGTGCAGGGATACGGCATGACCGAAGCCTCTCCCGTCACCCACATGGGCTCCAAGAAGCCGGAGTTCTACCGGCCGGAATCTATCGGTTGGGAGGTCGCTCAGACCGAATGCCGTATCGTCGACGAGCACGATAACGACGTCGCCGAGAACGAACCCGGAGAACTCGTGATGCGTGGGCCTCAGTTCATGCTTGGATACTGGAAGTCTCCCGATACGACCGCCGCTGTACTTCGCGATGGCTGGTACTGGTCGGGCGACGTCGTCCGCCGGGACGCGAATGGCTTCTACTACATCCTCGATCGCCGCAAGGAGATGATCAAGTACAAGGGTTTCGCCGTTGCTCCGGCAGAGATCGAGTCAGTGCTGATGGAGCACGCATCCGTACGCGACTGTGGAGTAGTCGCAAGGCCAGATCCCGCCGCCGGAGAGGTGCCCTGTGCATTCGTGGTCCTTCGCGAGGGCTATGTGCAGTCGGAAGCAATGAAATCAGAACTGGCCGGGTATGTGGCCGATCGCCTCGCACATCACAAGCAGCCCCGCGAAATCATTTTCGTTGACTCCATTCCACATACACCCTCGGGCAAGATTTTGCGCCGGGAGCTTCGCCGTGCATTTGCGGCAGAAAGTAAAGCCTAATACCCTACCCTGACCTGCTGCTGAATTCGCTGCATCTCCGGCCCGCAGTCATCGGCAACGACAGTTGCGGCCGTAGCCACGAATGCATACAGGGTCAAGCGGCGCTGGATCAGAACATATCGTTGGAGTACCTCTGTGTCGTTGTATTTGGCGGCGAGCAGGACCTCGTAGGCAGGCAGATTACCCAGCGTTGTTGGCTTCTCCGATTGCAGGTGGAAGCCAGGATTCTCCTCCTTTATAGACTGGACCAGGACTTGCGCTTGCGCTGGCAAACCTCCAATGGGAAGCTTGGCTTCCGGTATCAAAGCTACGCTACAAGCGCCATCGAATTTCTCTGCTTCCACAAGGAAGCCTTTTGAATCCGTCACGAATTCCCACCCCGGCGGCACGCTCATCTCCACTCCGTAAGCGGGGTTTCGTAGCACTTTCCCGTCAGCATTGGCGGTTATCGTTTGCTGACTCCGGTCGAGTTTCGAGTAGTCAGGAAGTGAAAGCCCAACACCCACCAGCAACAGATAATTGAACGCAACCAGCACCGCTAAGGCGATCGGAACTGCTGGTGTCACTCCCTTCGCGCCCTGTTTCATGAACGTGACGTCGTAGAGCACGTGTTCGGGGAAGCACTCCTTCAATTGCTTTCTGGCGAGGCGGTAAGCGTCGATGGCGATGACGATGTAAACAAGTTCGAAAATGGCCATGCCAACGCGGCTGACTTCATGAGTTAATGCATTCATGAAGGCCGCCGGCAGAATACGAAGTGCAAAGAAGAGAATCAGGCCCTTCTTCCGTTCACCCAGATAGAAGTAACCTAGCCCGTTCGTCAGCAGGTTCAGTGCAGCGGCAATTCGCGGATTGTTGCCGATAATGTACGGGTCCAGCCCGGCGTTGATTTCGCGCGCAACATAATATGCGTCGAGAAAAGCGAACACATACATCACCAGTGCCACCCGCAATGCGATTGCCCACGCGGTACTTTCGGTGTTTAGCAGCAACGCCCCGCATACCCCACCGCAAAAGAACAGCATCGTCAGAATTCCGTTGCGCACCTTTTGGCAGTACAAATGACCCACGCCAGGCAGCAGCAATGACAAAAAAAGTGCGATGCCAGACGACCTTTGCTGCTCTACAGCAATAGGCTCGGGAGCGGTAGGATGGGTGGCTGGAGTGCCGAGCAAGCTCTCCATCGGGCACCTCGATGAAAATGTATGTAGCTGAACGCGGTGGATTGTACCAGCCCAGGGTGCTTTTTTCGACAGAAGCTCACAGCATGCGAGTCGGCTGCTCGACGCAATTCTTGCAAAAGAAAACCCGCGAGCCCAACTTGGCTGCGGGTTCTGATAACTCGCTGTTCACAAGAACTACTTGTAAATCGAATACTGCTCCTGCGGCAGTTTGAGCTTGATCACGATTTCCTGCTGGGGCTTATTGATGTCGTAGTCCTCGCCGTAGGTCTGGAAGCCGCGCGCAATCACCTGGACGCGAAGCTTGCCATACGGAATCCCATTGAAAGCCGTCTTCCCTTCCGGATCCGTCTTCAACTGCATGCCGCCCTTCTCCTGCTTACCGTCCTCATTCACCGGGTGCAGGATAACGCTGGCGTTCCGCACAGGCTTGCCGTTGTGATCCTTGACTATCAGGAACTTCAGCTCGGAGTAGCCTGCTGGATCATCGGCGAACGAGACTGCCGTCATCAAAAGGATGGCGAAAGCGATCAACGCGCAGAGTCTTTTCATGGCCATATTCTAAGCACCCTTGGGCCCGTGTGCCAGAGGTATCCTACCTTGGAATGGCACGCCTCTCGGGAACGCGCCAAGTCGATCCTGCCGTATGTACCCTCTACATCAGAGCCACAGCGCTGGAAGTGAATCGTTCAAGCGGAAGCTAGACGCTGCCCACCGCATTCGCCTCGATTGCTCCCGAAAGCTCCTCCCATTCGGCCATGAGCGCCTCCATCTCAGAGCGGCGGCGATTTAACAACTCTGTCTGACGCTGTGTTTCTTCCACGCTCACGAAACTCCCCAGCGCCGTCTCGCACTCAGCTATCCCTGCTTCCAGCTTCGATATCTGTTCTTCGATCTCGGTCACCCGCTCCTGCATTTGGCGCAAGCGAATCGGGTTGATACGCTTCAAGCGTGGCTCATCTAGCTGCGCTGCTACAGGCTCGGTACTGTCGTCGGCGTGGGGCGGCATCGCTGCCGTCGAACGCGGTTTCTCGATCTGCTCGCCCTCTGCCGACTTTTCCTTGCGCCAAACGTAGTCCTCGTAGTTGCCCGGGAACACGGTTACGCGGCCGTCTGCCACTTCGAAAATCCTGGTCGCCAGTTTGTCGATGAAGTAGCGATCGTGCGAAACGAAGACCACGGTCCCCTCAAATTCCTGCAGCGCTTCCAGCAGCACATCTTTCGCACGGATGTCGAGGTGGTTGGTCGGTTCGTCCATCAATAGAAAGTTCGAGGGTCGCAGCAACATGCGGCCCAGTGCATATCTGTTGCGCTCGCCGCCGCTCAACACACCGATCCGCTTGAAAACGTCATCCTCTGAAAACAGGAACGATCCGAGCAGGTTCCGCAGTTCGGTCTGGCTACACTGGGGAGCAAGCTCCCACAGGTCATCCAGTACTCGCGCTTCAGGGTTCAGTTCCTTGTACTGGTCCTGCGCGAAATAATCGACATCAACGTTATGACCCAGTCTGAATTCGCCACTGGTAAGCGGCTCTGTGCCCGCAAGCAGCTTGATCAACGTGGATTTGCCGGCGCCGTTCACACCCACGAGTGCGATCCGGTCGCGCCGTTCTATCGTGAAGTTCACGCCACTAAACACCAGGTGGCTCCCGTAACTTTTTGCTACATCTTTGAACTCCGCCACCGCGCGCCCGCTAGGTTTAGGCTGCGGAAATGTGAAGTGGATCGTTTTCTCGTCCGAAGGGATCTCAATGCGCTCTATCTTCTCGAGTTCCTTAACCCGGCTTTGCACCTGTTTCGCTTTGGAAGCCTTATATCGAAAGCGGGTTATGAACGCCTCTAGTTGATCAATACGTTCTTTCTGGTTGCGGTAGGCCGCTTCCAGCGACTCTCGCCGCTGCTGCTTCTCCTGCAGATATTTGTCGTAGTTGCCCGAATAGAAGTGCACCGCCTTGTTCCATATCTCAGCGGTTTTGCCGACGGTCACATCGAGAAAATAACGGTCGTGGGAGATGAGCACGTATGCGTGCGGGTACTCTTTCAGATACTCTTCAAGCCAGTTACGCGATTCCAGGTCGAGATGGTTGGTCGGTTCGTCCAGAAGCAGCAGGTTCGGTTTTTGAAGAAGCAGCTTGGCTAACGCAATACGCATCTGCCATCCGCCGCTAAATTCTTCGGTCGATCGCTCCCAGTCCTGCTTGCGGAATCCCAGGCCGGCCAGCACTGCCCCTACCTGCGCCTCAAGGGAGTACCCGTCGTGCGCCCTGAACTGATCTTGCAGTACGTGAAATTTCTCGGCCACCTGAGCATATTCCGCCGACTCAGGATCAAGCTCAGCCATCGAGTGCGCCAGCGACTCCATCTCCTGCTCCATCCCCTGAACGCCGGAGAATACCGACATACACTCAGCGAAAACACTTCGCCCAGACAGCGAAAGTCCATCCTGCGGCAGATAACCTGCGCTGGTGCCTCTGGCGACGGTCAAAGACCCATAATCCAGCGTCTCCATCCCCGCCAGGATTTTCATGATCGTGGTCTTGCCAGAGCCGTTTGCGCCGACCAGACCGATGCGGTCGTGTGGCGTGATGAGCCAGTCGAGATTTTCGAAAAGGAGTTTGTGGCCGAAACGCTTCCCGGCGCCAGTCAGTTGAATCATCGCGTTATATGTCTACACGCTATTTTCGCATGAGCAGTACCGGAGGAGTGGCAACAGCAAGAGTTCGTCTTTTCGTCGCAGACCGAAACACAACCGGGTTATGTCTGCCGAATGCCTCTTCGGCTCGCGAGATATACGGCGAAGCTTCCCAGCCAATGGCCGCCCTCATAATGCTCTCCGGTCACTGCGGCCAATCCCGATTTGCGATGAGCTGCTGCTGCCGCCTTCAGTCCCGGAATGCGAACATCCTGCGCCGGCAACCCATCAATGATGCCTTCCAGCATCCACGCGCGGCTGAGGTTTAGCCCGTCCAGGTGCGCCAGCTTCGGATCGCTCGGGTCGGTAACGATCGCTGGCTCAAGCCACTGTGAACTCGTTTTAGACGGAATCTGCGGCAAAAAACCTGTGAGCCAATTGGCGAAATCGGATGGCGCCAGCACTCGGCGCATCACGTCGGCCTCGGCCAGACACGGCGACAGGAAGTCCTCGCCCGATGGCTCGTAACTGAGGGCGCAAGCTTTGTCGCTGAAGTAAAACGCCCGTGCCCGCGAGGTCGCCAGGTCCAGCAACTCTTGATCGCCCGTTCCCTTTGCGTAGTCGATGAACAACCCCAATCCAAAGGCCGTCTGGCTGTGTTCGCCCGAACGCACGGGATGCGACAGTTTCGGCAGCCACGTTGTCAGTCGCTCCACTGCGGCCTGCTCGAGCGGCCGAAGAGTCGCGGAGAGCTCTCTTGCAAGCGGATCGTCCCACTCCCGCAATTCCAGCCCGAGTTGCAACAACCACGCCAACCCATATGGGCGCTCAAAGCTGGCCCTCCCCTCTCCGCGAAGATAGACAACCTCCTGTGCGATGTTCTCCGGCGTAATGCTCTTCTTCAACGCCTCGCGCGCTTCCGTCGCGAAAGCTGCCTGGGGAAACAATCGAGCCAGCCTCGCGAGCAGCCAGTGCCCGTGCACCGAAGAGTGCCAGTCATAGCAACCATAAAAAGCAGGGGTCAGCTTGCGCGGAGGCGCTACGTCCGCATCGCTGTTAAGCACGTGCGAGATCTTGTTCGGATACTCCTTATGCACGCACGTCAGCGCCAGCTTCGCAAAACGCAACGCAGCATTCGCGTCGAAGTCCTGCATAGCCTGTACGCCTCCTCCGCTCTGCATGCGGATCGGAGTACTCCCTGCACCGGTGCTGCGCTTGGGAGCAGAAACCTGAGCATCTGAGAATACGGTGAGACCAAGCACAACAACGCAAACGAGAGTAGTGGACGCCGATCGGGGAATCATGACGCCCAATGTAGCACGCGCACGTCGTCTCTTCGAGCCAGAGTAACGGCGCGGGTCCCGATTCACTCCGGACGCGGCTCAGCCCCCCGCAATGCGATACGTTGTTGGGAATGCCCGGAATTACCTTCGATTCGAGAGACCGTGAGCACCACCCGAATGCAGCCTAGTCTTCCAACGCAAGACAACGGCACGGGCACAGGCCGATCGTTCCGGCCAAAACCTCTGAAACGTCCACCAAGCGAATGCGCCTAGGACAACCATGCTGCAATGTACGGCGCGGTTGTTGGATTGTCCTTAAGGAAGCAATCTTAGTTCGATTGGGTAAAAGCACCGGGACGGACGCGCTCAAAAGAACAATTTTCTTTGAAAAGGGACCTGCGTTTCCGCAGGCCCCAAAGTTCACTTAAAGCTTCTACCACACCTCGCACCGCTGCTCAGCCGGTCGCACCATCTCGGAGCCAGCCTTGCAACTGAAAGCCTTGTGAAATTCCGGCGTATTTTCAAGCGGCCCAATGACGCGGTACTTGGCAATCGGGTGCGGGTCGCCCTGCACCATCATGCGTTGCGTCTCAGGACGGATAGCGTCGCCACGGAACTGACCCCAGGCGATGAAGAACTGCTGATCTGGCGTGAACCCATCCACATTCTGTGCCGGCTTTCCCTTTTGCGAAATCTGGAATGCGCGGTACGCCAACTTCACGCCCGCAAGGTCGCCGATAGCTTCACCCAAAACCAGCTTGCCGTTGTGGTGAATGCCGGGTTCGATGTAGTAGTTCTCGAACTGCTGTACGACGCACTGGCCGCGGTCCTGGAACTTCTTCAGGTCAGCATCCGTCCACCAGTTCTTTAATCTGCCTTGTGCGTCAAACTGAGCGCCCTGGTCGTCGAACCCGTGGCTGATCTCGTGTCCGATGACAACCCCAATCGCGCCATAGTTCACCGCGTCAATCGCATCCATGCTGAACGCCGGCGACTGAAGGATACCCGCCGGGAACACGATTTCGTTCAGCAATGGATTGTAGTAAGCATCAGAAGTCGGCGGAGTCATGACCCAGCGTCCGCGGTCCACTGGCTTGCCGATCTGGGCGCGATCATCGTCCACGTTGAATCTGCGGCCAGCAACAACGTTGGCCCAGTAAGAATCGCGGTTGATCTTGACGTTGCTGTAATCCTTCCACTTGTCTGGATACCCTATCTTCGGATTGAACGTCGAGAGCTTTTCCAGGGCTTTCTTCTTTGTGTCCGGTCCCATCCAATCAAGCCCTTCGATCGTCTCCTGCATGGCCAGCCTGAGATTCTTGACCATGTCCTGCATGCGGGCTTTGGCTGCCGGCGGGAAGTATCGTTCTACATACTTCTGTCCCAGTGCTTCTCCGAGCGATGCATCCGTTGACTCCACGCAGCGCTTCCAGCGAGGCTTGATTTCCTTCGCACCGCTGAGGTACGCGCCATAGAAGTTGAAGTTCTCGGTAACGAACGCATCCGACAGAGACCCCGCAGCCGAACGCAGCAGATGCCACTTTAAATACGTCTTCCAGTCAGCAATTGGCGTAGCCGCCAACTGACGGTTCACTTCCTGCATGAACTTCGGCTCGGTGACGTTCAGATCAGCCTCGGGCAGCCCGGATGCCTTGAAGTATCCCGTCCAATCGAACGCCGGTGCCAGCTTGCGGAGTTCCGCAAAGCTCATCTTGTTGTCGGTCGCTTTCGGGTCGCGCAGAGCAACGTTGTCGAGCGACGCTTCCGCGAGCTTCGTCTCGATCCCAAATACCGTATCGGCCGCCGCTTTGGCCTGCGCGTCGCTATACCCCGTCAGCGAGAACATTTTCGCCACGTGAATGCGATACTTCTCTCGCGCATCCTTGAAGCGCTCATCCGGTTTCAAGTAGTAGTCGCGATCTGGCAATCCGATGCCGCTCGCATAGACGTACGCTATGACGTCATTCGGATTGTGATTATCCGACGAAGACGTCAGACCGAACGGCACAGGAATCGCAAGATCATGGAAGCGGGCGATCATGCGCTGCACGTCAGTCGAGCTCTTCATGCCATCGACTTCGGCCAGCAGCGACTTGATTGGTGTAGCACCTAATTGGTTCGCGCGCGCCTCGTCCATGCACGAAGCGTAGTAGTCGCTGATCTGCTGCTCGACGCTGCCCTGCGGCCAGTCTTTTTTTAAGCTGACTTCGTCCAGGATCGCCTTGAGCTGCTCTTTATTTCTCTCGCCAGCCTGCCACCGTCGGCTCCAGCGAGGCATGGACGCCGGTATCGGATTCTGAGCGCGCCAGGCTCCATTGGCATACTCATAAAAATCAGAGCAGGGATTGGCGTTTCGATTGATGTCCCCCAGTTCCACGCCGCGCATTGGCTTTTCCTGGCCAAATGCCGCGCTAGCTGCAACCGCGAGAAGTACTAATGCCCGAAGATGACGCATGATGTTCCTCCCTCGTCCGCCGAGTTTTCCAGCAATGAGGCAAATCGTCAATTTAAAGCAACCATCTTTAGACGGAGAGCTGCCCATCCGGTTATCTGACGTAACGAATATTTGGACCTGCTCATGTCCGTGTTTCCCGATCCGACAGCCGTCACGTTGGCTAGCAGAGCGCATTGGGAGCGCTTGGTGTAGTGTTGTGGCAAGCTGTTGGAAAATACAGCCTTGGCTGTATTTCGTGAGTACGCTGGTTCGCTAAACTAATTGCCACGCCGTTAACGGGCGGAGACGCGGAATTCCAGACTTGCCTGAACCAAGGCCGCCGCAGTCTAAGCGGTCTTCGCAGAAATCCCATGGAGTAGGTATGAGATCACGGTCGTCGCTGGTGCTCGCATTTGGATTTGGCATCCTGGTGGTCCTCATCGCAGTTCTGGGCTTCGGCGCCATACGCCAGGCAAGAGTGATCTACAGCGAAATGGAGGCGACCCAGCAGACGTACCTCGAAACAGAAGCTTTTCGGCGGGATATCGCGACCGACATGTATCTCGCCGACATATTGGTCCGCGACTACCTGCTGGACCCTTCCCCGCACAATGCCCCCCGCCACCGCCAGGAGTTGCTCGAAATTCGTTCTTCGCTGCAGTCGAGAGTAGACACGCTCTCCGATACCAAGATGGGGGGCTCTGACAGCCCCGGCTTGGCACGCCTAAACGAGGAGGTGCAAGGCTACTGGGAATCGCTCGACCCGATATTCGACTGGACGCCGCAGCAAAAAGCCGAACTTAGTTGGTCCTTCCTGCGACACAAGGTGCTGCCCAGACGAAAAGCGGTGGTCAAACTCGCTCGAGAGGTCGCCAAACTCAACAGAGACAATCTCGAGAAAGAGCGCGAGCGGATCAGCCGAAGCCAGCAGGTTTTCCGCACTTTCCTCATCAGGATGATGTGGTTTGCCCTGCCGCTCGGTACAGGTGTTGCACTCGTCACTATTTATCGGGTTGGTGTACTTGAGCGCCGCCACGATGAGCAGACGAGGCGAATTGAGGAGACTGAAAACAATCTACGGCGGCTGTCGCGAAAACTGGTTCAGGCACATGAAACGGAGCGAAAATCCCTCTCTCGTGAATTGCACGATGAGGTGGGGCAGACGTTGACAGCGCTCGGCATTGAACTCGGGAACCTCCAGTCGCTCAAGAGCTCTGACCCGGATCAGTTCCGCGGCCGCATAGAGGAATTGAAGCGGCTCAACACTGAGGCGATGCGATTCATACGCGACCTTGCAATGGGATTGCGCCCCTCTATGCTCGACGATCTGGGACTCGGACCAGCGCTCGAGTGGCAAGGAAGGGAGTTCTCGCGACACACTGGAGTAGCTACGACCGTTAACGTGGAAGCTGCAACGGATGATTTGCCTGAGGCTCACCGCACGTGCATTTACAGAGTTGTTCAGGAGGCTCTGACCAATTGTGCGAAGCATGCGAACGCCAACCACGTGAGCGTCTCCGTAACTGGTAATCACGACAGCGTGAATGTGGTGGTTCAGGACGATGGTGTCGGATTCGTTCCCAGTTCGCGACGTTCGGGACTCGGGCTGCTCGGAATCGAGGAGCGGGTTCAGGAACTTGAGGGACAAGTGAAAATCGAGTCCGCACAGGGACGAGGTACAACCGTCCGAGTGCAAATTCCTGTTCACACCGGAGCGGCAGAATGGGCAAGACAAGAATTCTGATTGCGGATGATCACGGCATTGTTCGAAGAGGGCTGCGGCTCCAGTTGGAGCAGCAAGAGGGTTTTCAGGTTGTCGGTGAAGCTACGGATGGCCGCGAGGCGGTGCGCATGGCCGATGAGTTACGGCCTGACGTTGTCATCATGGACATAGCCATGCCGAACCTCAACGGTATCGACGCAACCACACAACTGGTGAAGCGCAACCCCCAACTCGGCGTGATCATTCTTAGCATGCATTCTGATGAAAGCTATCTTATGAGGACTCTCGCCGCGGGCGCAAAGGGCTATCTGCTCAAAGATACAGCCGACGTGGATCTGCTGCGCGCCGTGCAAGTTGTGGCGCAAGGCAAGCCTTTCTTCAGTCCGTCCATTGCTAATACGCTGCTGGAAGACTACATGAGACAACTGCAGCAGCGTGGGCTTCAGGATTCGTACGATTTGCTGACTGACCGCGAAAAGGAGATCCTGCAGCTCCTGGCCGAGGGCAAATCCAACAAAGATGTGGCGAATCTCCTGAATCTCAGCACCTACACTGTGGAGACACACCGAACCCACATCATGCAAAAGCTGAACCTGCACAGTTCCGCTGAAATTGTGTTGTATGCGGTTCGTAAGAAAATCATCGCCTGATGATCAAGGCGTCGCCTCGCATGCTTCCGCCGGCCGGGAGTGCTGGGGTAAGCACCCCCGCGGCACCCATTGCTGCTGCAACTTGTCATGTCTTCAGCGGAGTCCATCCTGCTTCCACAAACAACTGTACAGATAAGAGGGTGGCTGCCCGCTAATACCGAGTTTTTAAGGTCGAAATACTGCCTCCACCGTATGGCCGATAGCCGATGGCTAACGCCATAGTAGCGTCATCGATCTCGAACCTGGGATCGGAGGTGCTGCCTACCGGATCTCGAACATGAGACCCGGGGCATTCGGCACAGCACCAGCACAATCATCGGACTGGCGTAAGCGCCCCCAACTCGAACCAGGCCTGAACACCTGGTGCTGTGCCACTTTCCTCAACGGCTACGGAGATCCCGCATGGCAACTGCAACGACGACGTCCCAAACCAGAAATTTTCTCCACGAGGTTCATCGCGCACGTAGCCGCGTGCTCCTCCTTGATTACGACGGCACGATCGCTCCTTTCGCCATCGATCGCGACCGCGCAGTTCCCTATCCACAAGTGGTTAGCTTGCTCCGTCAGATTGTGAATGACTGTGATACTCGAGTTGCCCTGATATCAGGAAGGCCTGCTCGGCAAGTAGCGTTGTTGTCGGGCCTCAATCCTCATCCGGAGATATGGGGCTCGCATGGGCTCGAACATCTGAGGACCAGCGGTGAGTATCAGGTAGAGGGAATTGAGTCATCCGCAGCAAAGATTCTTAACGAGGCAGCGGCATGGCTGGAACATGAGGGGCTCGGAAACTGCACCGAACATAAGCACGGAGCCGTAGCCGTTCACTGGAGAGGGTTGGCCCAGAGAGAAGCAGAGGAAGCACGAACTTGCGCCTATCGCGTGTTTTCTGCTTTGACTGGCCTTTCGGAGTTATCGCTTTGTGAGTTCGACGGCGGTTTAGAACTACAAGCCCGCCGGGGTAGCAAAGCACATGCCGTTCGCACCGTGCTGTCAGAAATCGGAGACGACGTACCTGTCGCATACCTCGGCGACGATCTTACAGATGAATATGCGTTCCGAGCATTGGCGGGTCGCGGTCTGACCATCCTGGTGCGGCCCACCTATCGCTTCACTGCTGCTCAGGTCTGGTTGTGTCCGCCGCAGGATCTCACCCAATTTCTGAACGACTGGATCCGGGCCTGTGGAGGTAGCCAATGATTCTTCCTAAGCGGCTCATAGTGGTTTCAAACCGTCTGCCGGTTTCCATCCAGGCCGAAGGAGATTCGCGCGCCGTTGTGCCGAGTTCGGGCGGATTGGTAACCGCGCTCACTCCGCTCGTGCGCGAAACAGGAGGGTGCTGGATAGGATGGACGGGAACTGAGTACGACCCGAGAGTACAACGCCGAATCGCGGAGACTTCCCTCGACGGAGGCGGACGACTCCTCCCGGTATTCCTAACGTCGGATGAACGGAAAAACTTCTATTGTGGATTCTCCAATGAAGTCATCTGGCCGCTCTTTCATGATTTGCAGTCATGCTGCAACTTCGATCCCGTGTATTGGGATACTTACTGCGAGGTGAACGAGAAGTTCGCCGATGCAGTCGCCTCGGTTGCCAAGAAGGAAGACTTTGTCTGGGTTCATGACTACCACCTGATGCTTTTAGCCGATTGCATCGGCGAGCGCGAAGTCCGTCCCAAGCTCGGATATTTTCATCACATCCCGTTCCCCCCGCCGGACATTTTCGAGAAACTGCCTTGGCGTACGCACATTTTGTTGTCTCTGCTGAAGTTTTCAGTGATCGGGTTTCAGACCACCAGGGATCAACGGAACTTCATGCAGTGCGTGAGGCGGTTGTTGAGAACAGCCAAATTTCAACGCCTAGGGATGAATCAGATCGTCATCCACAATGGTCGTGCTGCGGTTTTGGGCAGGTTCCCTATCGGCATAGACTTCGAGGAGTTCGCCGGGCCTGCAGGATCACCGGAGGTACAAAGACGGTCCGACGAGGTGAAGGCTGGCATCCCGGGCAAAATTCTTCTTGGTGTTGATCGGCTGGACTACACGAAAGGCATTCCAGAAAGGCTAAGGGCATTTCGACTGCTGCTCGAAAGTCACCACGAGTTACACGGCAACGTCTCTTTATTGCAGATCATCGTGCCCAGCCGTGAGGACGTTCCGAAATACCGCGACCTTAAGCTTCGCATCGAGCAACTAGTCAGCCAAATCAATGGAGCATTTGGCAGGCCTGGATGGGTGCCGATCCATTTCCTTCACCGAAACGTATCGAGATCTGAACTCATCGCCTATTACCGCGCTGCAGATATTTGCATGGTCACCTCTTTGAAAGACGGAATGAACCTGGTTGCGAAAGAATATTGTGCCGCTCGGGTGAATGAATCCGGGGTGTTGATCCTGAGCGAGTTCGCAGGAGCCGCGGCAGAGTTAAACGCTGGCGCGCTTTTAGTGAATCCGTATGACACAGAGGGAATGATGGAAGCGATCGTGAAGGCTTACAACATGCCCCCTCTCGACCAGATGCTTCGCATGCGCCAGATGCGAGACGTCGTGCGAAGTAACACTGTGTTCCGGTGGTGCGAAAGTTTCTACCGAGCTACGAAGGTGAAAACGGATGAGACGACATCTACCGTGTCGGAATCTCCGCACGTGCTTTCCTTCTTGCCATCCGCTTCACCCACGAAGGCATGGAAGCAGGCTGTCGGTTCATTTGGCTGATCTGCCCCCGTTCTAAGCTGTCACAGGTGTCGGGACAACAGCGGAACGATGTATGGACGTCCCCTCAGTCCCCTCGGGAGCGTCATTGGGCGACCCGGCTCTGGGTCGCCCTGCTTTTACGAGAAGCTAGTACTGTCGCCGTAGGGCTGCCCGTGAATATTCTGGGCTTCGTAACGTAAGCGTTCCACGACTGCTATCCAAGAGCTACGTGAATGCCCCAGTTGTGACGGTTGTTGTGTGAAGAACACGGTCTCTTGCACCACCTGACACAAACGACCCTGTCGCAGCGAGTTCACGTCACCTTGCGTCTCCGTGAGCCGCGACGAACGAACTTTCAGTGTGCACTTGATTCTGTGACATCCGGTACCGTAAGCCGCGCGTCTAAGCGTGCCGTGGTGTAGGTACGTCCTCCGTCAGTCTCAAGTACCGTGCCGCTCCAACAGAGGGCGCCGGTTGCATTCACCCTGTATCCCCTGGATCTCTGAACGACAGATCCTCTACAACGCTAAGCGTGAAATCACCAGGAGTCGAACAGTGCTTGCAAAACGGATCACCCTCCTTGCACTGGTTGTGGCCGCTACCCTTAGTTCTTCAGCACAAGACAACACCCAACCACCAAACCTTCAATCGGCGTTGAGCAAATTGGACGTCTACATACGCCAGGCAATGAACCGCACCCGAGTGCCCGGCCTCGCTGTCGCGGTGGTGTACAGGGATCAGGTGGTCTTCGCCGAAGGTTACGGCGTGAGAAAAGTTGACGAGGCTGCGAAAGTCGATCCGAACACCGTTTTTGATCTGGCCTCCGTTTCGAAACCGATTTCTTCGACCATTGTTGCAGCACTGGTCGGAGATGGAGTAGTGGACTGGGATGATCGGATTGTGGAACTCGACCCGAACTTCAGGTTGGCCGACGCGACTGCCACAACCCAAGTCACCATTCGCGACATGTTCGCACATCGCAGCGGACTGCCGACGGGTGCGGGCGACGTACTTGAGGATCTCGGGTACTCACGACCAGAAATTCTCGAGCGGATCCGCTTTATTCCTCTCGCCGGTGAGTTCCGCACGACATATCACTACAGCAATTTTGGCCTGACCGAAGGAGCAATCGCAGCCGCGAAGAAGGCAGGCAAGACATGGGAAGAAATCGCCCACGAGCGTCTCTTCTCACGACTTGGCATGACTTCGACCAGCGCACGGTACTCGGATTATGAGAACAACCCGAACAAGGCTGCCCTCCATGTGCTGGAAGACGGACAGTGGCGCAACCGCTTCGTGCGTGAGGCCGATTCCGAAGCTCCGGCAGGTGGCGTGAGTTCCAATGTGCGCGATCTTGCTCAGTGGCTGCGACTGCAGCTCGCAAACGGTGCCTGGGGCGGACAACAGGTGGTTTCGTCAACAGCACTGGCGGAAACGCACAAAGGTCAGATTTGTCGCTCCGTTCTGGGTCCGGTCGCGGCCGGTCAGTGCCCTCGCAACGAGTTCTACGGCCTTGGATGGAACGTCAACACGGATGAACGGGGCAACAAGCAACTGAGTCATAGTGGCGCGTTTCTGCTGGGAACCGGGACGAGCGTTTACTTGTCGCCAAGCGAGCAGCTCGGGATCGTGGTACTCACCAACGGTACTCCCATAGGATTGCCGGAGTCGGTGAGCCTATCATTTCTCGACTTCTTCCGATATGGCGCCGCGCGAACGGATTACCTCACGGCTGTCCGTCCTGTATTCAATTCGCTGGAAGAGGAAGCCCAGAACTCCTCGCCAAACTACTCCGAGATGAAACCGCCGCAGAATGCTTCTCCTGCCAAGCCGCTCAAGGTTTATGCGGGCAACTATTCCAGCCAGTTGTATGGCACTCTCGAGATTAGGGTTGAGCGAGACCGGTTGGTGCTGCGCCTGCCCCCACGCGGCGCATACTACGAGCTCACGCACTGGGACGGGGACACGTTCACGTACTACTTTGCGAGCGAGAACACCGGCATCGCACGTCGCGGCGTCAAGTTCTCCAGCGATGCCAAACAGGTCGTGATTCAGAACCTGGCTATCGAGAACAATGGCGTCTTCATCAGGACCGAATAGCATCCGGTCCGACCTAAAAAACGAAGCGGCCTTTTTAGCCGCTTCGCAAAATTTAGGTTCGGTTCACTTCTACCCAGCACGCCTAAGTTCTCCGGCCCCGACAGCTTCGCCGTTATCTGACCTGCCTGATTCACCGCGAATGGTTTCACCCGGCCGCTGTCCGATCGGAACGTTCCGCATACCGTTCAGCACATCCTCGGCTTTTGCTTGATAATTCGTGACTGAGCTTGTGTGCTTGCCCCACATGTTCGGATCGATCTTGTCACCGTTTTTACCGAGTTTCTGCAGTCGCGCCATGTCTTCCTCCGTTAACACTTGACCAGGTAGAGGCTCGAGGTGCCTGATGTCGGCTGCTGTGATGTTGAGGTGCTGTCCGACACGTGTGCCGTAATCATCGTGAACTAGGAACAGGTGCCACAGCATGCGCTCCTGCACGTCGCGCTCGCATTGGGATAGGAGAGTTCCAAGGTTCAGAACAAGGTCGTCGCGCTCCCAATCCATCATCGTGCAATAACGCGCGCGGGCATGAACGTAGTCGTTGCGACGTTCGATCACGCTCTGGGTCAGTTTGCCGCGGATCTCAGGCTGGTCGTTCGGCTTGCGTTCCGCTTCTTTCAAACCATTGTGAAGGGATGGCTCAAAGTTCACATGTGGGTTCTGCCCCGGTGCGAGGTCAACACCGTACGACATCTGCCCGCCTCGCTGGTTCGTGTGAACGCCGCTGACGCCCTTCGGTTGATTAACCGGAAGCTGGAGGTAGTTGGGGCCCACGCGATAACGTTGCGTGTCCGAGTACGAGAACGTGCGGCCGACGAGCATCTTGTCATCTGAAAAGTCGAACCCGTCCACGAGCACCCCCGTGCCCATCGCGATCTGCTCATTCTCGTTGTGATGATCCTGCACGTTGCGGTTTAGTGTCATGACACCAACGTGCAGGAGCGGGAAGATGTTCTCAGGCCAGATTTTCGTATCATCGAGCGGATCCCAGTCGAGTTCGGGATGCTCGTTATCTTCCATTATTTGCACGTACAAATCCCACTGCGGATACTCGCCGCGCTCGATAGCTTCGTAGAGATCTCTTGAGGCGGAGCCAAGGTCCTTCCCCTGTACCTTTTCCGCTTCCGCGGCGGTCAGACTCGCCAGCCCGCACCGTGGATGAAAATGGTACTTCACCAGCACGGTTTTACCTTCGGAGTTCACCATCTTGTATGTGTTAACACCAAATCCCTCCATGTGCCGATAGCTGGCCGGTATGCCACGAGGGCTGAACAAGTGGGTCAGCATGTGCATGGACTCGGGAGTCTGACTCATGAAATCGAATATTCGGTTCGGCTCCTGGCGGAAGGTGACAGGATCTGGTTTTAGCGAGTGGATCACGTCCGGGAACTTGATTGCATCGCGGATGAAAAATACCGCAAGGTTGTTCCCGACGAGATCCCAGTTGCCGTCTTCGGTATAGAACTTCACGGCGAAGCCACGCGGATCGCGCGCAACTTCCGAGGAGTCGCGACCGCCGATCACGGTAGAGAAACGAATTGCGAGTGGCGTCTTCTTCCCTTTGGTCTGGAAAATCTTGGCTCGTGTGTACTTCGAAGCGGGCTCATCGCCGATCATGCCGTCCGCTTCGAACTCTCCGTAGCAGACAAATCCGCGAGCGTGGACAACGCGCTCAGGTATCCTCTCGCGATCGAAGTGGCTGATCTTCTCAAGGAAATGATAGTTCTCTAATGTCGCTGGGCCGCGACTACCAACGGTTCGCTGAGACTGGTTGTTTGAAACGGGATGCCCTTGGCGTGTCGTGAGCGTGTTATCGGGATTCTGCGGTGGTTTGTTCTGATCTGCTGCCATCAAGCTCTCCTCAGATCGGGCTACTGGGGTTGAGTACTTTTGATGATTCTGTCGCGTGGTGAGAACCCGGAATCCAGTGCTCAGGGCTGGATTTCGGTCGTGCGGCTCATGGCTGGATTTCGGTTGGCGTGCGCTGCAGGTTCGCGTCCGTTCTTGGGATCCGCTCAGTTGCCTGTACCTATCGCCGCATGCGACCTCACGACTGCAGGGCTGCAAAGACCGGATATCCTCGGCCTTTGCAGTTGCTTCGAGCTACGCTGCCTTGAGCACGTTATTCGGGTCAATCACGTACTTCTTCGGAGCGCCCTTGTCGAACGCCGCGTAGCTTTCCGGAGCCTGGTCCAGCGGAATCACCGTCGCATTCACGATTTTCGCGATCGGTAGCCGGTCGTGCAGTATGGCCTGCATCAGTTGGCGGAAGTATTTCAATACAGGTGTCTGACCGGTGTAGAAGCGGTGCGACTTCGCCCATCCAAGTCCGAAACGAATGCTTAAGCTGCCCTGCTGCGCGCTCGTATCCTGCGCGCCAGGATCTTCCGTAACGTACAGTCCCGGAATTCCAATGCCACCGGCAGGCCGGGTGATCGCCATTAAAGAATTCAATACAGTCGCGGGTTGCTCTTCTCCTGCATGCGTCCCATGACCGCGCGCCTCGAACCCAACCGCGTCCACGGCCGCATCGACCACGGGCATGCCAATCACATCCTCGATCAATTCCTCGAGTTTGTCGCTTTTTGTCAAATCAATTGGCTCAAAGCCAACTGACTTTGCATGCTTGAGGCGCTCTGGGTTGACGTCGCCGATCATCACAACCGCTGCACCCAATATCTGGGCAGATGCAGCCGCAGCCAGTCCCACCGGACCTGCACCGGCGATGTAAACCGTGGAACCCACACCAACGCCGGCGCTGAATGCACCGTGGTAGCCCGTCGGCAGAATGTCAGACAGCATCGTCAGGTCCCGGATTTTCGCCATGGCTTGCTGCTTGTCGGGGTATGGAATGAGGTTGAAATCGGCGTACGGGATGAGCACGTACTCTGCCTGTCCTCCCACCCAACCACCCATGTCTACGTAACCGAATGCGCCACCGGCGCGAGCCTGGTTCACGTTCTCGCAGACGCCAGTCTGTTGTTCGCGACAGTTCCGGCACCGCCCGCACGCTACGTTGAACGGCGAGGTAACCAGATCACCTACATTCAGGTATTCGACGTCTTCACCCTTCTCGACAATCTCGCCTGTGATTTCGTGACCCAAAATGATGCCGCGCGGGGCAGTCGTGCGTCCACGAACCATGTGCTGGTCCGACCCGCAAATGTTGGTCGTGACGACCTTCAGGATTACTCCATGTTTGATGGGCTTGCCGCGTGGATTAACGAACTTGGGATAATCGATGGATTGAATCTCGACCTTCCCAGGGCCTTGGTAAACAACACCGCGATTGCTTGCCACACGAACTCCTTAACTCAATGTTGCGTCAAAAAGCTGCTGCACCGGCCTCGGCCACAGCCTGGTCCTGCTCGCCTGTTCCGCCGCTCACACCGATTGCGCCGACGACTTTGCCGTCGCGTTTCAACGGCACACCTCCGGCGAAGATCATCACCCGTCCCCGATTCGAGGCATGGATACCGAAAAACTGCCCGCCTGACTGCGAGTGGGCTGCCAGATCGTTGGTTGAGATATCGAACGCGCGGGAGGTGTAAGCCTTATTGATAGAAATGTCGATACTGCCGAGCCAAGCACCGTCCATGCGGACGTGAGCGACAAGGTTGCCGCCTTCGTCAGCAACAGCGATGTTCATCGGCTGTCCTATCTGTTGTGCCTTCTTCTCGGCAGCGGCGATGACCCTGCGCGCATCTTCGAGTCGTACCATGCTGGCTCCTCTTTTGATCTGGCTGAGAGAGTGAAGATGTGACTGCGAGGAGATTCGCAGCCAAGGTCCGAGTTCGATCAGAGGACTAGAAGCGCGGCAAAGGTGTCGGGTTTGCCGAAGCGTTCCATCTAACAAGATGTTCACAATGAAGCTGAAACAACCACCCTTCCCAAACAGCCGAAACTTGCTAAAATGTTGACGGTACAATGGTTGTTCCCGTGCGAAAGTGGCGGAACTGGCAGACGCACCAGACTTAGGATCTGGCGGGTAAAACCGTGGGGGTTCGAGTCCCCCCTTTCGCACCAACAAGACCCATTCCTTACCAGGCTCCTCTTGCGTGGCATGGGACCGCTTTAGTAACCCTACCTGCGGTTTCCCTGTTGACTCTCTTGTACTTGTCGGTCACAGTGACCTGCCGGAGACTGACTCACGTGAAAGAGTGGCCTTCCATTCGGCAGAGCCCCAGGTTTCGCCTGGACGCCGCTATCAATGTGGTTAGCCGTAACCACGGCTCCTTGCGCGGCTGGTGTCACGACATCAGCCAGGGCGGCATGTCCGGGAACGTCTCGTCCGTCTTGACAGTTGGTGACGAGGTCACCCTCGAGTTTCAATTCCCCAACTCCACGCACAGGCACAGCACAGCAGCAAGAGTCTGCTACGGACGTGGCTTTCGATACGGCTTCGTGTTCCTGAATCCGGAGCCCGCCTTGCAGACACGCATCTCCGAGTTCGGCCTGCACAAGCAAACAGCCGCGTTCATTCTGTCTGCAAATGCGCCGATGGTCTGGATCGTCCACCGTATGTTGCAGCAGCTTGGAGTTTCACAGGTCTTCACTGGCGGACCAAAAGACTTCCCTTTGCTGACCCCGCACCTGATTGTGATCGATTCCGACTGGCCCGACTTTGAAGAAGTGCTGGCGTTCTTGCGCTCGGAATCCGCCGGCACCACGACCGCAATCGTGGCGGTCCTGTCACCCACATGCCATGCCGCGAACGCTCACCGCGCCGGTGCCGACTTGGTACTGCACAAGCCACTCGCACTTGATCGAACCAGAAAGCTTCTTGAGTTGGCCTTCCGGCTCATAACCAAGCCCGCCGCTTCCGAAGGGAACCCCGAGATCGCGACAGCGATGAAGTTTCTGAACCCTACGAACTCTACCCGCAATTCGCGATAGTGACGTTCAAGCATCGTGAAGCAAGGCCCCGAATCAGGCATACAAAGCGCCTGTGGCCTAGTCAGCCGCCCTTGCGTTATCGTGTACTTCGAGTTCATCGAGAGGACATTCATGCCCAATCAGAATCAGCCGATCATACGAGTAACCCCAACGGACGACTACCGCGAGGGCTACTCCAACAGCGTGCAGGTGCGCGTCAGCGTTTGGGATTTCTTTCTTGTGTTCGGCACCTTGCAGCAGCAAAGCGAAAACGAGGTAGAAGTACGAAATTTTCAGGGAATCTATCTCAGCCCGCAGCAGGCGAAGGCGCTGATGAAAATTCTCGAACAGAACGTCGGCAGCTATGAGGCGACCTTCGGCGAAATTAAGCTTGACCCTCACATGGCAATGCCGGGTCAGATCAACTGACGTAACGGTGTTATTCGAATCTGAGTTTCAGTTCTGTTCGAGTTCAAATCAGTTCCGAATCAACAGACGCTGTCGCTCTGAGCGGAGTGCCGCATCGTTTTTCGCCTCCGGCGCCAAACGCACGAAGGACCGGTTACGCGAAACCTCAACAACCTAATGCTTGTACGCAAGGACACATCACAGCACGCCGCGCCGGGTTTCGATCTTCCGGCCTTTGCGCTATTCGCGCTCATCTTCAGCGCTATTTGGCTGTTGCACGCGCCCCTCTTGCGGCTTCCCTACTTCTGGGACGAAGCTGGCTACTACATACCAGCGGCGCGAGATCTCTGGTTGAATCACCAACTGATCCCGTCATCCACGGTCAGCAGCGGCCATCCACCACTGGTGATGGCTTGGCTCGCGTTCTGGTGGAAGTTTTCCAGCTTCTCGCCCGCCATGACGCGCACCGCCATGCTCATGGTTGCGGCGTTCGGACTGCTGGGCGTTTATCGCCTCGCCAAGCAGGTCGCTAACGTTCCGGTTGCCATAGCCTCAACCGCGCTCACCGCGATCTATCCTGTCTGGTTCGCCCAGAGTTCGCTGGCGCATCTCGACGTAGCCGCCGCCGCGTTCACCTTCTGGGGACTCTCATCGTATCTGCGCGATCATCGCTGGCGGGCCATAGTGTTCTTCGCTCTTGGCGGACTCGCCAAAGAAACCGCCATCATCGCTCCGCTTGTGCTGTGCGCATGGGAACTAGTCGAAAGATTGACATCCAAATGGGGTGTCCTATCCCTCGCAAAGCGAAGCCTGCGTCTTTCGCAGGAGGTCCCGAACCGCTTGGATGCCGGGGTGCCGCACCCTTCCTCTTCAGGGAGGAGTGCAAACCGCAGCGCCTTCACGTCCCTTCCATTCTCGCGTCCAACGCTGACTCGCTCACTTGTACTGCTGATCTCAGTCCTGCCCCTGGCTGCCTGGTTCGTCTATCACTACTCCCGCACCGGAGTTTTCTTCGGCAACCCTGAATTTTTTCGCTATAACGTCGCTGCAACCGTTCACCCGTTCCGCATTCTGTTGGCGCTCATCCAGCGCTTCTGGCATGCCTTCGGATACCTCAACCTCCTTGTGCTGACCATCGCCGCCGGAATGGCAATGCTGTACGCGCCCATCAGTCACGAACGTGAAGAACGAAAGCGCATTGCAATCCCCGTCCAGATGATTTTCGCCGTGCTCACGTCGGCCTACATCGTCATGCTGGCCGTTTTGGGCGGCGCGGTTATCGCGCGCTACATGCTGCCCGTAGTGCCGCTGGTCATCATCGTGGCGGTCTCCACTCTGCGGCGGCGCGTTTCCTGGTGGCACTGGGCCTGTGGCGTTGTCGGACTCACATTCGTGCTGGCGCTTTTCGTAAATCCGCCCTACCGCATCTCGCCCGAGGACAACCTGACCTACGCCTCGTACGTGCGCCTGCACAAAGACGCGGCGAGCGTCATCGAGAAGCGCTTTCCCAACGCTCGCGTGCTCACCGCGTGGCCCGCATCGGACGAGTTGACCCGCCCCTGGCTGCGTTACGTCAGCAAGCCGGTCAAAGTCGTGCGCATCGACAACTTCTCGCTGGGGAACATCCAACTTGCCGCGCATGAAGCCTCACAGTACGACATCGCTTACCTGTTCTCAACCAAGCTGGAACCGGCGCTGCCAATGTTCGGCGGCCCGTTCTGGACGAACCTCCAGGAGCGCTTCTTCGACTACCACCGCGACCTGCCGCCCGAAGCCGCCGCCTCCCTGCTCGGCGGCCGCATCATCTACCACGCCAGCCGCAACGGAGAGTGGGTGGCCATAGTGCAGATAGAGCGAATCGAGAACGCTAGCATCGGGCCATCGGGTGATTGGGCCAACGAGCCGTAAGCGAATGAGCCGCTGAGCCGTTGAGCCTTTGAACCTGATGGTGTCCCACCCTCGCGCCGCGCTGTTCCGCGCTAGGGTGGGACGCTCCGCGACGTTGTCCATAGGGCTTCACTTCTATAGAGCTTGACCTTTGGGCAATCCGGCTAGAGAAGCGAGCAAGCCCGCCCATCGGACTACCGCTCTCAGCCCCGTAGGGGCGGTATATGCTAGCCCAGCGCTTTAGCGCTGGGTAACGCACCAAACCACCTCCGAGCCCCGTAGG
>DASPIK010000018.1:0-20820 GCA_035629075.1 Terriglobales bacterium | reverse complement strand
TTCCACTGAGCTGCCCTAGCAGGTCATTTTCTGCGCGCATTCATGCTCCGTCCAATCCGTGATCAGCCTGCGAGTTATACCAAAAACAAGTACGGGGCAGCCCCCATGACGGCCAGCATCTAATCGAGGCCAGAGCTTCCCAACATGAGTCGTGCTAGCTCCGTATTTTGCTCGTACCGGTCGCGTTTGGCCATACCTATCTGTGACGTTCCCGAGCTTTCCGAATACCGAATCAAGGTCGTTACTTCTCGTCATAAGCACTGCGGCACTGATTCGGTCGAATTCGAAAAACGTGCGAAAAGCATAGAGATCACGATCAAACGTCTGATCCTTGCTGTTCCATTCGACGTCGAAAGCAACGCGCCCTTTTACATAATCGATCTTATGCGTATCACGCCTTACGGAATTCCCATCGACAACGAGTTCTGCCTGGAGTTGCACTTCTTTCCAGCCAAGCGGGCGTAGAATCCCCGAGACAATTTTGGGAATCCTTGATTCATTTCCACCCGCCAGAATGATGTCTTGAGTTGAGATCCGAAATCGGCTGAGCGCATTACAGAGCTCCCCGAACTCTTGCGGAAACTCCCTGGCCAGGATCGCGGCAGCGTGATGATAATCACGTATTTCGTAGTTCTGTTGGATCTCTGGACCTACATAATCTTGCCAGACCAAAATCGTTCTCCAACGTGAGTTGACTGCAATCTAGCACTTTCCGAAGGTTTGCTCGACTAATTTCGTCTCTGTTCCGAATCTAGAAATTTCTCGCCCGTTCGGTTCACTTTCGGCAATTCGCTGCTAGATTGGGCTCGATACACAGCGGCACCCCGCTCACGTTTTTTGGCAATCACGACAGATATCGTCAGATAGGGCCAGATTTTGATCTGAATCTAAGTTCCTTAGAATGAGGAATTTGGAAATCCGGCTCTCGGGAGCCCGCATAAACACTGGACTTCCCAAAGGTAGGGGGGCACCCCTGAGTTGGACAGGTCGGCCACACCGGGCACAATAGACGACGGTGCGGGAGGCCATCGGTCCGGTGAGTCGAACCCAGGCGAAGAGCGAAATCAGCATCAACGAAGTTGCTGCGCAACTCCAGGCTCTTGGAGTGAGGCTCGGCGGGGTGTTGCTCGTACACACGTCCTTTCGCGCGGTGCGTCCGATCGAAAGAGGACCGCTCGGGCTGATCGAGGCCTTGCGTGCGGCGCTTGGGCCTGAGGGAACGTTGGCGATGCCTTCGTGGACAGGTGACGATGATGAGCCGTTCGATCACTGGACTACAGCCGCGTCGTCAGACTTAGGAGTAGTGGCAGACACCTTTTGGCGTCTGCCCGGAGTAGTGCGAAGCGAGCATCCGTTTGCTTTCGCTGCCGACGGCCCTCGGGCAGCGCAAATTGTTTCCGGGCCGCTTCCCACTCCGCCGCACGCGCCGGGAAGTCCTGTGAGCCGTGTTCACGATCTGGACGGGCAAGTGCTTCTGCTCGGCGTTGATCACCAGGCCAACACGACCCTGCATCTGGCCGAACTGCTCGCTGCGGTTCCTTATCGTGTGCCGAAGCACTGCACGGCGCTGCAAGAGGGCCAGGCAGTTCGAGTTGAGTACTTGGAGAACGACCACTGTTGCGCACGCTTCGCTTTGTGCGACGAGTGGCTTCGGGCGCGAGGTCTGCAGTGGGAAGGGCACGTGGGACACGCACATGCACGACTTGCCCGCGCCCAGGACATCGTGTCGGTTGCATGTGAATATCTGGCGGGCGATCCGCTGCTGTTTCTGCACTCTCCCGATGCGGGCTGTGCTGAGTGTGACGAAGCCCGAAGCAGCATTCGTCAGTAAGACTTGATGAATGGTCTCATTTTCAACTCCGTGACCTCGGCGGTTCTCGGAAGCTGAAGCGCGTTCAGCACAACGGCGGCAACATCTTCTGGTTGCATCAGGAGTTCCGGACGATACGGACGTTCCTCCATCGCACAAACTGTCTCCTGCATGGGAGTTGCTGTGCGCCCAAGAAACACGGAGATCACTCGAACGCCCTCGCTGTTGACTTCGTCACGAAGAGAGTCGGCGAAAGCTCTGAGTGCGTGTTTGCTCGCAGCATACTGGCTCACATTCGCGCGCGCTGTGAGGCCAGCAGTGGAGTTGATAAAGACGATCTGTCCTCGTGACGCTTTCACCAACGGCAGCAACCGTGTGGTCAAAAGGTAAGGACCCCGAAAGTTCACGTTGTAATGACGATCCAATTCACCGATCTCAGCCTGCTCGACGGCGGCATGGGAAATCACTCCAGCGGCATGTACGAGGATATCGAGCCTGCCGAAATTGGTTTCGACGGCCTGTGAAAGTCGTTCGATGTCTTCGGGGCTCTCCATGTCAGCCGCACATGGCAGCGCCTGCGAGTGCATCTTGCAGACCTCGGCCGCTACGGACCGAAGCGCATCGATTCGTCGGCTGGCAAGGCATAGTCTTGCGCGTCCACCGGCGGCCAAACTCAGAGCGATCGCTTTGCCGATGCCGCTGCTGGCACCTGTGATTAAAGCTACCGGCGAATCAGCGTTCACTACAGAAGTCACAATTTTTTCTCTGTTTACCTTGCGTTCTTCACTGCGATGATGATCGCGCACCGCGTGCGCGACTGTTCGCGCACCTCGGGAATCCGAACTCGACCTGAATCGAGTAAGAACGCATCTTTCGCATCGGAGTTGCCGCGAAAACTACCTGTCCGGAACTGTTGAGAGTTGCTCGGTTCTCTGCGAAACAACGGCAGAGTTTCTGGTAGAGCCTTGATGTGCAAGAGCGCACACTGGTTCGCAGGCGAGTCATGCTCGGCAGTTGTTTGGCGAACGGGATTTCTTACGTCACGCCTGAATGGCTCTCGGTCTTACGCCCTTCCCGCGAATTCGCGCGTCTCGGTCGATACTCTGACCTTTTCGCCTTGCTTGATGAATAGCGGGACCCGGATCTCGATTCCGGTCTCCAGCTTGGCGGCCTTCGTGACAGTGCCGCTCGCGGTGTCGCCGCGTGCGCCGGGTTCGGTGTCGATCACTTCCAGTTCCACGTGGGTCGGTAACTGCAAGCCAATCGGGTTGCCGTTGTACTTGTGCAATTGGATAACTGCGCCTTCGATGATGAAGTCCAGTGCATCGCCCAGCATGTCCTCGGAAAGCGTCACAGTCTCGAAGCTCTCCTGATCCATGAAATGGTGTCCATCTCCATCGCTGTAAAGGTATGACGCCGGAACCATCTCAAGGTCGGGTTCCTTGAACTTGTCGCTGGCCTTGAAGGTCTTGTCAAAGACGGCACGTGTGAGCAGGTTCCGCATCTTCAGGCGGACGAGTGTCTGCGCGCCCCGCGCGCTGGGGGTTGAAACTTCAGCTTCAAGGCAGAGGTACGGAGTGTTGTCGATCTCGAAGAACATCTTGCGCTTCACATCGATGGCGTCGATCAGTGCGGCCATAAAAACTTCCCCTATTCAACTTCACGGACGGTGAGCAGATACGGCGGGGCAGAATCGTCCGCCCGTCTTTGCATGCGTCCTCTGATTAGATCGGAACGCCACAGGATAACAGGTAGCTGACGAGCGAAACCGCTGCGATGTGAGACGAGCTACGGCTTGGCGTAGTAACCCGCCTTTGTCCGCACGATGACGTCGGGGCGGCTGACTTTAACGGTTACGCGGCGGAACGTGCCATCACGGCGACGGTTGGTGGCATGATAGGCGGCCGTGTAGAGGGTACGCAGTTCGGCACCGATTTGCTTGAAGGTGTTGTCGAGATTCGCGCCGTTCGTCGCGTCGAAGTCGTCGGCTCCTGTGTCGTGCGCGATGCGCTTCATGACTCGTGCACCGTACTTGTTGCGCGAAGTCACCAAGCCTCTTTGCCTGGCGTATCGGACGGAGTAGACGAGAATGTCGGCCGATTGTGCGGCGTCGATGGCATCGACAACGTCGTGAGCGCTGGAGTTGTCCTCGCCATCGCTGAAGACGATCAGCGCGCGGCGACCGCGACCGGATGTTTGCAGCTTTTCGGTCGCGCTGTAATAGATCGCGTCAAACAGAGCGGTGCCTTCTGAGCGGTTTTCGTCGGGGCCGAGTTCGGGAAAGTTGCGATCGCCGCGTTCGAAGCGGGCGTAGGCATCAATGATGTTGCTGATTGAGGAGGTCAAGTCAGAAACAAGGCGCAAGTGATTGCCGAAGCACACGAGAAAAGCCTGATCCTGCGGGCGCATCGCGTCTTTCAGGAAGGCTTCCAGGTCGCGGCGATGGTCACGGAAAAACCTTTGCTGGCTGTTGCTAACGTCGACGATCAGGCCGATGGTGAGCGGGAGGGTGGAGCTGTCGAAGAACCGGATCGTCTGCGGAACATCGTCTTCAAACACCTGCACTTCTTCCTGCCTAAGATCGCTAACGACGGTGCCTTGCGGCGTGCGCGCGCTGAAGGTGGCATTGATCAGGTTGACATCGGAACGGAACGTCGGCGCTTGGGCCTGGACAGAAAGGCTGGCGAGAAAGAGCACCACAAGGCCGCCCCAACGAGCGGACGTTCTGACTATCATAGGAGGACTCCGTTGCAGGCCACCGCAGCCTGGCCAGTGACAGCTCTCAAGAGCTAAGACGCATTCCGTGAACCCGGAGTATGTAGAAATTTTTGGGTCAGCACTTTTGATAAGCGGTAAGTCCCAGAATTTTCACGCTCGATCTGTCCATGATCGTGTCTCGGAATCCGTGATATCAGATGAGGCCGAACGGCATGCAGGAAGGGTAAGAGGGAACAGTTGTTCTGTAAACATTTCGCTGCCGACAGTCTTGCTGGACCCACCCTAGCGCCGAAAAACGTGGCGCGAGGACGACCGATCAGAGACAACAATCACCTGCAAGCATAACTCTGCTGCCGTTCGCGCACCTGCGCTATTGCAGCTTGATTCTCGTCGGATAAGCACTTCACATCTTCAAGAGTGAAGTCGTTCTTGTCGGGAACGAAACGACGAGAGATTTCTTCCTGCTTTTCCTTGAGCATGGCCGCCCTTCGTTCGAGAAGCTTAATCGCATTTTCGTATTGCCGGCAGCGACGCTTAGGCGAAAGGTCACCTGCAACTGTAGATATGAACGCCAGATCACGGAGGGCCTCGATGCTGTAAATACCGCTCGTGTCTGACGCGACGTCAAGCGCTCTGTCCCGGTAGAGGAGAGCTTGATGCACGTAATCGTCAGCTTGAGGGCTATCATGCTGTGCTTTCTTCAAGAAAAGCCAGGCGATCCCGATGAAGATGTTGTCATTGAAGCCGTCTCCGGGCTGCGCTTCGGTCCATCTCTTGCCGAGGTTTATGGCTGCGTCATTGCGCCCCCTTTTTTCGTAGTTGGACATTTTGTGGAGTACGGCGAAGCTGTTAGGTCCCGGGGGATAACCGAGTGTGTCGGCCATGCTGCTGATCGCAACGCTTAACGCGGAGCCATCGTCGGCTAAAGCGCAGTTCTGTTCAGTCCAGATCCACATTGAAAGCAAAACCAGGCTCGCCGCACATAGTTTGAATCTCGCAGAGCTGACTGCGGAAGTGATCACTACGAGCAATGAGAACAGCAAGAAGACATCTGCGACTTCTGTAGTTGTGTAGTGTTGGCCGAAATTGCTTGCCCTTGAAACTAACCACGCGATCAGGAGAGCCCAGTTGACGAGAATCGCCGCTGGGAAAGCGAATTGCCATCGAAGGGTCCCGGTTACTCTTCTAAGCTTGCGTAGCGTGAGGATGGCGAGAATAGGCGGAGATAAAACAGTGATAGCGGCAATGCAGATGAGTGCGATGGTTGAAATCACGAACGACACTCTACGCTGAATTCCCGCGAAGTTCGAGATTACTGTTGGTGGCACTGTGCTGAACCCACCCTAGCGCCGAAAAGCGCGCGCGAGGGTGGGGCACCATCGCGTTCTCACTACAAGAAAGAAGCATACGTGGAAACTGCCGGAGCGGAACTGTCGTTTCGGCACCCCATTCACGCTTTTCTTTTCCGCGAGTATGCTGTTTCCGGTTTCACACCGCCTTATAAAAAGGATTGGTCATGGATAGAAGGTCTTTTCTGAAGACTGCTGGGATAACCGCAGCTGCGCTGGCTGGCAGCGGTTTGAATACTGGACTGTTTGCGGGTTCGACGAAACCGGGTGATGCGGCGAAGGTCGCAGGCAAGGCGAAGTTGAAGAACTGGGTGTGGATGGCCACGCCGAGGTCGGAGCCTTCTGCGGATGAGTTGAAGAGGGCCTTCGCGCAGATGCGTGCGGCAGGGATCAGCGCGATCGTGCCGGAGGTTTACAACGGGCGCAAGGCGCTTTATCCGAGCAAGCACCTGCCGGTGGATTACGACTTGCTTGGAAAACTCCTGCCGCTGGCCAAGGCCGAGGGGTTGGAGGTTCACGCGTGGATGCTGGCGATGCCGTGCATGCTCAAGGAGATCATGACGCAGCACCCGGACTGGTACAACGTGAACGCGAAGGGCGAGTCAGCGGTGGACAAGCCTGCTTACGTGGATTACTACCGGTTCCTCGATCCGGGGCGTCCGGAGGTGCGCCAGTGGGTGCAAGGCACCGTCCAGGAACTGGCGAGCGTGCCGGAGTTGGACGGCGTTCATCTAGATTACATCCGGCATCCGGACGCAATCCTGCCGAAGGGCCTGTGGAAGAAGTACAACATCGTGCAGGACAGGGTCTATCCGCAATACGACTACGGCTACACGGAGTACGAGCGAAACGAGTTCAAGAAGAAGTATGGTGAAGACCCGATCAAGCTGAAGGACCCGACGAGTAATAAGCAGTGGTTCCAGTTCCAGCTTGATATGGTGACCGGACTGGTCAACGACTACCTGGTACCGGCCGCACATGGAAAAGGGAAGAAGCTGACGGCTGCGGTATTCCCGGGTCCGTCGATGGCGCGCGAGATGGTGCGTCAGGACTGGGGGAAGTGGAACCTGGATGGCTTCCTGCCGATGCTCTACAACGGCTTCTACGAGGCAGGGCCGGAGTGGGTGACGGAGCAGACGAAGGAAGGTGTCAGCACGGCGAAGGGGCCAGTGTATAGCGGACTTTTCGTGCATGACGTTGACGCCGCCATGGTGAACAAATTGGTGGAAGCCGCACTGGCAGGCGGCGCTCCGGGCGTGACACTGTTCTCATCGCGAGGAATGGATGAGGCGAAGTGGAAGGCGTTCGGCGAACTGATGAAGTCGAAGGGTGTGGTGGCTTAGTGACAGTGCTCAATTGATTGCTGACCACCCTAGCGCCGAAATGCCCGGCGCGAGCGTGGGGCACCATCACGCGTTGTTTAGAAAGAATCAGAGCCTGAGGCGAACTGCTTCAGGCTCTTTTCTGTTGCGGTCACACGGTGGTCCCAGAGGCGCTCAGGCGGCCCTGATAGTGGGAGTCGCGCCGGCCATCTCGCGGCAGGACTGAGCACAGCGACGGCACACGTCGGCGCAGCGGCGCATGACCTCGTCATCTGCGATTCGTTCACAGCTCTCGGCGCAGCGTTCGCAAACAGTGGCGCAGGCGCGGCAGGTCTCGGTGTGCAGTTCGGAGCCGCGCAGCATGAATCTGGCGCTGGTGCCACAAATATCGGCGCAATCGGAGAGCGTACGAATGTGGTCCGGCGCTGCGTGTCTGCCGCCTTTCTCAAGGCAATGCTGAACGGTTTGCACGCAGATCTGGGCACATTGCACGCAGTCTTGGATGCAGCGTTGCATGTCAGCTGGCATGAGAACTCCTTATTGTTGGGTGTTACGAAACTAGAGGAATCGAGCCGCGGGCAGGTTGTCTGTGGCGGCGCTTCGCCCGCAACGAAACGTGGTACGCCCACGCATGACCGTCGAATCATAAGTGGAGCCGATGGTACCTATAGAAACTTTGAATTTGCCGCCAGGCTAGTACTCACGCCAAAATGCATCAACTCTGAAGAGTGACTTGGCTTCCGGTTAGCTCTAGCCTTAGAATGCAGCGTCTCGGGGGTGAAGCGCTGCGCAAAGAAGGCCGCTAGTAATGGCGGCCTTAACTTTTTCTGTGAATGGTTTGCTCACGCTTGCGGACGTAAAGCAGCTTATCGACTTCGGCGACGACTTCACCGTTTAGATCCGTGATCTGAACGGTGAAGGTGGGCTCGAACTTCTCGTTCGCGTCGGCCGCGTCGCGGACTGCGGCGATCTGCGCATCGGTGAGGCGGAACTGCGCACGGACGGTGCCGCGGCCGGGCTTGCGGAAGCGGATGGTGGCCGCCTTGTCCCATACGATGTATTCAGGGCCGAGGTTCTGGAGGAGCATGAGCATGAAGAACGGGTCGGCCATGCTGTAAAGCGATCCGCCGAAGTGCGTGCCGACGTAATTGCGGTTCCAGAAGCGGAGGCGCATTTCGACATCGACGGCGGTGAGCGTTGGGTTGCGATAGGTAACGCGGATTCCGGCACCGAAGAACGGAGGCCAGTAGTTGACGGCGCGGAGCATGAAGCGCTGCAGCCTGCTTGCCATGGCGGGGGTATTGTATGCGGTTTCCGCTGTGCGCGCTGAAGTTGAGCAACGCGAAGGGCGCGCGCAAAGGAAACGAAGGCGAGTGAGGCAGGAGTGCAGTCGCCGAACGGTGTTGTAGTGCCGTTTTGGCATTGCGCTGGTGGTCAGTGAGGCGATTGCATGCCCGCGGTGTTTTGCGTTGGTATAGCCTCATCACGTGGGGTGATTTATGGCGACCGCGGCAATCGTGCTTGTCTGTGTCGTTTTCGTACTGTTGGCACTTGTGGCTGGCGTGTGGCTGGTCGGCGAGCGTGGACATCTGTTGCTGCCCTCGACCGCGCGGTCGTTGCCTGGGGGTGCGAGGCGTTCGCGAGGCGAGGGCGAGACGCCCTCACGACAGCCGGCGGGCCGCCGCCGCTACCTCGATCCGTTGGAAGGGTACGTTTACGGGCGTTGGACCAACCAGTACATCCGGGTGCTGATGCACAAGATCGTGCCGCGATTGAGCGATCAGGGACGGCAACGGCTCGCGGACAAGTACCACGGCAAGGTGCTCACACACGAGCAGGCGAAGGCCATAGTGCAACTGGACACTCCGATCCGGCGCGACTTGGAGCAGATCATCCCGTACCCGATGGCTCGCGACTTTATCCTGAACGCCTCACCCGAGATCGCTGCATACGAGTGCGCGTGCCGCCACGCGCGGGAGAACCCGTGCAGTCCGACGCAGGTATGCATGGTGATGGGGAACTCGGTGCAGTTCATCCTGGAGCACAACCCGCACAACAGCCGCCGCCTGACACAGGAGGAAGCGCTGGAGTTGCTGAAAGCCGAACACGAGCGCGGCCACGTGCATTCAGCATGGTTCAAGGACGTGATCGGGAACCGCTTCTATGCCCTGTGCAACTGTTGCAAATGCTGCTGCGGCGGCATCGAGATGATGACGAAATACGGCGTGGGCATGGTCGCGTCGTCGGGCTATGTGGCGGTCATAGAGTCCGAGTTATGTAACGCGTGTGGCCTCTGCGAGCAGGTATGTCCGTTCGATGCTTTGAAGGTGAACGGGTGCGCAACCCTGGTGTGGGCGAAGTGCATGGGCTGCGGCGTGTGCGTGGACCAGTGCATGACCGGGGCGATATCGCTGGGACGGGACGAGGACAAAGGCGTGCCGCTGGATGTGAGGGAGTTGGTGAACTAGAGATCGGGTGATCGGGCCACCGGATCATCGGGCCATCCGGTCATCGAGTGGTCGGGTTTCAACACTACTATGTCGCCCCTACGGGGCTACGCCGCCCGTTTATACTAACTACATGGCAGAAAGTTCTGAGAGGCAAGTCACGCCGCTGCAGTCGGTGCCGAGCGCGGCTGTGCAGCCTAAGTCCGTGAAAGTGAACGTTTCAACGGGCAATGGCATGGACATTGAGTGGAAGGACGGGCACAAGAGCCATTACACCTTCCAGTACCTGCGCGACGCGTGCCCCTGTGCGATGTGCGACGACGCGCGTGAGAAAGAAGGACGGCTGCCTGGAGAACCGGAGAAGCAGAATCCGGGGGCGCTGCCGATGTTCAAGCCTGCGGTGAAGCCGACGGAAACCGCCGGAGTGGGCCGGTACGCCATACGGTTCTCGTGGAATGACCAGCACGAGGCCGGAATCTATTCCTGGGAGTTTCTGCGCGAGTGGTGCCCGTGCCGGGAGTGTAAGAGCCTCAGAGATGCGGAGCGGGGCGGGGTTACGCAGTAGGAACGCAGTCGTTGGTCGTTAGTCGTTGGGAAAGCAGACTTCGTGCAGCAAAAGTTGTCCCCGCCCGGCACGATTACAGCCGAGATCAGGCATACAGCAATCAACGCCAGAGATGTTCCTTTTGACCAGCGACTAACGACCAACAACTAACGAATTTTTGGAGCACCATCCGTTGTCATTGCTACAAGGACTTAATCCCCAGCAGCGCGAAGCCGTTGAGACCACCGAGGGGCCGGTACTGATCCTGGCTGGTGCGGGCTCCGGCAAGACGCGCGTTATTACGTACAGAATCGCCCATCTGATCGAGGATCTGGGGATTCAGCCGGAGTCTGTCCTGGCGGTGACGTTCACCAACAAGGCCGCGGCCGAGATGGCCGAGCGCGTCGAGAAGATGTGCGGTGGGCGCATGTTTGGCAAGCCCGTCATTTCGACGTTCCACTCATTCTGCGTGCGCGTGCTGCGGCGCGATATCGAAAAGCTGCAGATCAACGGCAAGGGCCTGCGCAAGGACTTTGTCATTTATGACGAGGCCGACCAGCAGGCGGTGGTGAAGGCCGCGATGCGTCGGTTGGGGCTGAACGATAAAGAGACGAAGCCGTCGGCCATCCTGTCAAAGATCTCGTGGGCCAAGAACCACATGATGGATCCCCAAGATGTGTACTTGAATTCGGGGGACCCGAAGACCGAGAAGATCGCGCACATCTACCAGATCTATAAGCAGGAGCTGGCGAAGTCGAACGCCATGGACTTCGACGACCTGCTGCTGGAAGCCGTGCGGTTGCTGAAGTCGGTGCAGGAAGTACGCGAGTATTACAACCGGCGCTTCCGTTACATCCTGGTAGATGAGTACCAGGATACGAACCGTCCGCAGTACGAGATGATGCGCATGCTGGCGGGCGAGCGGCGCAACTTGTGCGTGGTTGGTGACGAAGACCAGTCGATCTATTCGTGGCGCGGGGCCGACATCCGCAACATTCTCGAGTACGAGCAGGATTTCCCGAACGCCAAGATCATCCGCCTCGAGGAGAACTACCGTTCGACGCAGAACATCCTGAGTGCGGCGGGCGCGGTGGTCAGCAACAACGTTAAACGCAAGGGCAAGAACCTGTTCACGTCGCGGCAGGGCGGCTCGATGATCGGCTTCTACGAAGCGCCCGATGGCGAGAACGAGGCGCTGTTCACGGCCGACTACATCAACAAGTACGTGCGCCAGCAGCTTGAAAATGGCGATGATGCGAAAGTCGCGATTCTGTATCGCGTGAATTCGACCTCGCGGTTGTTTGAAGAAGCGCTGCGGCGTTACGGCCTGAAGTACCACGTGGTGGGCGGGTTCTCGTTCTACGAGCGCGCTGAGATCAAGGACATGATCTCGTACCTGAAGGTGGTGCATAACCCGGACGATTCGATTGCGCTGCAACGTGTGATCAACACGCCTGCGCGTGGTCTGGGCAAGCAGACGATGGAGAACGTCGAGCGGATGGCGCTTGAGACGGGGATGTCGCTGTGGAACGCCATCGGGGAGGCGATCGAGCGCCGACTGCTGCCCATGCGGGCTGTCAACGGGTTGAAAGCATTCCGCGAGATTATCTGCGATGCACGCGCCCTGCTGCTGGGCAAATTTGAGGAGCAGATGGACGCGACGGCAGGGGTGGATGCCATTGCTGCGTCTGCCGAGGATGCGCCAAAACCGGCGGCGATTGAAATTCCGGACGAGAACATTGTGTTTGATTTCGGGATGAACGAAGAGGCGGACACGTCGTTCGAGTTCGGCCAGTCCACTGGAGTTGGCGCGGGCGAGGCCGCCCGCGCGACAGCCGGCGAGTCACCCCAAAACGCGAAAAGCGCGCGTTTCGGGAACCCCGAGCCGCCGGCGCTACAACCTAAAGTCGACTTGTCGGATATTTCGTTCAGCTTCGGCGGAGCCAAGGAATCGGGTCATCGGGCCATCGGGTCATCGAAGAACGAAGCCGGGGATAAGAGCGGAAGTCCATCCGTGCATCCGTCCATTCGTTCATCTGATGAAGCGCAATCGCCCGATGGCCCGATGGCTCAATCGCCCGATTCTCCCGATGGTCCTGCTTCGGTTGCGGAGATACTGAAGTTCCTCATCGACCGAACTGGTTACGTGAAGATGCTGGAGGCGGAGGACACGCCGGAGGCGCAGGCGCGCATAGAGAACCTGCACGAACTGGTGAATGCCGCAATGGATTCGAAGGATCGCGGCGAGACGCTGGGCGAGTTCCTGGACCATGCGGCGCTGGTGTCGGATGCGGACCAGTATGATGAAAAGGCTCAGATCACGTTGATGACTCTGCATGCTGCGAAGGGACTTGAGTTCCCGCTGGTGTTCCTGGTCGGCCTCGAGGAGGGCCTGTTCCCACATTCGCGCACGTTCAACGATCCGGACGGCATCGAGGAAGAGCGGCGTCTTTGCTATGTGGGCATGACCCGAGCGATGGATACGCTCGTCATCACGCGCGCCCGTTATCGCAGGCGCTGGGGCACGGACATGCCTGAGGCCAGCGTGCCGTCGCGGTTCCTGGAGGAGATCCCGCCGCAGTTGATGGAGGACCTCGGTTCGCCGCGAATTCCGAGCATGGGCATCGGGACGGCGTATCGCGACGCGTATGGTGCGGGATCGCAGGGGTACGGCGATGAGTACGGCTCGCGGCACTACGACTACGAGAACGAGGATCAAAGTCAAAGGACCCACCCTTCGATGCGCGAAGGATGGGGGCCCCAGTCTCGTGGCGGGTCATACGCCAACGGGCAGACGCCGCGGAGGCGGAACGGGCGCGGGTCAATTCCGATCCGTTCGGGAGCGCAGAGTGGTCCGGCTTACAACTCGATCGACAACATCGCGGAGTTCTTCGCGTCCCGGGGCAAGAAGTTCACCATCAACAAGGACGCGTTAAAGGCGAGCGTCCCTGAGCCGACGGGGAGTACAGGATTCAGGCCGGGACAGAAGGTGCGCCACCCGAAGTACGGCGAGGGCACGGTGTATCAGCGCGAAGGTGAAGGCGATTCGGCCAAACTCACGGTACAATTCCCGCGATTCGGTATTAAGAAGCTGGTTGAAAAGTACGCGCAATTGGAGAAAGCGTGATCAGCGTTGACTGGAGAATCGCGAACGTCGAGCGCTTGCGCGGCGAGACATTTGTCAAGAAGCCTTACCTTGCTCCGAGCCCAGAATGGGACCACGACCATTGTTCCGCATGCTGGAAAAGATTTTCAGAGGGGGAGGATCCAGGAGTCGAACACATCGGGTACGCTACCACAGAAAGCTATCGCTACGGGGCTGACTACGAGTGGGTCTGCATTGAGTGTTTTGATGACCTCCGCCAGGCACTGCGGTGGAGCGAAGTTAAAGGCGAGTATTCGAAGGATTCAACGACGCTCACCAACTGCTACCAGGACCTAATCCGCGCTAAGGCTTACGATCAGCTTCAGTTTGCGGGGACGTATCTGCTGGCCTATCGCGACCTGCCGGAGCTGTTTGCGCAGCACGTGTCCGGCACAAAGGCGCTCGATTTCGGTTGTGGTACGGGACGGTCTGCTCGGTTTCTGAAACGCAACGGGTTCGAGGTTGTGGGCGTAGATATTTCGCCGGAGATGTTGGAGCGCGCACGACAGCACGATCCTGAGGGTGACTATCGACTGGTCGGGGATGGGGATCTGAGCGCGCTGGCTTCGGACGAAGGCACGTTTGATCTCGTGCTCTCGATGTTTACCTTCGACAACATACCCGCCGAAAACAAGGTGCCGTTGTTCACGGAGCTGCGCCAGTTGTTGAACCCGACGGGGCGGCTGATCAGCGTTGTTTCGGCCCCGCAGATCTACTGGCACGAGTGGGCGTCGTTTTCGACGAAGGAGTTTGCAGAAGCGAACCGTCTGGCCAAGAGCGGCGAGAAGGTGAAGATCATCGTGACCGACCACACGGACCAGCGTCCGGTCGAGGACATCGTGTGGACGCATGAGGCTTACTCCGAAGTTTACGAAAAGGCCGGTCTGGAAATTGTTGAGATGAAGAAGCCGCTGGCGACTGGTGACGAGCCGTACGAGTGGGTGAACGAGACTGAGATCGCGCCCTGGGTGGTATACGTGCTGCGGCCGGTGTGACTAGTCCCACGTGGTTGTTTACCCCACTCAAGCAAAAGAAGCTTGAATGGGCCACCATCAGCTTGGTTTGGCTCGCTTCGTGAGAAAGGTACGGACGGTCGCGCGCAGATTACTGTAAAATCTTCGAGTTCAGCTTTAAAAGCTGGTGGAGAAGTATGCGCGGGCAAAAGTAGTATGAGGTCACGCGCGAAATAGCGGGCGGATTCGCCCAGACATATACAAAGGACAACGATGCCAAACACGAAAGCACTGGATAAGGAAGCACGTAAGGAAGCGAAGCGCACAGCCCGCAAGAAGGCCGCTCCCAAAGCGAAGCGGACCGTGGCACGTGGATCGGCCAAGAAAAAGGTTAAGAAGATGGTTCGCGGCCAGTCGAAGCGGTAACAAACCACGTTTCAAGGTTCCAGAGGTTTCAAGGTTTCAGAGTTGACTTGGGCCAATCCCAGAGCTTTCAACTATGAAACCTTGAAACTTTGAAACCTTCCAGGACACCTCCTTGGCACAACCACCACTGACGCACCAGAAGTCCTCGACGGCTGGCAGCCCGACACCCTCAAGCCAGCTCTTTGCGCGCAAATCCATCGACAAACTGATCGCCGAGTCGGAACAACCGGAGCACCGGCTTAAGAAGACGCTTGGTCCGATTGCGCTGACGTCGCTAGGAATCGGCGGCGTGATTGGCTCGGGCATTTTCACGGTTATCGGCACGGCCATTCGCGGCGAGCAGTTCACGGCACCTTCGGTGTGGCACGCGCCGATTCTCGAATACCTGATCCATGGCTCGGCCACTTTCGGCCGCCCGGGAGCAGGGCCTTCGATCGCGCTGTCGTTCGTGCTGGTCGCCATTGCGTGTGCGTTCACCGCTCTGTGTTACGCAGAGATGGCGTCGATGATCCCGATCGCAGGCAGTGCGTACACGTACACGTATGCCACGATGGGCGAGTTGATCGCGTGGATCATCGGCTGGGACTTGATCCTGGAATATGCGGTCAGCAATATGGCCGTGGGTGTCGGCTTTTCCGCGCACATCGTCAACTTGCTTGATCTGTTCGGAATTCACCTGGGCCAACAATGGATCAGTCCGACTTTCGTCCCGGTGGCGGAAGGCTGGCGGTTCAACGGCGCGTTCAACCTGCCGGCGTTCCTGATCGTGATGATCCTGACTGTCATCCTGGTGCGGGGCATCAAGGAATCGGCCACCACGAACAACATCATGGTGCTGCTGAAGATTGCGGCCATTCTTGCGTTCATAAGCGCCGGCGCAACCTACATCAAGACCGACAACTGGGTGCCTTATTTCCCGAACGGATGGGCAGGCCTGCTGACCGGCGGGTCGATTATCTTTTTTACCTACATTGGCTTCGACTCGGTATCGACGGCCGCTGAAGAGGCAAAGAACCCTCAGCGCGATGTGCCCATCGGCATCATTGCCACGCTGGTAATTTGCACCATCCTGTACGTCGCCGTCGTCGTGGTGCTGACCGGCATGGCGAAGTGGAACACGCTCGATCCGGCGGCTCCAGTAGTGGAAGTCTTGAAGAACTACAACCTCGGCTGGATACGCGCTGGCGTGTTGTTCGGCGCGATCATGGGCATGATCTCGTCATTGCTCGTGTTCCAGATTGGTCAGGCGCGCGTGTGGTTCGCTATGTCGCGTGACGGATTGCTGCCCAAGGTGTTCAGCGCCGTGCATCCGCGGTTCCGCACGCCGCATGTCGCGACCTGGATTGCTGGTTTCGCGGTCGGCATCCCGGCAGGCTTGCTGGATATCGGGACCTTGGCCAATCTGTCGAATATCGGCACTCTGTTCGCCTTTTCACTGGTAGCGCTCGGCGTGCTGATCCTGCGCAAGCGCGAGGCGAACCGGCATCGCGGGTTCCGCGTGCCGGGAGGCCCGATTGCGCCAGCCGCAGCGATCTTTATGTGTGTGCTGCTGATGGCTGGCCTGACCATCATGAATTGGCTTGGGTTCATCGTGTGGCTGATCATTGGAATGGTGATCTACTTCTTCTACAGCCGAAGGCACAGCGAGTTCGCAGTGAAGCGGTAGTTAGTCACTGCTACAAGTAATAAGTAACGAGTAACGAGTATCGAGTATCGGGCGATTGGACCATCGGCGATCGGGCCATTGAGAACGAGGCCGCCGATGAGAGCGGATGTCAGAAGTGATTCGCATACTCAACCAATCACTCGTTCTCGTTACTCATTACTCATACTGCTTCCCCTCCTCCCTCCAGATCGCGCTTGAGTCGCGCCAGCAGATCGACGGCGGCGACCGCATACTTGCTGATCCAGCGGTCATGTAATTCCCTGATGGGCAGAACATTGAGGTAGTTCCAGCGTAAACGGCCCTCGCGCTTGACGATGATGAGGCCCGCTTTCTCAAGCACGCGCATGTGCTGCATGACGGTGCAGCGGTCGAGTTTGCGGAAATGGTCGCAGAGCTGGCCGGTGGTGCGGGGAGCGTCTCGCAGCAGGTCCAGGATCTCACGTCGTCGCCGGTCGGCGAGCGCTTTGAAGACGAGATCGTCGCTGCGGCGATTTGACATGTTATAAAAACATAACATAATATTCGTTCCCGACGTGGAGGAAATATGGATCTCAAGTTTCAGGTTCAGGCCAAGATACGGAGACCTGTTCAGGAAGTGTTCAACGCTGTCTACGATCCGAAGACGTTGAGCGGGTATTTCACAACCGGTGGAGCAAGCGGACCGCTCGACGAAGGCAAGAAGGTGATCTGGAGGTTTGCGGACTATCCTGAGGACATCGAGGTCGCCGTGACGAAGGTCGAGCCGAACCAGCGAATCGTGCTGGAGTGGCAGGCAATGGATCGGCCGTATAACACGACGATCGAGATGACGTTTGACTCGATTGATTCCGGATCAACGCTTGTGAAGATCGCCGAGTCGGGCTGGAAAGAAAACCAGAAAGACCTGGACAGTTCATACAGCAACGCGCAGGGCTGGATGCACATGGTGTGCTGTATGAAGGCGTACATCGAGCACGGGATCAATCTGCGGGACGGGATGTTTTAGTTTGGTGAGTTCCCATGGACGCACCCTCCCCTTCCTGGGAGGGTGCGGCACCCTTGCTCTGCTCCGCTTTATTCTGATTCGCGCTCATGGCCGTGTCGCTGGACGGCAAGTTACCTTGGCGATGAAGACGCGGTCGCCGGTGAGAATGACGTCCGGCAAGGTGCTGCTGTTTAGGCGTCTGGTTGAAAGTTGCTTTCCGAGCGCATCGAAGGTGCGGACCGTGTGCGCCGTGCAAGGCAGTTGTATGTTGATGCGCTCGCGGCGACGGTCTTGTTCCATGCCTGTGTGGCTCGCAACTTCGTTGTGATTTGAACTGCGCAGCCATCCGGTGAGGATGAGGGTCGAGTCTTTGCGCTGGAAGATGTTGACCGTGGACTGGGAAGTCTCGGTTGCAGCGAGGGCGGGCCGCCCTCGCGACAGCCGGCGGGCCGCCGGCGCTACGTCGCTTGCCGGTGTCACCGAGTCTTCCTGAGTTGCGCACAGTGCCGGTCCCTGCGGGCTGCACACAACACGCGTGGGGCTGGCGAACAGGGTGTTGAAGAACTTTAATGCGTAAAAGGCCGGTTTCGGCTTGCCTCTGATGTCGGTCACGCCCAAGTGATGATGGACTTTGTCGGAAGGCATGCGCGGGTCACTCTCGACGAAGTCGTCGATGCGGTACCAGCCCGCCATCGGCGCGCCGGAGGCAAGTGTCATGGTGTAGGACTTGAAAAGGAAGTCGGCGGCGTAGCGCTGGGTGTGTTCGTAGTTGTAGTAGGCGCTGGTCCCGTATAGCGATGCCTTGTTCGGTGCGAAACGGTAGTCGGCGTAGCCCATCTCGTTGAGCCACACGGGGCGCCCGGACTGTTGCGCGACTCGCTGCATTTCCGGCAGCACTTGTTGAAATACCGTTTCGGCGCGCAGTTCGTGCCACGATTCCGGGTAGGCGTGGAGCGCGAGCACGTCGAAATAGCGCTCGATTTGGTGATCGCGGATGAGCTTTTGGAAGAACTCTCCGGGGCCCTGGGTCAGGCCGCCGAGCACCAAGGTTGTTTCGGGCGCGACTTCGCGGGCGGCGAGAGCAGCGGGGATCATGGTGGCGGCGAACTCGTCGGCCGTGCCGGTCCAGTACTCAAGATTGTCCGGTTCGTTCCAGAGCTCCCAGATTCGAATTTTTCCGCGGTAGCGTTCAACCAGCTTGCGCACGATCGTGGTATAGAGCGCCGGGTCTTTCGGAGGTTGCTTCCAGAAGTCCTGTTCGCTGCGCGCTGCCCACTCAGGCGTATAGGCGATGTAGGGCATCAACTGGATGCCTGCGCGCCCGGCCTCCTCAACCAGCATGTCCCAGAATTCGAAGCGGTATTCACCTTGCGCGGGTTCAACGCCGTTCCAACTGAAACCAAAGCGCAGATAGCTGACGCCCGCTTTGCGTGCGATGTTCAGGTGACGACGAACGCGTCCACGCGAGTCGCGGCCGTCGAAGTAGTCGTCGCCGATGGCCGTCGTCATTTTGAGAAAGCGGGAGGTTGAGGGACTTTGCGGGCCTTCAATACCGGTTGCTTCCACGTGTGGGGCAGGCTGCGGCAGCGCCCGTAGCGCGGGGGCGGTTTGCGCGCATAAAAGGCTGCTGAAGGCGCAGAACGCGACGAAGACACGAATCGTGGCAGGGAAGCGGAGAGTACTCATGGCGCAAGAAGTGAATCCAGTATAGCCGTCGTGAGAAGGCGAAGCGTGGTGTTAGGCCCTTTTTGGGGAGGTTCTAGGTGTGGACTCGGTCGTGCCTACGGCAGTTTGAGATGGATTGCGATCGGTCCCAGGACTTCGTCCCGGGCTAAACGCCGCGTCCCTCCGGAACGAGCACGGCGCTTACGTCTCCGTCTGCCCTTTTCATCTGCTACCTCTTTCATCCGCCTCAAAGCAGAACTTTGAAATTCGACATCCAGGAGACGTAGTCGTCGATCCGTCCTTCGATACGCAAGGCTTAGGAGGCTTGTTGGAGTGCATCTGACTGTTTAAGCTGGACGGAAGGCATTTGCAGAAGTGTGCGGACGGTTTAATGGAAGAGAACAGAGTTAGCGGACCTCCAGCAGAGAACATCGGGAAGCAGCCGAGCCCGTTTGTGCTCGCGCTGCCAAAGGCTGAGCTGCACCTGCACCTGGAAGGCGCAATCGAGCCTGAAACGGTCGTGGAACTGGCCCGCAACCACGGCCAGGAACTCGATTCGGTTGATGTACGCAAGCTTTACGAGTACACGGATTTCACCGGATTTCTGATGTGCTTTCGGGGGATCACGGAACATCTGCAAACTCCGGACGACTACGAACTAATTACGTACCGCCTGATGGAGCGCTTGCGGCGCGAGAATGTGCTGCATGCAGAGGTGTTCGTGGCGGTGGGCACGTGCCTTTATTGGGGACGCCGGTGGGACGAGATATTTGAAGGCCTCGAGCGCGGACGCATTCGAGGCGAGCGTGACTTCGGCGTATCCGTCCTCTGGATCGCCGATGCGGTGAGGCATTTCGGACCGGAAGCGGCGCAGAGTGTGGTTGATTGCTCGGCCAAGTTCATGGACCGCAACCTGGTTGGGTTCGGTATCGGTGGCGACGAGAGGCGGGCGGCACCGGAACTGTTCCGCGAAGTTTATGCTTCGGCAGCGAATTACGGTATGCGGCTGACGTGCCATGCCGGAGAAAGCATGGGGCCCCAGTCTGTCTGGGGCGCGTTGAAGGCCTTGCGATCGGAGCGCATCGGGCATTGCCTGACTTCGCACCAGGACCGCGAGCTAATCAGCCACCTGCGCGACACGCAGGTTCCCGTCGAGGTAAACATCACCAGCAACGTCCGCACGGGCTGCTGTGACGGTTACGGCGCACATCCTGTGCGCGAGTTCTTCGATGAAAAATTGCTGATGACGCTAAACACCGATGATCCTGCTATGTTCGGCACGTCCCTCACGCAGGAGTACCAGATCGCGCAAGACTTGTTCGGCTTCACAGATGAAGAACTGAAACAGCTAGCAATGAACTCGTTCCGCGCGTCGTTCCTGCCAGAGGACAAGAAGCGCGAGTTTCTGCGGACATTCGAAAAGGTGCCGGTCGGGCACGGGGACTGAAGGCCACCGGGGCATCGGGCCGCCGGGCCATCGCGTGATCGGGTTATCGGGCGATCACCTCAGCCGCATCTCCAGTAAAATCTGTTTGTGCTTTCGGTTCGTCTTACCTTCGATCCCGATCACGATGAAGGCGTCTTCGCGTCTGTTCCGGATGCGCCTGCGGTTTTTGTGCTTCGCGGACATGAGGTGAAGGCCGAGCCATACGTCAGCAAGACGGCGAACCTGCGGCGGCGACTCGTTCGTCTACTATCAAAATCCGACGAGCGATCGAAGCGGCTGAACCTGCGCAACCGTGTTGCAACGATCGAGTACTCGCCGAGTGGCAGCGACTTTGAATCGGGCTTTCTGCTCTACAAGACTTTGC
>DASPIK010000017.1:0-42433 GCA_035629075.1 Terriglobales bacterium | reverse complement strand
AGATGGTGATGCCGGGCGACAACGTACAGCTGGAAATCGAGTTGATCACCCCGGTGGCCATGGAGTTGGGTCTGCGCTTCGCTATCCGCGAAGGCGGCCGCACGGTCGGCGCCGGCACGATCAGCGAAATCATTAAGTAGTTCCACGTGGGACGGAGCATAGCTCCGTCCCCACACAAGATCATCCGCGGCACGCAGTCAGCCGCAAGCTCTTTTAACGAGATAACTATCGTGATTGGCAAAGAAAGAATTCGAATTCGCCTGAAGGCTTACGACTACCGCGTGCTCGACCAGTCCACTGGCGAGATCGTGGAGACAGCGCGCAGGACGGGCGCCCAGGTTGCGGGACCGATCCCGCTGCCTACCGTGAAGAACAAGTACTGCGTGCTCCGTTCACCACACGTGGACAAGAAGTCACGCGAACAGTTTGAGATTCGCACCCACAAGCGTCTGCTCGACATTCTTGAGCCGACGCAGCAGACGGTGGACGCGCTGATGAAGCTCGATCTTCCCGCCGGCGTGGATGTGGAGATCAAAGCATTCGGAAAAGAACATAAGTAAGAGAACCGCGATTGGCTTTAGCGTTTCGGCTACAGCCAAGAGCCGAGCCCAATAACAAAGCTTCCGTGGAGTGAAAGCTCCCCGGGCTGCGGCCCGACTGGGAAGCGGAGTTGAGGAAAACATGCCTGTAACTGGAATTCTTGGAAAGAAAGTCGGGATGACGCAGTTGTTCGATGAGAAGGGCGACGTCCGCCCCTGCACCGTCCTGAAAGCTGGCCCGTGCGTTGTGACCCAACGCAAGACTCAGGTCAAGGACGGCTATGACGCTGCCCAGATCGGTCTGGTCGAGTTTGTTAAAGAATCTCGGTTGACGAAGCCGATGCGCGGTCATCTCGGAAAGAACGACTTGCCGCCAATGAAGCTGTTGAAAGAGGTTGGCATCGAGATCCCTGCTCCCGGAACGCAGGCCGCTGACGGCGATGGCGTGAAGGTCGGCGATCGCGTCTTGGTCGATATTTTCGATGGCGAGAAGTTCGTCGACATCGTCGGCACAAGCAAGGGTCGTGGCTTCGCAGGTGTTGTGAAGCGGCACCACTTCGCTGGGGGCGCCAAGTCGCACGGCTCAATGTTCACGATCAACGGCTCGATCGGTTCTTCGGCATTTCCGTCCCGCGTTTTCCCTGGCATGCGCATGCAGGGTCACATGGGGGTCGAGCAGAAGACGGTTCGCAACCTTCGAATTCTTGGCATCGACACGGAAGACAATCTCCTCGTGATCGAAGGCTCTGTGCCAGGCCCCGAGGGCGGTTACGTGCTGATCAAAAAGGCCGTGAAGCCGCCGCGCGAGCGTCGTGGATTCTCGGGCGAAGGTGGCGCAGTGAACCCGTTGAAGGCTTCGAAGCGCGCTGCAAAGAAGAAATAGTGATAACGCTTCGTGCGGTTTGATCCGCAGCAAGCGATTAACGAATTACAGCGGGGCGGGAACAAATTATCCGCCCCGAGACGGAACGAGACATGGCAACCATTGACGTACTCAACCTGAGCGGCGAAAAAGTCGGCACTCTGGATCTGGCCGACGAGGTGTTTGGCGCGGTCAACGAGGACCTGCTCTGGGAAGCGGTAAAGCACTACCGAGCGGGAATGCGGGCCGGGACCCACGCCACGAAGAACCGCAAACTGGTGTCCGGCTCCGGCAAGAAGCTCTGGCGTCAGAAGGGCACCGGACGCGCGCGCGTTGGCTCGATTCGCTCGCCACTGTGGCGGCACGGCGGCACGGTTCATGGACCGCAGCCGCGCAGCTACGACTACCAGTTCCCCCGCAAGAAGCTGTTTGGGGCACTGCGCTCTGCCTTAGCGGCAAAGCTTCAAGACAACAAGCTTGTGGTTATCGATGCCTTTGACCTTGCTGAAGTGAAGTCAAAGGCGCTGCGCAAAGCACTGGATGTTCTTAAGGTCGACGGCACCGCCGTTTTGATCGAGGCGAATAACCAGGACGCCAAGAATTTGATCTTGAGCGCACGCAACCTCAAGGGCGTCGAGTTGGTGCGTGGTAACGAGGTACACCCGTACCACCTGCTCCGGTACGATCGCGCGATCTTCTCGCGACCGGCCTTGGAGAAATTGCAGGAGTCGCTGAAGGCAACGGCCTCCAAGCGGCGTGCGGCGGAGGTGGCGTAATGAAATCGGCCTATCAGATCATTCGCAAGCCGGTCATCACTGAAAAGGGACTTGGCGTCAAGGAAACGGAACAGACGCTGGTGTTCCAGGTGGCAGCTGATGCGACTAAGACCGAGATCAAGCAGGCTGTGCAGACCATTTTCAAAGTGAAAGTGGACAAAGTACGTACAGCGAACTTCCTGGGCAAGGAGCGCCGCCGCGGCAAGTTTACCGGCTTCCGCCCCGACTGGAAGAAAGCTTACGTGCGGCTGAAGGCCGGCGAAAAGATGCCGGAGTACGCACAGAACCTGTAGAGAAGCAATCAGCACTCAGAATTCACAAAGCGGAAATCGCTGAGTGCCAAGCCGAAAAAGAGTGAACTATGGCGATTAAGACTTATAGACCGCTTACCCCGTCACAGCGCTTCAAGACGACGCTGGTGAATGACGATTTGACGACGGATAAGCCACACAAACCGCTGACCGTCTCGAAGAAGTCGAGCGGCGGACGTCGCAACAGCGGTGACCAGACCATCTGGTTCCGTGGCGGCGGACACAAGCGCAAGCTCCGCATCATCGATTTCAAGCGCGACAAGGCCGGCATTCCGGCGAAGGTCGTCTCGATCGAGTACGATCCGAACCGTTCGGCGCGCATCGCGTTGCTGAGCTATGCCGATGGCGAGAAGCGCTACATCCTGCACCCAAACGGACTGAATGTGGGTGCGACCGTCCTGAGCGGCGCGGATGCAGACATCATCGTGGGCAACTCGCTGCCGCTCCGCAATATCCCCTCCGGCACGGTGGTACACGCCATCGAGTTGAAGCCCGGCAAGGGTGCGCAGATGGCGCGCTCCGCAGGCGCGCAGGCGCAGCTGGTGGCAAAAGAAGGCGACTATGCTCTGCTCAAGCTGCCTTCCGGAGAAACGCGCCGCGTGCTCGTCGATTGTGCCGCGACCATCGGTCAGGTTGGCAATCTCGATCACGAGAACATCTCGATCGGCAAGGCCGGGCGTACCCGCTGGCTGGGACGCCGTCCGCATAACCGCGGCGTCGTTATGAACCCGGTCGACCATCCGCACGGCGGCGGCGAAGGCAAGACGAGCGGTGGCCGTCACCCTGTCACTCCGTGGGGACAGCCCACCCGCGGTTACAAGACCCGTAACAACAAGCGGACCGACAAGTTCATTGTCAACCGCAGGAATAAGTAGATATGGCACGCTCAACGAAAAAAGGTCCCTTTGTTGATCAGCACCTGGTGGTGAAGATCGAGGACATGAATGCGCGCAACGACAAGAAGGTCCTGCGCACATGGTCCCGTCGGTCGACCATCATTCCTGAAATGGTGGGCCACACCATCGCGGTGCACAACGGGAAGAAGTTCATCCCGGTGTACGTCACGGAAAACATGGTGGGCCACAAGCTTGGCGAGTTCAGCTTCACCCGCACCTTCAAGGGGCACTCGGTGAAAGCGGCGACGGAATCGGCGGCCAAAGCGGCGCCGCGGCCGTAACGAGGAGTGAGAGCAATGGCAGAGACGACAGCCGAATATAGAGCGGAATTGCGGTACGTCCGCGTTTCTCCGCAGAAGGCGCGCCTGGTGCTTGATCTCATCCGGGGCCGCCGCGTGGAAGATGCGGTAAATACGTTGACGTTCACGAAGAAGCGTATCGCGGAGAAGGTGCTTAAGACACTCCGGTCCGCCATTCAGAACGCCAACTATCTGAACACGGAGAAGGGTGCCGACGTTGACGTTGACAACCTCTACGTGAAGCGCGCTGTGGCGAACGAAGGCCCGCGTATGAAGCGCATCCGTCCGGCGCCTCAGGGTCGTGCGTACCGGTATCAGCGGCGCATGTCGCACATCGAGATCGCACTCGCAGAAAAGCCGCGCGCCAACGGTGCGGCAGCCGGAACGACTGTGGCGAAGCCGACAGCCAAGAAGGCGGTCCGCAAGGTCCCGGCAAAGAAAACTGCGGCCAAGAAAACGGCCGCGAAGAAAAAGTAACGTTTTCCGAGGGCTGGCGAACAAAGGTATCAGCTCTCCCTGAGAGGAACGATGGGACAGAAAGTCCATCCTTACGGATTTCGAATTGGGGTCACTAAGCCGTGGAAGTCGCGGTGGTTCGTCGACCGCGACTACGACAAGCTGCTCCTTGAAGATCAGAAGCTGAAAGATGAGCTCAAGGACAAGCTGAAGTCGGCCGGCGTCAGTTCGATCGAAATCGAGCGTCCGGGCAACAAGCTGCGGATCATTATTCGTACAGCCCGCCCGGGCATCATCATCGGACGCAAGGGCGCCGAGATCGACAAACTGAAGCAGGACATCGCCAAGCGCACGAACCGCGACGTTTACGTCGACATCCAGGAAGTGCACAAGCCTGAGCTGGATGCCCAACTGGTGGCCGAGTCGATCGCGCTGCAGTTGGAAAAGCGCGTAGGCTTCCGCCGCGCCATGCGCAAGTCGGTAGACTCTGCGCTGCGCTTCGGCTGCAAAGGCATCAAGGTTCGCGTGAGCGGCCGTTTGAACGGTCACGAAATCGCGCGCTCCGAATGGTACCTGCAGGGACGCCTGCCGCTGCACACGCTGCGCGCTGACATCGATTACGGCTTCGCCGAGGCGAAGACCACGTACGGTGTCATCGGCGTGAAGTGCTGGACTTATCGGGGCGAGATCCTGCCGGCCAAGCGCCGTGAGGGTCAGCCAGCAGCCGCCGCGTTTTAGGCGCGAGGGCCTGATGAAATTCGCGGTGCACCGCAACACCGCATCGCAAGGTTCGGGCGCGCAAAAGCATCGGTTCGCGCGCGTCCACTGAGAACGAAGAACCGAGAACTGAGAACTCGTTATGTTGATGCCGAAGAAAGTTAAGTACCGCAAGCAGCAGCGCGGACGCATGAAGGGCAAAGCCTGGCGCGGGTCCGAGCTCTCTTTCGGCGATTACGGCCTGAAGGTGATGGAGTGTGGCTACATCACCGACCGCCAGATCGAAGCGAGCCGTGTTGCCATGACCCGCTTCATCAAGCGCGGCGGCAAGATCTGGATTCGCCTGTTCCCGGACAAGCCCGTGACCAAGAAGCCCGCAGAAACCCGTATGGGTAAGGGCAAGGGAGCTCCTGATCATTGGGTCGCAGTTGTTCGTCCTGGAAAGATCCTGTTTGAGATGGAAGGCGTTTCCGTGGCCGATGCACAGGAAGCAATGCGGCTGGCCTCGAACAAACTGCCGCTTAAGACGCGCTTTGTTCACCGCGAGTCGGTGCACGCATAAGAGGGAGAGCGATGAAGGCCGAGAAGATACGCAATCAGACCGAAACCGAACTCCGCCATCACGAGCGCGAGTTGGCCGACCAGCTCTTCCGCCTGAAGTTCCAGCTGAATATGGGACAGACGGAGAGCCTTAAGAAGATCCGCGGGCTGAAGAAGGACATCGCGCGCGTTAAGACGATGCTTCGCCAGCGCGAACTCGAAGCCCAGAAAGCAACGGAGACGAAGTAATGCCCGACACGACAACGACAACGCAAACGACCGGCGGGCGCCGCAAGGAACAGATCGGTTACGTCGTTTCGACCAAGATGCAGAAAACGATCGTGGTCGAAGTTACGCGCCAGAAAGCGCACCCGATGTATCGCCGTGTGGTGAAGAAGTCGAAGAAGTTTTATGCCCACGACGAGAACAACACTGCTCATGTCGGCGATGTGGTTCGAATCGAGGAGACGCGGCCCCTGTCCAAGTTGAAGCGGTGGCAGTTGAAAGAGATTCTCCGCCGCGCGGCCCTGGTGCCGGGCGCGGACCTTTCGGCCGAACAGGCTCCCGAAACACAGGCCTAAAACGGTACGCTACTACGCCGCAGGAGCGTGCCGGGGCGACCCGACGCTCGATTGAGGAGACAGAATTATGGCAGTGATGATGAGAACCATGCTCGAGGTGGCCGATAACTCCGGTGCCCGCAAGCTGCAGATGATTCTGCCGCTTGGCGGTTCAACGGGACTCGTCGCCGGGCTGGGCGACGTGATTACCGCGGCTGTGAAGGAAGCCTCGCCTGATGGGCAGGTGAAAAAGGGCACCGTGGTAAAGGCCGTGATCGTGCGCACGCACAAGGAGACCCGCCGGAAAGACGGCACCTACATCCGCTTCGATCAGAACGCGGCGGTGGTGATCAACGCTGACGGCGAACCGGTTGGAACTCGCGTGTTCGGCCCTGTAGCACGCGAACTTCGCGATAAGAAGTTCTTGAAAATCGTTTCGCTCGCTCCGGAAGTTATCTAAGGGCGCGCTGGCAGATGATGTAGCGCTTGGTCGGTGACCAGGCGACTGATAGCCGATGCAAGGCTGAGAACTGATATGCAAAAACAAGTAGAAGTCAGACAGAAACACGTCGATATCCGCCGCAACGACACCGTGAAGGTAATCGCGGGCCGTGATGCAGGCAAGGAAGGGCGCGTCCTACGAGTGTTCCCCGGCGACGGCAAGGTCCTGGTCGAGCACGTCAATATGGTGAAGAAGCACGTCCGCCCGAACCCGCAGAAGAATGTGAAGGGCGGCATTGCGGAGCAGGAGAGCCGGATTGCTATCTCCAACGTGATGCTGGTGTGCGGCACCTGCGGACCGGTGCGCGTAGGTCACGAACTCCGTGGCGACCGCAAGGTGCGCGTTTGCAAAAAGTGCGGAACGATCTTGGACAAGTAAACAGTTCCTGCGTGGGGGTAACCGCGCTCAGGAGACGCTTCGGCGTCAATTGACGACCTCACGAACCGGTAACCAACCCGAAGCCGTGAGAAAGGTAGCAGAGAAGAATGGCAGACGAGAAACAGCAGAAGAAGGCCAAGGGCGCGAAGGGCGAAGGCAAGCCGGATAAGAAAGCTGAAGCGGCCGTCGAAAAATCCCAGGCTGCCCCTCAGACAAACATCAAGGGCGGATCGCGCCTGAGACAGCGTTTTCTGAAGGAAATCGCTCCGGCGCTGATGAAAGAACTGGAACTCACGAACGCCAACGCCGTCCCCAGACTTCATAAGGTCGTGGTCAACATGGGCGTGGGCGAGGCGACACAGAACGCGAAGGTTCTTGACCCAGCCGTTGTCGAACTCGGACAGATCACCGGTCAGAAGCCCGTCGTTACCAAGGCAAAGAAATCCATCGCCGCATTTAAGGTGCGCGAAGGCATGCCGATCGGCTGCATGGTTACGCTCCGTGGCGATCGCATGTTCGAATTCCTCGACCGCCTGATGAACGTCGCCCTGCCCCGCGTGCGCGACTTCCGCGGTGTGAGCACGAAGTCATTTGACGGCCGCGGTAACTACACACTTGGCTTGCGCGATCAGTTGATCTTCCCTGAGATTGACTATTCGAAAGTTGAGAAACTGAAGGGCATGAACGTCACCATCGTGACGACCGCTGCCACCGACGATCAGGCGCGAGCGCTGCTGAAGCACTTGGGCATGCCGTTCCGTCCGTAGCGAGACCCTCGCAATTGGCTAATGGCGACTGGCCAGTAGCTCGGCAAAGTTCGAAGTATCAGAGCTGAAAGCGAAAAGCAGAAGGCAGAGAGTTAAACAAGAATGGCGAGAACATCAAGTATTGCCAAGGCGAACAAGAAGCCCAAGTTTTCGACGCGCCAGCACAACCGCTGCAAGATGTGCGGCCGTTCCCGCGCTTACCTGCGGAAGTTCGGCATCTGCCGTCTTTGTTTCCGCGGACTAGCGCTGCGTGGCGAAGTTCCGGGCGTCAGCAAGTCGTCCTGGTAGAAATTGAAATTGAGTAATCGGGAAATTGGGTATTGAAGGCAGTGCCATCGACTCGCAATTACCCGATTACACAATCCTCCAATTACCCGATTTAACGTTGCTGCTGGTTCTTCTCCCAGGAGGAGAAGCGAACGGGCAACAAGGAGAGTGGAAGAATGAGTTTGACCGACCCGGTCTCGGATTTCCTGACCCGCGTACGTAACGCTATCGCTGCCCGGCACCAGAAGGTGGATGTGCCGGCCTCGAAGCTGAAGGCGGAGATCGCCCGCATTCTGAAGGAAGAAGGCTACATCTCCAACTTCAAGCTGACCGAGGAAGAAGGCCATAAGGTTCTGCGCCTCTACTTGAAGTACAACGCCAACAACGAGGCGGCGATCTCCAGCCTTCATCGTATCTCGCGGCCCGGTTGCCGCGTCTACGTGGGACGCAACGAGATTCCACGCGTGATGGGTGGTCTTGGCGTGAACATCCTGACGACGCCGAAGGGCGTTATGACGGGACGCCAGGCGCGCAAGGAAGGCGTTGGGGGCGAGATCCTTTGCGAGATCAGCTAACTTTGTGAAGGGATAGATTCGAACCTCCACAAAGGCGAACAGATATTAGACAGGCCGGAAGCCGGACGTTGTTCGGAGCAGACGGCCGAGAGTAGAGAACATGTCGAGAATCGGTAAAAAGCCCATTCCCGTGCCGAACGGGGTCAAGATCAACGTCGCTGGCAGTGTCGTAACGGTCCAGGGTCCTAAAGGAAAGCTGGAAACCACGGTCCCCGGCGGCATATCCGTGGAGCAGCAGGACGGGAACCTCGTCATTCTGCGCCAGAACGATCAGCAGGCTGCGTTGCACGGCCTGACTCGCGCTCTGGTCAACAACGCAGTTCAGGGCGTCACGACCGGTTGGACGCGTGAACTGGAGATCGTCGGTATCGGTTACCGCGCCGAGATGAAGGGCAAGGGAGTCGTCGTATTTAGCCTCGGATACTCGCACCCGATCGAATACCCGCTTCCGACAGGCGTTGATTGCGCGATCGACCCGAAACAGACCCGCTTGTCGCTCACCGGCATTGACCGCCAGAAGGTGGGCCAGGTTGCTGCTGAGATGCGCGCGCTGCGTCCGCCTGACCCGTACAAGAACAAAGGTGTTCGGTACTTCGGAGAGAAGCTGAAGAAGAAGGTCGGCAAGACCGGCGCGAAGTAGGCGAGTGCAGCGGGCGTCTGAGTCCGCTGCGACTATCCTGAGCGACGAACGAAGGATCAACACAGGCGCGACGGCGTGAAGTCGCGGCGCTACCCGGCTCAGAAACCCGGGAGAGGACAATAGAACATGTATAGCTACGAATCAAAGGACATCATCAGGCAGCGGGTACACACCCGCATCCGCAAAAAGCTTCACGGCACAGCGGAGCGACCGCGCCTCAGCGTTTACCGCTCGCTGAACAACATTTCCGTGCAGGTGATCGACGACACGAAGGGTGTGACTCTGGTAGCCGCAAGCACCGTCGAAGGCCGCAACGAAGGCAAGAAACAAGGCGGCAACGTGGCAGCTGCTAAGGAATTGGGTAAGCTGATCGCAGAGCGCGCCAAGGAAAAGGGGATCACCAGGGTGGTCTTTGATCGTGGCGGATACCTTTATCACGGCCGTGTGAAGGCGTTGGCGGAGTCTGCCCGGGAAGCGGGCCTCCAGTTTTAAGGTTGTGTGCGCCGGGCACAGTCCCGGCGATGGGCACGGGCCATCCAGCCCGACCCTGCACGATTGACAAGTTTTCGAGATTTTACGAATCGAGAGTGCAATGGCGACGACGAAAAGAAAGCTCGATGCGGGGCAATTCCAGCTGAAGGATCAGGTGGTCGCGATCAACCGCGTCACGAAGGTTGTAAAGGGAGGCAAGAACCTGTCATTCGCCGCCCTGGTCGTGGTCGGTGATCCGGCCTCTGCCGTGGTTGGTTATGGCTCCGGCAAGGCCAAGGAAGTCCCGCAAGCGATCCGAAAGGGCATCGAAGCAGCCAAGAAGAATCTGGTTCAGGTGAACCTGACCCAGACGACCATTCCGCACACAGTGCTTGGCCGTTTCGGCTCCGGCATGGTGCTCCTGAAGCCAGCCCCTGAAGGTACAGGCGTTATCGCGGGCGGCGCGGTGCGTGCGGTCATGACCTCGGCCGGCATCCAGAACGTACTGACCAAATCGATTGGCACGACCAATCCCCACAACGTGGTTAAGGCGACGTTCGATGCCTTGAAAAAACTTCGCGACAAGAACGAAGTTGCTGCAACTCGCGGCAAAGCTGTGGAGGAACTGTAATACAATGGCAGAGAACACTTCCAAAGGAATGATTCGTCTGAAGTGGGTGCGCTCGGCCATTGCCGCGCCGGAAAAGCACAAGCTGGTTATCAAGGGCTTGGGCTTCACCCGCCTCAATCAGGTGATCGAGCGCGAAGATTCGCCCTCGATTCGCGGCATGGTTAAGAAGGTGCCGCACCTGGTCAAGATCGTCGAATAACGCTGTAGCGCGGGTTTGAGCCTGTGAGGTTCTAGAAACCTCAGCTACGCAGAACCGAGTCGGCGCATGTCGCCGGCGACCAAACGGTAGCTCGTGAGCTGCCGTAGGACGGACAGAGAAATGAATCTTTCAAGCATTCGAGCTCCGAAGAAAGCCAACGAGAAAAAGAAGCGCATCGGTCGCGGTATGGGGTCCGGCATGGGCAAGACCTCGACCCGCGGTCACAAGGGGCAGGGATCCCGCAGCGGTTCGCGCTTGATGCGCGGATTCGAAGGCGGTCAGATGCCGCTGCACCGGCGTATGCCGAAGCGTGGCTTCGTCAATATCTTCCGCGTTGAGTACACGGTCGTGAACCTCAACAGCCTCGCTACCCTGGATGAAACCACGATCACACCTGAAGTGCTGCGGCAACGTGGTCTGGTCAGCGACAAGCGCGCGCTCGTAAAGATCCTTGGCGACGGCGAACTTAGCAAGCCTTTGACGGTTCAGGCGCACAAGTTTTCCAAGTCGGCTCAGGAAAAGATCGAAAAAGCTGGTGGCAAGGCAGAAGTAATTCGCCTTCATCATCACGAAGAACACACCCAGACCAAAAAGAAGAGTAGTAAATAGGTCAGGGTGCACTAGAGCAGGGTTAGCAGGCGCGCATAGCCGTGCCTGCTTAATACCTCAAGGTTACAATGGCCCTGCCTTTCTCGTTCGAAACGTAGTACATAGCGGTAAATCAGAGGTACGAGCCCTTATATGGTTGAAAAGCTGGCCAACATCTTCCGCATCCCGGACCTGCGCAAGCGCATTCTCTTCACGCTTGGGCTGCTGGCCGTGTATCGCCTCGGTGGTCACATTCCGACGCCGGGCATCAATGCCGACCTTTTGCAGCAGTTCTTCGAGCAGAACCAAGGCTCGTTCCTTGGGTTCGTCGATCTGTTCAGCGGTGGCCAGCTGCGCCGGCTGACCATTTTCGCCCTCGGCATCATGCCGTACATCACGGCATCGATCATTCTGCAACTCTTGACGGTGGTCTACGAACCGCTAGCCAAGCTGCAGAAAGAAGGCGAACTGGGGCGCAAGAAGATCACCCAGTGGACTCGTTATCTTACCGTTCTCCTTAGCGCTATTCAGTCTTTTGGCATCGCGATCACGCTCCAGCGATCAACCGTCTCAGGCGGTGTACCGTTCGTCACGGATCCAGGCGTCGGTTTCATCTTGATGACGATGCTAACGCTCACAACTGGTTCTGCGTTCATCATGTGGCTCGGCGAGCAGATCACGGAGCGAGGCGTCGGGAACGGCATGTCGCTGCTGATCTTCGCCGGTATTGTCGTCGGCTTGCCGCGAGCCGTCATCGACATGGTTGAGAAGGCGCGAACAGCGGCATGGGGAGCATTCACCGTGCCGGCCATGGTGATCCTTGTTGTCATGATGGTTCTCGTCGTCGCGTTCATCGTCTTCGTTGAACGGAGCGAACGGCGAATACCCGTCCAGTATGCAAAACGAGTGGTCGGGCGGAAGATTATGGGCGGTCAGAGCACGCATCTGCCGCTTCGCGTGAACTCGGGCGGCGTCATGCCGGTCATATTCGCGTCATCGATTCTTACACTGCCGCAGACGGTTGGATTCGCTGTAGGGCCGAACAGCTGGGTGGGCAGGTACATTCTCGATCCCCTAAAGTGGGGCGAGCCGCTGTACACGCTGCTCTACGCTCTCGGCATCATCTTTTTCGCCTATTTCTACGTTTCTATTGTCTTCAACCCGAATGAGGTTGCGGACAACATGCGGAAGTACGGTGGGTTCATTCCCGGCATCCGTCCGGGCCAGCGTACCGCAACGCACATTAACGAGATCCTTACAAGGATTACGCTAGTCGGTGCCATGTACCTGATCATCATCAGCTTCATCCCTGAATGGATGATCACGGGTATTCACCTCAACCACTTGCCTGGCGCTCTTGGAGCTTTCTTCGAGCGATTGCCGGCATGGGTGACGAATGGCTTGGGCGTGAACTTCTACTTTGGTGGCACATCGCTCCTGATCGTCGTGGGTGTGGCGATGGATACGGTTAGCCAGATCGAGGCGCAGTTGATCATGCGTCACTACGAAGGATTCACGCCTCGTAGCGGACGCATTCGCGGGCGCCGCACCTGGTAACGAAATTCTCTGCGAGTCTCAGGCTTTTGGGCTGGAGACTCGCAATTTTGAAATGCAAGCAGTTCAACTGGTCAGCGCAGAGCACCTGAGGGAAGCAAGTGGACGGACAGGCAGTGGCAGATATCAAGCGATGTGACATTGGCCCCCTTATTCTCCTGGGACCGCCGGGTGCGGGGAAGGGTACCCAGGCGAAGAAGATTGCAGAAGTGTATTCGATCCCTCAGATCTCGACGGGCGATATTCTTCGGGCCAATGTTTCTGCTGGAACGGAACTAGGAAAGAAGGCCAAAGCCATTATGGAAAGCGGCGAACTGGTTCCCGACAGCCTGGTGTGCGATATGGTGGCCGCTCGCTTGGTCGAACCTGATTGTGCGCGGGGTTTCATTCTGGACGGCTTCCCGCGAACGGTCACCCAGGCGGAATGGCTTGACGGCTTCTTGCAGAGCAAACTGTTCGAGAATCAGCCGTGTGCGAAGGTGCCGCCGATTGTTATCGAGTTCGCGGTCGACTATAATAGCTTGTTGCGACGGCTTACCGGACGGCGTTCTTGTCCTACCTGCGGGCGGATTTACAACGTCTACTATCAGGCACCCCGCGTCGCCGACACTTGCGATGTTGACGGCACCAAGCTCGTAACCCGCAAAGATGATGACGAGCAGGTGATATCTGAGCGCCTCAAGGCGTATGAACGCCAGACGCTCCCATTGACTGAATACTATCGCGGCAAGGGACGCTTGAGAGTGATCGATGGAGACCGGGAGATGGACGCGGTCACAGCGGAGACGCTAGAAACGTTAGAGCATGGCAATCGTTTGTAAGTCCCCGGCCGAGATCGACAAGATGCGCCGGTCCGGGCATATTGTTCGTGAGGTTTTGGACGCCCTTCGCGAGATGGTGCGGCCAGGCGTGTCAACGATGGATCTCGAGCGCGCCGCGGAAAAGATGATTCGCGAGGCGGGCGCCAAGTCAGCCTTCAAGGGCTATTACGACTACCCTTGTGTGCTCTGTACGTCGGTGAATCACGAAATCGTTCACGGTATACCGTCGAATACCCGTGTACTCAACCCAGGCGATATCGTTTCGATTGACTGCGGCGTCGTGCTGGACGGCTATTACGGCGATGCTGCCATCACGGTGCCGGTTGGCGAAGAGCTAGCTCCCGAGTTGGCAAACTTGTTGAAGGTGACCGAAGAATCACTGTACAAGGGAATCGAGGCAGCGAGAATCGGGAACACCGTCGGAGACGTTGGGGCTGCGGTGCAGCAATGGGTTGAAGCTGCCGGCTTTAGCGTCGTACGTGAGTTCGTTGGACACGGCATCGGTACGCGGCTGCATGAAGATCCGCAAGTGCCAAATTACGGTTCACACGGGCACGGACCGCGGTTGCGCGAGGGAATGGTTCTTGCTATTGAGCCGATGGTAAACGCCGGGAAACCTGGCGCGCGTTTGTTGGAAGACAAGTGGACGGCCGTGACCGAAGACGGTAGCTACAGTGCGCATTTTGAGCACTGTGTCGCTGTAACCAGTGATGGCCCTGTGATCTTGACGAAGTAGAAAACAAGTTCTCGGTTACTTTTCAGCCCTGGGCTGATTAGACAGGTAGCCGAGTTTCAGGTCTGGTATGTCGGGCAGTTCAAGCGACAATGACAAGCCGACAGCCTTACTGACGCAAGGAGTGCATGAGCAAGGAAGACGCGATTGAAGTAATGGCGGTGGTGGAAGAACCGCTGCCGAACGCGATGTTCAGGGTCAAACTGGAGAACGGCCACGAGGTGCTGGCGCACGTCTCTGGTAAGATGCGGAAGAACTTCATTCGTATCCTTCCCGGCGATCGGGTCGCAGTGGAGTTGTCTCCCTACGATCTGAACCGCGGCCGGATCGTGTACAGGTACAAGTGATCGTGTAGCGACGGGTTTCTGACCCGTCTTCGCCGGAACGCTGAATCGGCACTACACAACTTTCGCGGGCGACCGCGATTTTAGTGTGTCCGGGCGAAACTGGGCCCGGCGAATACTGAGAACCGAGAGCCGAAATGAAGGTACGGGCATCCGTTAAGAAGATTTGTGATAAGTGCAAGGTCATCCGCCGCCGCGGGGTGGTGCGTGTGATTTGCGAGAATTCGAAACATAAGCAGCGTCAAGGTTGAGCCGTTTAGCGGGCGTCTGAGTCCGCTGGCGAATCCTGAGCGCAGCGAAGGATCTGTTTAAGGGGTAATCAATGGCACGTATTGCAGGCGTAGATCTGCCGCGCAACAAGCACACGAGGATTGCGCTGACGTACATCTACGGTATCGGCCACCCGCGCGCCGCCACCATTTTGGCTTCGGCCAACGTGGACGGCGAAAAGAAGGTGCAGGACCTGAGCGAAGACGAAGTCAATCGTATCCGCCAGGTCATCGAGACGGAAGGCTTGGTCGAAGGCGACCTCCGCAAAGATGTCTCGATGCACATCAAGCGGTTGATCGAAATCGGTTCTTACCGTGGATACCGTCACCGTCGCAACCTGCCGGTTCGCGGTCAGCGTACACACACCAATGCGCGTACCCGCAAAGGTCCGCGTAAAGGCACGGTAGCTAACAAGAAGAAGGCTTCGGCCAAGACCTAAACCAGCTCTCAGTCACCGTTCTTCGTGAACGGGATGTGGCCGGCAGCGGCCGCGCTGAGAACTGATATCTGAGAACTGAGAACTCAAAGATGGCTAAAGCAGGAGCAGCCGGCGCTGGAGCGTCGGCCAAGGGTGGTAAGAAAAAGACTTTTAAGCGCAAAGAGCGGAAAAACGTACCGTTCGGGATCGTGCACATCCAGGCCTCGTTCAATAACACTCTGGTCACCATTTCTGACCAGGAAGGCAAGGTTGTGTCGTGGAAGAGCTCCGGCTCTCTCGGATTCCGCGGGTCGCGTAAGGGCACTCCGTTCGCCGCTCAGCAGGCCGCGATGAATGCCGCCAATCAGGCGCGCGATCACGGCATGCGTACGGTCGAGGTTCGCGTCAGCGGCCCCGGTTCCGGACGTGAGTCGGCCATTCGCGCGTTGTCGGCCGCCGGCATGGATGTCCGCTCGATTAAGGACGTTACCCCGGTTCCGCACAACGGTTGCCGTCCGCCGAAGCGCCGCAGAGTCTAAGTCGAAATTTGATCGGGATGACAGGGGATGCCACTCCCGTAAACCGATCGCAGCCGTGAGCAGGCTAGCCAGCCTGTGAGCGCAAGGAGAAGCAAACTTGGCACGTTACAAAGATGCAGTATGCCGCCTTTGCCGCCGGGAAGGGATGAAGCTCTTCCTCAAAGGCCCAAAGTGTTTCACGGATAAGTGTCCGGTAGAAAAGCGCAACTACGCTCCTGGACAGCACGGTAAGGACCGTCGCGCCAAAGTGGTGGGATATGGCCTGCAGCTTCGCGAAAAGCAGAAAGCGAAGCGCATGTACTTCACATTGGAAGGTCAGTTCCGGAACTACTACGAAGTTGCCTCCAGTTCGCCAGGCGTGACCGGCGAAGTGCTGTTGCAGCAGCTTGAACGCCGGCTCGACAACGTTGTTTACCGCCTCGGGTTCGGTATCAGCCGCCGCCAGGCGCGTCAGGTCGTTCGCCACGGCCATGTCGCCGTCAATGGCCGCAAGGTCAACATTCCCTCTTATCAGGTGAAGGTTGGGGACGAAGTGGTCATTCGCGAGGGCAGCCGCAAGCTTCCTATCCTGGAAACCGCGAAGGAATTCATGAGCCATCAGCCGGCGCCGGCTTGGCTCCAGGTCGACCGCGATGCATACACCGGCCGCGTCATTGCACTGCCAACGCGCGCTGACATCAACATCCCGGTCAACGAACAGTTGATCGTCGAACTGTACTCGAAGTAATCAGTCGCTGGTCGTTGGTCCTCAGGGTGGTCAACTTTCGAAGTGCCGACAAACGACTGACGACCAACGACAGTTTTCACGGCCCGCTTCTAGCGCCCGATCAGCCTTGGCGACTTCAACCTGTCACTTCGGGCCGACAGGTTGTTGCCTTGAGCCACAGGGCCTGAGGAGAAACAAATGCTTTGGAAAGGTTTTCAAAAACCGAAACGTCTTGCAGTTGACACTGACACGCTCACCGAGCAGTACGGCCGCTTTTGGGCACAGCCGTTCGAGCGTGGATTCGGCACTACCATCGGCAACGCTCTTCGTCGCGTCCTGCTGAGTTCGATCGAGGGCGCCGCTGTCACTGCTGTCAAGATCGAAGGCGTGCTGCACGAATTCCAGTCGATTCCTGGCGTGGTCGAGGATGCGACCGACATCATCCTCAACCTGAAGCAGATCCCGTTCAAGTTGAACGGCGAAGGTCCAAAAGCGATCTACCTGCGAGCGGATCAACCGGGTGTGGTCACATCGGGCATGATCGAGGCCGACGGTGACGTCGAAGTGCTGGACAAGAACGTTTACGTCGCAACCGTCAGCGAAGGCGGCAAACTCGACATGGAAATGCGCCTGAAGCGCGGTCGTGGTTACGTTTCTGCTGACAAGAATTTCGACGAAGATCTCGGACTCGGCTTTATTCCGATCGACTCCGTGCACTCGCCGGTGCGCAAGGTCAACTACATGGTGGAAGCTGCCCGCCTCGGCCAGATCACCGACTACGACAAGTTGACCCTTGAGGTTTGGACGAACGGCTCGGTGGTTCCCGCAGACGCTATCGGCCTCGCTGCGAAGCTGCTAAAGGATCACATGAGCATCTTCGTGAACTTCGAGGAAGAAATGGAGACGCCGGTCGGCGGCGGCGACGAGCGCAAGCCAGAAATCAGGAACGAGAATCTGAACCGCTCGGTCGAGGAACTGGAGCTTTCAGTTCGCAGCTACAACTGCCTGAAGAACGCGAATATCCAGACTATTGGCGAACTGGTTCAGAAGACCGAAGCCGAAATGCTCAAAACTAAGAATTTCGGCCGAAAGTCACTGAACGAGATCAAGGAAATTTTGACGAGCATGGGGCTGAGCCTGGGTATGCGGATTGACGAGCACGGCAACGCTGTGCCCGGACCCACGTCGAATCAGCCCACCCCGCAGATTGTCGGCTCGCCGATGGGCGGGGACGGACAGAGTTACTAAAGGCTCTCGGACGTATCGGAGGCTTCGGACGTCTGGAGCTTGAATAGGTTCCAGAGGACCGGACCTCCGAAACGCCGGACAAAGATTTGGCCGCGAAGGCGGCAGAAATTCAGGTTTTCCGGGTTTTGTGAGTCACGTGAGGTTTCGTCAGGATCGTCCCGCCCGGAGCGGATCGATTCTCGAAACATCCGAAACCTCCGAAACATCCGAAACCTTCCAAGGAATGAAATCATGCGTCATCGTGTAGCAGGTTGGAAACTCGGACGAAATACCCAGCACCGGCGTGCGCTGCTGCGCAACCTGGTCACGTCGCTCATCGTTGAAGAGCGCATTGAGACGACGCTGCCCAAGGCGAAAGCCATGCGCCCGCACGTTGAAAAGATGATCACGCTCGGCAAGCGCGGTGACGTGCATGCGCGACGTCTAGCCGCTGCGTATCTTATGACCCCCGACGCTGTCGATAAGCTGTTCGCGACGATCGGCCCTCGGTTCGGCGATCGTAACGGCGGCTATCTCCGCATCATCAAAGGCGGCTTCCGCAAAGGGGATGGCGGCGAAATCGCTTTCATTGAACTGCTTGGCAGCGAAAAGCTGGTGGACGAAAAGCGTCAGAAGCGAGCAGAAGCTCGTGCGAAGCGCGCCGAAGAAACCCGGAAGGCGATGGAAGAAGCTCAAGCCCAACAGCAAGCCGAAGGCGGCGAAGAGAAGAAGTAGCTCGCCGCTCCAGTGCCGGTCATTCTGGCATTGCGATAGATCTCAAGGCGTCCGCGCAAGCGGACGCCTTTTTTGTGACTTCAGACGCAGGAAGCGAACGGGCCAGTGTCTGTGTAATCGCAAATGAATTCTGGGCAACTCCTCGGATATGTACTATCGACCATCCGTACGAGACGCAATTTGGGCGGTGGTCCTGGGAGGCGGGGTAAGCCAATGTATGTTGCGGAATTCCGATAGCTCAGCACGTGTTATCGAATGGTTGAGTTGTTTTTCGAGTTCCATTTGCTTGTGAAAAGCCCAGAATGCATCGTTGGGAGTGGCTGTCAGCACCTGACCGGAGGGCCCGAATTCGTAAATCGTTTCGAACGGAACGTCTTGGGCCATAGCTTCTTTAACGTGGACCGTCACCGATGACCCATTTACGTAAAGATCGGAGACTTGGTTATAGGGTTCCAGCGTGCGATTGATGCAGGTGCGCGGGAGCACCGCCCGGGCCCGCTCATGAACAACCGGCAGATCAAGCAACTGGTAGGCAGGATTCGGTTCTTTGCTCACGCCGCTCGGCCCTTCAAGGTCTAGCACTATGAGTGTTGCCGCTTTGGATCCGTTGTTCACGCCGCCAACGTATAGCTCTGGAGCACCGTCTCGATTAAGGTCGCCTGCGGCCATATGGCGCAGAGTGCCGGAATGCCAATATTCGCGAACCATCTTCCCTGCAGGCGTAAGCACCGCAATCTGGTTCGGATGATAAAGATGGTGGTAGGCAGAAACCGCGATGTAACTTTTGCCTCTGTGCGGCACGACTGCGATCTGGTGAACGTGATATGGCGGAGCGAACTCTTCTGTCTGTGTCCTTACCGTTCTGCCTGGAGTGAACGTCCATCTAACCCGGCCATCGCGCGAGAAGCAGTACACGACTGCGTCCCCAATGCCACGTGCCGCGGGTTGATGAACGAAGAGGACTTCAGTATCGCCGTCACCGTCAAGATCACCCGTCCAGAAGTACCTTGATGGCGAGGTCTCTACGGCCCCGTTGATATCTGCCGGAAAAGCGTGACGCCAGATCTCCCGCCCCTGCACGTCCAAAACTACCAGGACGTTCTGCTCAATTCGAAAGAGCGCGGGATTGCGTCGGGCCTGAGTCCGGGCCACGTAGGTAACGGCGGCAATCACAAGAACTAGAGCTAGGATGCCAGTGCCCGTCACCCACTGGCGGCGACTTGAGGCGGGCGCTGGCGGCTGCACTAGTTCTATTGCCACCAATTCCGCTGGTGAGGTCGCGTCAGATTCAACATGTTCAACGCTCGCGACGTGGTTCTCTAGTACAGGACATTGTCGCCAAGCATCGATCTCGGAGATGAGTGCGCTGACCTGGCTGCGGCCACCCGGCGCCCGCTGGATCGGAAGGCCCCGTTCGCGCTCCCAGTTTTGCGCGGTCCTGACGGTGACGCCGAGATAGTCGGCTATTTCCTTCCATGATGTGAGGCGTTCCATAGGCGACACCACAATAGCAAAGACCGAGATAGCAGAAAACCGGTTTTCCGGAACGAAGTCACGCGAAAATCGCTTCCCTTCGCTTGTCCCGTAGCTGTCGGGGAATTAAACAAGGGTCGACTCTCCGAAACAATCGGCCTTGCGTGGAGGTCCGTATGCCTTTCGGCTGAGTCAAGCAAGCCGGCGGGTGGACCGAATTGGGGGAATTCGGTCCACCGCCAAGCTCGTCCGACGTGCAATCTTCTTCAATCCCGCTGCATACCTTGTTACGAATTTCGTGACCGGCTTGCTTCAGCAACTTACACTGTTGCTGCCATGATGTCGCGAATCTCCTGTGCCGTACTGGTCGCGCTCTGTTGTATTTCAACGACTGCCCAGCAGCCTTCCGTTTCCCCGACCGGAGGTGCCGCTTCGCAGAACCCTTCGCCAATGGTTGAGTTCACGCGCGCACACACGCGAGTCCAGAAAACCGAACGGCCGGGCCGCCGCGTGACCCTCTCTTTGGGGACCTTGTTCATCCCGCCAGGGGCTGAACGAGCACGCACGATTCCTCTCGTCGTCCATTTTCACGGTAGTTCGTGGTTGGCCGAATGGAGTGCATCCCGCGCATACCCCAAAGCCGCGGTGCTCAGCGTCAACCTTGGCGCTGGCTCTGGGGTGTACTCACGGGCCTTTGCCGATCCAAAGACATTTGAAAAACTCCTGGACGAGGCCGCACTTGCGATACGCGCCAGTAACGCTCCGACTCTCGACCCGGTGATCTTATCGGGCTTCAGCGCAGGTTACGGAGCTATCCGCGAGATTCTCAAATCGAAATTGAACTGGCAGCAAATTCGCGCGGTCATTCTGATCGACGGTTTACATACGAGCTATCAAACGGGCAGCACGCCTGGGCCACTCGAAACCGAGTCATTAGAGCCCTTCCTGGAATTCGCTCGCGAAGCTGTGGCCGGACGAAAGCGTATGGTGATCACGCACTCCGAGATTTTCCCGGGAACCTTTGCCAGCACGACCGAAACGAACGATTACCTGATCAGCGCTCTCGGCCTGAAGCGGACGCCGGTAATGAAGTGGGGACCGGGCGGCATGCAACAACTGAGCGAGGTTCGATCGGGAGGGTTCCACGTCTTAGGGTTTGCCGGCAACAGTGCGCCCGATCACATTGACCAGTTGCACGGCATGCAGCACTGGCTGAAACTGGCGAAATGAGTGCCGCTTCCGCAAGTGAAACGAGAGTAGGTGGTGCTGGCGCTGATCTACTTATGGGATACTTGCGCACTAGTATTCCACCCCTCCCGCTCTAATCAGTCAAATCTCGGTTTTCAAATAACTTAAATCCGAAAATCTGATCCGGAGAATTGTGCCGAGTAGACGGACATCATGCAGAGTTGCACAGAGCTGCCGATTACTCTTCAGCTACTCTCATTGTTTCACACGCAACCGGTGAATCCCGCCAGATCTGACTAACCTCTATGTTCTGTGTTCTGCGTGATTTGCAGAAAAACGGCAGCGTCGAGAGGGTTGACAGGTTCGTTCGCACGAGGCAAGACAACCGTCTCGTGCATGCGGATGAAAGCAGGTCCTTCCACTTCGTGACGCGCACGCCCAAAGTCAGGGGCGCGGGAAACCGACGCGGTACTCCGCTCCAGAAATGAGGACCTTGGTGAGGGAGCGGACCTTCTAGGTCTGGGACGCTGACGTCTCGGCTTTGCTGCGCAGCGAAGAGATAGCCCAGGCAGCATCGGGATCATCCATCTCCAGACGGTGAACGCCGCCGGGGAAATACGTCAGAAACTTGTCATATTCCGCGCGGTAATTGGGATCCGGGTGCTTCCACTCGTGAACAAAGTAGATCCGCGTCACACCCGCCTGGAGCGCCTCCTTGATACACCCGAAGCACGGTTGCATTGTCGTGTACATCGTGCTGCCTTCAACTGCGATACCGAAACGCGCGGCCGCGAGCAGGGCATTCTGCTCGGCATGCACGCAAATGCAAAGGTCGTATCCGGTTCCTGAGGGATACGCTGTCCTGTTGGCGCATCGCAGGCAGCCGCCCTCCATGCAGTTCGTCATGCCTCGCGGTGTGCCGTTGTAGCCGGTGGAGATGATTCGAGCGTCCTTGGCGATCACTGCACCAACCCGGTTACCAGCGCAGTTGGCGCGGGCGCGAACTGCCATGGCGATCCCCATTAAGTATTCATTCATGTTGGGCCGGGCGGAACCATTGATTGACATTTGCGTCTCCGGGGCGGTCGTGAGTTGAAAAGGAGTTTACACCAGGCCCGTGTCCCATTCACACTTCCGGGCAAGCGAAGCCAGCTTTTCGCTGAACGCATCGAAAGAGGGCTGGTCAGCGGTCAACTACCTTGAACACCAATAAGAACACGGAGTCGAAAGTCGGAGAAGTTCTGTCAGCAAGACAGGGCGAACCGAAGAATGTCGTCGCGTTTGGCGCCACATCTTTCTGCAATGACACCGCCAGCGAGATGGCGTACTGGATCCTACCGGCGTTTCTGACTTCCATCGGGGCGGGCCCTGCCGCGCTAGGAATCATCGAGGGAATCGCGGAAAGCGTAACGTCGTTAGCGAAGCTTGCTTCTGGTTACTTGAGCGACAAAGTGCCCCGAAAGAAGCCGATCGTGGTGGCCGGATACGCAGTGGCGAACGCGGTCAAGCCTTTGCTTGCGATCGCCGGTGCATGGTGGCACGTCCTGCTGATCCGCTTCGCCGACAGGCTATCGAAAGGTATACGCGGAGCGCCACGCGATGTGATGGTTACGGAATCCGCCGCTCCGGGGCGCACCGGTTCGGCGTTCGGACTTCTTCAGTCGATGGATTCGGCAGGAGCGATCGCCGGGCCGTTGCTGGCGCTGGCCATCCTGCCAGCGTTCGGCTTCCGTGGTGTGTTCGTTGCGGCGGCGATTCCAGGGGCTCTGGCTGTTGTGGCAGTGACGGTGTTCGTGCGCGAGCGGCGGAGTGCCGTTTCTGACGATAACGCTTCCAAGATTGTTGCTGCGAAACAGGAGGTCGAGAGCGAGATCTACGCCAACGTATCGGCTGACGCGAGATTCGATGCGGTACCGGCTACGACTCTGACAGGTAGCACTCGTCGGAGCAAATTTCCGGCTCAGTTCTACTACGTTCTATTCGCGGTAGCGCTGTTTTCCATCGGCAACTCGAGTGATATGTTCCTGGTCCTTCGCGCGCAGAGCATTGGTATTCCGGCCGCACATGCGCCGTTGCTGGGGCTGGTCTTCAACGTCACCTACACTCTTTTCTCATGGCCGGCCGGTAAACTGAGCGACGCTTTGGCTGCCGTTAACGCGCGTTCCGACACGAACGAAGGCCGACCTGATCGCCGACGGAGGATGCCAAGGCACGCAATCGCTGCTGCCGGCTACCTGGTTTTTGCGGCGACGTACGTGGTGTTTGGGTTAGCGCCGTCGAGGTGGGCGATCTGGGTGATGATGGCTTTGTACGGCCTCTACTATGCTCTGACCGCGCCAGTGCTGAAGGCTATTGTGGCGGAAGCTGTTCCTCGAGAAATTCGAGGGCGGGCATTCGGCGTTTTTGCGTTTGTGACCAGCGTAACGACTCTGCTGGCCAGCGTGATCACAGGCGCTTTATGGAAGCAGTTTGGCCCGGCCGTTCCATTCTTAGTTTCTGCTGGATTGGCGGGTATCTCGGCGATGATGTTGCTCGCGGTTAGGCGAAGTGAACACGACTGAGATTGTCCGGCACTCTAGCCTACACACTCGCAGACATGCTCGAGGCCCGCGTTTTCAACTTACGTTGCCGAACTATCGCAAAAACTAGGATCTGCACGAATACAGCGCCAGCTACGTCCAGAAGGACGTCATAGTAGGTTCCCTGTCGAGAAGCGAGCGAGCGCTGGTGCAATTCGTCGAGTACGGCTATACACGCGGTGAACAGCACCGCAAATGCCGCTAACCGCGGCCGCCAGAGTTGACGCGTTTTCGCGATGCCTGGTGCGGCGGCGCTCAGTACCATCGCCCGCAAGACGAGCAAGCTGAGAGTCGCGTAGCCGACGAAGTGACCGAGCTTTCGAAGAACGAAATTCAGCACTTCGAGCGTATGTCGGTCAATAGCACCGAACAACAATGAGATAAGCCGTCCCAGCAGTCCGTTGGTATTTGTGGATGACATTACGCTGCTGGACTCAAGCCCAATGAGGAGCAGCCATACTAAAACCGGCAGCCATGACCGGAGCAGCCAAGACGTGCGGCCCCGGCGTATCAGTTCGAGTTCGCCTGATAGAAGGAGTTGTTTCTCACCAGCCGAGTCCCTTGCATTATTCGACATGGTAGTTGGGCGCTTCGCGCGTTATCACCACGTCGTGGACATGGCTCTCGCGCAGTCCGGCGCCGCTGATGCGCACGAACCTCGCGTTACAGCGAAGTTCGTCGATGGTGGCACAGCCACAATACCCCATGCCGCTGCGGACGCCTCCAACCATCTGGTGGACGATCATCGCGAGTGGTCCACGATAAGGAACGCGTCCTTCAATACCCTCTGGAACGAGCTTGGCGAGGCGGTTACCTTCCTCTTCGGCAGCTCCAGCAGTCACGCCATCGCTTCCATTGCCTTGAAAGTAGCGTTCGCTCGATCCTTGCGCCATCGCGGCAAGCGACCCCATTCCGCGATATGCCTTGAAGGTGCGGCCCTGGTAAAGAATGGTCTCTCCCGGGCTCTCGTCGGTGCCGGCGAACAGGGAACCGATCATAACCACGCTTGCCCCGGCCGCAAGGGCCTTAGTGACGTCTCCGGAGTACTTGATTCCACCATCAGCAATTACAGGCACGTCTGAGTCTTTCAACGCGCGGGCGGCTTCAGCAATGGCCGTGATCTGAGGCACGCCCACGCCGGTGACGATGCGAGTCGTGCAGATGGAGCCCGGTCCGATCCCAACTTTCACCGCGTCAGCACCTGCCTTGGCTACCGCGCAAGCGCCATCGAATGTCCCGACATTGCCGGCAAGGAGGTCTATTTCCGGCAGCTTCGACTTGATCGTCCGAATGGCCTCGAGAACACGAGACGAATGGCCGTGCGCGCTGTCGATGGCGAGAGCGTCAACTTTGTTCTTGACCAGTTCCTGGGCGCGCTCAAGGAAGTCGCCGGTAGCGCCGATGGCGGCGCCGACCCGCAAACGTCCCTGCGTATCCTTGGCAGCGTTCGGATATTTCAGTTTCTTCTGGATATCTTTGACGGTGATCAGGCCCTTGAGTTCGTACTTGTCGTCCACGACCAAAAGTTTCTCGACGCGGTGCTGATGCAGAATGGCTTCCGCTTCTTCGAGGGTAGTGCCCACGGGAACCGTGATCAGGTTCTTCTTGGTCATCACATCGGAAATTGGAATGTCAGTGCGCGTTTCAAAGCGCAGGTCACGATTGGTCAGGATGCCGACCAGCTTCTTGCCTTTCGTGATTGGCACGCCTGATATGCGATAGCGGCGCATCACTTCAAGAGCATCAGAGATCTTCTGCTCCGGAGCCATGGTGATTGGGTCCACGATCATGCCGCTTTCGGAGCGCTTTACCTTGTCAACCTCACCGGCCTGCTGCTCGATGGAGAGGTTGCGGTGAACGATGCCCATTCCGCCCTGTTGCGCGATGGCAATCGCCATCCGGGACTCGGTCACAGTGTCCATGGCCGAGCTGATGATGGGGATGTTCAAAGTTATGTTGCGCGTGAGTTGCGTGCGCGTGCTGACACTCGCGGGCACTACATCAGAGTGCGCGGGCTGCAAAAGCACGTCGTCGAAAGTAAGGGCTTCAGGGACAGGAAACTGAATCATAAGAGCTTTCTCTGGTCGTGATTCTATTCTAGAGAGCAATCGGACGTCAGTAAACCTGAAGACACCGGCCCGCCTGAACTGCTCCTCTTAATTCATTTGGACCTTCTGCCGATAAATGCAGCGAGGGCGGTCGCTGAGATGAGTTTGCGGAAAAAGGCCGTGCTGTTGATCGGCGCCATTGCTGTCTTCACTTCCATCGGCGTGTATCTCGTGTCATACCGCCTGATACGTGAGAAGTTTGACCGATTGGAAGATCGCCGTGTACGTCTGAATCTGGAGCGGATTCAGAGTGCGTTTCGCCACGAAACGGACCATCTGGAAGCACTTGCAGCGGATTACGCGACTTGGGACAGCACGTATCGGTATATGCGCGACCGCTATCCCGCGTATACAAGGGCGGAGTTGTCGGACGAGACTTTTACCACATATCACCTCCGGGCGTATCTCTTGATTGATACGGCAGGCGAGGTTGTGCTGTGTCGTGATTACGGCTCGCGCGATTCTCTTTGTAGACATCGGCACGAGTCGGACAGACTGCTAGATACGGCACGGAGACTTGCTGGCCCGAGCTGGGAGTTGGACGGATCCGGAGTGTTCCTGAACGATAGCGGCCCAATGCTGATCGCTGTCCGCCCAGTGCTGAGAACCGACGGAGGCGGCCCGTCCCGAGGCGCACTGGTGATGGCCAGGCCCATCGATGACCGAACCGTGCTGAGTATGGGGCGCCTGCTGGGATTCCCGTTACAGGCTTTTCGGCCAAATACCCAGGATGTTTCGAGACGGTATTCCCCGCAGCTTGCTTCCGTTTCCGGAACCGAAAGTCAGCTCGTTGAAGCGGTTGACAACCGGGCAGTTGCCGGCTTCATTCGCGTGGATGATGTAAACGGTGCGCCGGCAATAGTGTTTCGCACCGAGCTCAGTCGCGACCTGCACCAGGAGGGCATTGTGGTGCAGAGGGTCCTTTTTGCTGAACTGTTTGCCATTGTGCTTCTGATTGCGGGTGTCGCGTTTCTCGTGCTGCAAAAAGCGATCTTGCGTCCGATAAGCGCTTTGAGTGCCACCGCAGACAAAATCACCGGGTCCGGGGACTTGTCGGCGCGCACTGAAATTGGGGGTGACGACGAATTTGGTCGGCTTGGCTCGACATTCAATGCGATGCTCGAAGAGCTGGAATCCTCTCGCAAGGAGCTTCTGCTGGTTCAGGAGGCGCTGGAATACAGGGTGCGCCATGATGGTTTAACCAGTCTGTTGAACCGTGATGCCATCATTCAGGAACTTATGGCGGAGTCGGCACGATCAGGTCGCGAAGGATCGACGACAGCCGTCATGATGGCTGACTTGGATCACTTCAAACGTATCAACGATGCTTTTGGTCATGCAGCAGGAGACGAGGCGCTCCGCCGTGTCAGCCACGTGATCCGCAGCTCGGTGCGAGCATATGACAGGGTCGGCCGTTTCGGCGGTGAGGAATTCATCATCCTCGCTCCGAATGTGAGTAGAGAGAACGCAATTGGGCTCGCCGAGCGAATACGATCGGCAGTAGGCGCAATGGCGGATAGAGATCAGTCCGGAGGCTCGGCGACGGTGAGCATCGGGGTGACCCTTACTGATGGATCTGTCGATTGGCGCGACGTCGTTTCCGCCGCGGACGCGGCGCTCTATCGGGCCAAGAACGGAGGACGTGATCGCGTGGAATTCGTTTCCTGCAGTATCAACGGGGCTGCTGCACGGTCCCGCAATTTCATGTGTGATAGTTCCCACAATGCGTCTGTTGCACCCAGAATGTGATGACGCGCTCCGTGGTGTTCGTACTGGTCGTGGTGCTTGCATCGGTTTCGTTGCACGCGGAGGAGGAAGGTACAAGTGACAGCGGTTTTCATGCTGAGTGGAATGTTGAAGTCGCCGCAACCAACAACGTTGTTTGGCGAGGTTTTCTCTCCAATCGCACTGCCGCGCTACAACCATCGATTACGCTTACTCTCGGAGCCTTCGAAATCAACTCCACCTCGGTGCTCGAGTTCGATGGACGGTACTGCTGGAAAGAACATGATCTCCAGTTGAGTTACACAAGGCCACTTTACGAGCGGCTTTCCCTGACGGCTGGGTACATCAACTACGCATTTCCTGCGGTGGAGAAGGAGCGTTTTGCTCACGAGTTTTTTACCGGCTTGAGTTTCGAAGGTGCTACGAGCGTTCGCATGCTTGCATTCCAGAACGTCGGAGCCTCGACGGGGTCGTACTTGAGCTTGGAACTCTCACATGGTTTTCGAAACGGTAAGAGACTTCCGATCGAGGCTGCCGCGAGTCTTGGGTACAACCGCAGATTGTTCATTGCGGAGAATACATTCAGCGACGCCGCGGTGACCATATCAACCGTCATACCGCTTGGGGGGAGATTAAGCATCGCGCCCGAGATCGGATTTTCGCGAGGGCTGAACCGGCAGTATTTTGCCAATTATGTGACGGGTGGCGTGCGCTTGGCTTACGGCAAACATGAGTAATTGGTGGAAACAGTGGCGGCTCTTCGCGCAGAGCTCTTTGGCACCGTGCCAAGCTTGGGGTAAGCTGTGCCGTCGAAGAGGCGACTGAGGATGACGACCGGCAAAGAGTTGCGCCAGGAATTTTCTGGCAAGCGTCTGGCGGTTTTAGGTGCGGGAAAGATAGGCACTATTCTCCTGCAGGCGTTGCTGAGAGGGAATCTCATCTCGCGTGAGCACGTCATGGCGACGGTCCAGCATAAGGATCGGGCCGCGGCGTTGAGCAAGGAATTGAAGGTATCTGTTGGAACCAATAATGTTGAGGCGGTCACCGGATCTGACATCATCCTGATCTGCGTTAAGCCGCAGACCGTTGGCCAAGTGCTGGACGAGGTGCGGGCTGTGAGCCGACCCGAGCAGCTCTTCATATCTGTTGCAGCCTCCGTGCCGACTACCTACATGGAGCGAAGACTGGGAGCAAGCGTCCCGGTGTTGCGAGCGATGCCGAACACGCCGGCCGTGATTGGTTGTGGTATGACGGCCATATGTAAGGGCCTGTTCGCGAACGAAAAACACGTCCAGACGGCTCACAGCCTGTTCGGCGCGGTCGGAAAAACAGTGGTCGTGGATGAGCGCCACATGGATGCGGTGACGGGCTTGTCTGCGAGCGGTCCGGCTTTTCTCTACATAATTCTCGAGTCGTTGGCCGAGGCGGGCGTGAAGGTAGGCTTGCCAAGAGAGCTGGCAACACTCCTCGCCGCACAAACCATGCTTGGCTCCGCCAAGGTCGCGTTGGAAACAGGCCACCATCCAGCGTTGCTGAAGGACGCTGTGACCACGCCCGCCGGGTGCACGATTGACGGCATCATGGAACTGGAGGAAGGAAAGCTGCGGGTGACTTTGATCAAGGCGGTCGTGAAAGCGACTCAGCGAGCCAAGGAACTCGTCTTTGGAAGTGATTCCACCGCTTCCGTCATGTGACTAAGATTGAGCTGCAGCTTGCCTGCATCCCACTGTGGGTCGGCAACATCCAAGTAACAGCGGGGAATCGCGATCAAGTTACGTCTGCCGGGTTGCAGAGTGGCATGGTCGGGTCTGAGGGAGTCCCCCGGTTGTGTTTTACCGAGCCGGAGCATAGAATGAACTACTGAGTTTTGTGTCATATCGGCGCGGTACACCGGTGGGCGCGAGCCCACTTTTTGTTTGCGGAACAATATTCCTGTGTTGGCGGAACCGCCACATAGAACGCCCGGGAACTCATGGCGCAGCAAATCGACAGAATTCGAGAAATCGTCGAACGTGTGGCCGACGATAGCGGCTTGGAAGTCGTAGAGGTAGAGTTGCGAGGTGCGGGAAAGGCTCGCATGCTTCGCATCACCATCGACAAGCCCGAAGGTGTGACGCACGAAGATTGCGCGAACGTAAGCCGTGAAGTCGGAACCATTCTGGACGTGGAAGACACGGTTCCGGGCGGCAGCTATACGCTTGAGGTTTCGTCGCCTGGTTTGGATCGCAAACTGCTGAAACCAACTGACTACGAGAGGTTCGCAGGTAGTCTGGTGAAAGTGCTGGTGCGAGAACCTGTTGAAGAGCAGAAGCACTTTGAGGGCAGGCTGGAATCCTTGAACAACGGACGGATAACTCTGGAGGTCCCTGCAAAGAAGAAGGATCCACCGCGGAAAGTCGAAATCGACCTGGCCAACGTGGAAAAGGCGAATCTGGTACCTGAACTTTGATCTCTGTATGACCGGTTGTTAAATCACCGTCACAATCAACCGTGGCCGTGGCGCCGCGTAAGCGCAAGGAAAGAGCACATGCCAAGCGACCTGTACAACGTTATTGACGCATTGAGCCGCGAGAAAGGCATTGATCCGAAAATTGTAGTGGGCGCGGTAGAGGATGCCATCGTTGTCGCCACGCGTAAGTCATACAAGACTCAAGAACAGTTGAAGGCGGAACTTGATCGCGAGACCGGCGAGATCAAAGTGTTTGCAGTGAAAGATATTGTGGCCACTCCGGAAGAAGTTGAGGATTCCAACGCGCAGATCACGGTAGATGAAGCGCGTGAGATGGATCCGAACGCCGAGGTCGGAGGCCAGATACGTCGGCAGATCAGCACCGAGCCCCTGGGGCGCATCTCAGCACAGCTCGCGAAACAGGTTTTATTCCAGAAGGTTCGAGAGGCCGAGCGTGACACGGTTTACAACGAGTACATCGACCGTGTCGGCGAGGTCGTCAACGCTACGTTGAAGCGCGTTGAGGGGCCGGACTTGATCTTCGACATCGGCAAGGCGGAAGCCCGCATGCCGAAGAAGGAGCAGTCGAGGCTGGAATCGTTCTCCTCCGGCGAGCGCGTCCGCGTCGTCATCGTCCGGGTGGAGAAAGGTGCGAAGGGCCCGCAAGTTATCGTGTCCCGGGCTGTGCCTGACCTGGTTCAGCACCTGTTTCAGACAGAAGTGCCTGAAATCTACGACGGAACCGTGCAGATCAAGGCCATTGCACGCGAAGCTGGTGAACGCACGAAGATCGCGGTTTTTTCGAAAGACAAAGACGTTGACGCCGTCGGAGCCTGCGTCGGTATGAAGGGCATGCGAGTGCAGTCGATCATCCGCGAGTTACGTGGAGAAAAGATCGATATTATCGAGTGGCACGAAGATTCGGTTACGTTTGCCGAAAAAGCATTGCAGCCTGCGAAGGTCAGCCGCGTATCGGTGCTTGATGCGTCCGAGCGTCACTTGGAAGTGATCGTCGATGACACGCAGCTCTCGCTGGCCATTGGCAAGAAAGGCCAGAACGTACGGCTGGCGGCCAAGTTACTTGGCTGGAAGATCGATATCAAGAGCGAAGAAGAGAAACGGCAGGAAGTGGAGCAGCAGATGTCGGCGCTCACCGGTGGACAGAACACGCCGCTGGAAAACGTACCGGATCTGGGCGAGGGAGTCGTCGAGAGATTACGGGAAGCGGGTATTACAACTGTCGAGTCACTGGCAGACATGACGCCCGAACAACTTGAGGAAATCCCTGGCATCGGTCCGAAGACAGTGGAAAAAATCAGTATTGCAGTCAATAATTACTTTTCCAGCTTAGAAACAGGGAGCGGTCCGACCGAGCCCAGCGAGGAACCGGCTCCGGGTGCCCCGGGAGAGAGCCCGAGCGATACGGTCGAGCGTCCCGAGCAAGACCTCGGACAAACCGAGGACTCGCCTGTAGCGCCAGAAATGCTGCCTTTGGGGCAGCCCGATTTCGATGAGAATCAGGTTGTCGGGTCGGCCGAGAGATCCGAGCACCGTACTACCGGCGACCCGTTCACTGATGATGTGAGCGGCGAGCCCGCTCCGACCGAGGCTGAAGAGCTGTTTGAGACACAGCAGACGATGGAAGGCATTACGGAACGGGCAGTTGAAGACAGCTACGGTGCGGATAACGCCGACACGGCTGAAGTACACACGCACCAGGAGCACCCGGACGAGAAGGATATCCCGCCGGAAAAGAGATAGAACCGGTAACGAGTTGCACGCAGGCTCGTTATGATTCGAGCTTGCTCGTAACTGGCGTCACTTCAATGGCGATTGTCAGGCTTCAAAGCAGAGATTTTTCAGAGAAAAGCGAGACCGAAACCGTGAGGTTGATATGAGAGCTTAGCGGCAATTCGGAGGAAACAAGGGGCGGATGCAGCAGAAGATTCGAATCAACGATTTAGCCAGGGAGCTCGAAGTAAAGAGTAAGGCTATCCTGGATGTACTTCCTACGGTCGGCGTCACCGAGAAAAAGACCCACTCCAGTTCCATTGAATGGGACGAGGCGGAGAGGGTACGCGCCCATTTCAAGGGCAGTTCAGGTGATGGCTCCCATCACGCGGAACGGCCCAAGACTAATCACGCGCGTCCAGACGACATTCAGACGAAGGTAGACCTGTCACACATTTCCAAGCCCGGAGATGTGGTCAAGGCAATCTTGGAGAAGAAGCAGCAGCCTGCAGCTCCTGCTGCCCCCGCGCGTCCAGCCACGACGGTGGGGACGCCTGCCGCGACCAAGCCCACGTCTCCGCTCGCTTCGGCTCCCCCGGTTAGCAAACCGGTGGCCGTTCCGCCCAGCAAGCCGGTTGCGGTGCCTCCGACCGCGAAGCCGCAAGCTCCGGAATCGGAGCCGCCCAGGCCGCCGCGTGTGATCATGCCTCAGCCACGCCAGGCGCCTCCGATTGTTGCCCCTGTTGCCGAAAAACCGGTAGCACCTGAGATCGTGCCGACAGCTCCGGTTGAAGCCGCCGCGCCTGAGAGTCCGGCGGAGCAGGCAGGTCCGAAGCCGACAGAGGCTCCCGCCGAGCCTATTACGCCTGACGCACCCGAGAGCGAGGCAGTAAAGCCTGCAGTGAAGGCGGAGCCGGTAACAGATGCTGAACCAAAGCCCGCCGAGGTACCGGCTGCGCCTGCTCCACCCCCGACCGTAGCGACGCCTGAAGCTCCTGCGCCTGCCGTGGAAACGCGCGTGCCGGCAGCTCCGGTACGCCCCGCTGCGCCGCCAGCTCGTCCGCAGGCTCCAGCACCGCAGCAACCCGCAGCCGCTGCTCCGCAGCAGCCAACAAGTACAGCTCCAGCAGCGCCCCGCGTGGTAACCCCGGGCACGCCGCAGAAAGGCCAGCCCATCGTACCTCCAGGTCGCCGCATGATCATGCCCCAGACGGGGCCACGTCCGGTTTACAAAGCGCCCGCGCCGCCTCCGCCAAGGCCTGCACCACCATCGCAAGGGATGAGTGCGTCAGGCCCAGGAGGAAGGCCGGCACCTGGCCGTCCTGTTCCCGGTCAGCCGATTTTCCAGAGACAGCGTCCAGGGGGTCCGGGTGGACCTCCAGGGTCGAGGCCTCCGCTACGTCCGGGCGAACGTCGTCCGATGCACCCGACCCGCCAGCAGCCTAGCCTTCCGGGGCGCCCGATGGGCGTCGGGCCGGGAGCGCCACCTCCGGGAGCACCTCCTCGTCCAGGAGCTCGTCCTGGAGCGCCTGCAAGGCGACCCGGTCAGCGGTATGTTCCGCGGGGCGTGAAGGAAGGCCCGATGAAGGGCTTTGTTCCGCCGCCTCGGCTGGCTATGTCGAACGAGCCTCTGCCGATTACTCGTGAGATCACGATCACGGAAGGCATTAGCGTGAAGGATCTGGCAGAGATGCTTGGAGTTCGCGCAAAGGACGTGATCGCTCGATTGCTGGCACGGGGTGTATTCGCAACGATCAACCAGACGCTCGACGCAGATCTGGCGAGCGAGATGGCACGGCAGTTCGGCGCAGCGACAAACGTGATCACGTTTGAGGAGCAGGCTGCCAAAGATGCTGTCGGAGAGGCCGCGACGGGCGCAACGGAGGGCGAATACCTCCAGGTGCGGCCGCCAGTGGTCACCATCATGGGCCACGTCGATCACGGAAAGACGACGCTGCTCGATTCGATTCGGCACGCGAACGTTGCCGAAGGCGAAGCAGGCGGAATCACGCAGCACATCGGCGCGTACAAGGTGGCGATTTCGGATACGAATTCGCCGGCGTACGGACGCGAGATCGTGTTTCTTGATACGCCGGGTCACGAAGCGTTCACACGCATGCGTGCACGCGGAGCCAAGTCCACCGATATCGTTGTGCTCGTGGTGGCGGCTGACGACGGCGTGATGCCGCAGACGCTGGAAGCTATCGACCACGCGCACGCGGCAAAAGTGCCGCTCATCGTGGCGGTCAATAAGATTGACAAGGCGGACGCCCTTCCCGATCGCGTGAAGAAACAGTTAGCGGACCGCGGTCTTATGCCGGAGGACTGGGGCGGCAATACGGTGTTCGTGGATGTTTCCGCGAAGCAGGGCACGAACCTGAACCTGCTGATGGAAATGATCTGCCTGGTGGCCGACCTGCAGGAACTCAAGGCGAATGCGGATCGTCCTGCGACCGGTGTTGTGCTGGAAGCGAAGCTTGATCGCGGACGCGGTCCTGTCGCGACCGTGCTCGTGCAGAATGGAACGCTGAAGACCGGCGACAACTTCGTGGTTGGAAATGTTTTCGGTAAGGTTCGCGCGATGTTCGACGATCGCGGCAATCAGCTTGAGGAAGCGCGGCCGTCAACGCCGGTTGAGATCATCGGTCTGGAAGGTTTGCCGCAGGCGGGTGATCAGTTCGTGGTGGTTGCAGACCGAGACAAGGCACGCGGCATCTCAGAGTACCGTGAACAGAAGGCGCGTGAAGCGCAGTTGGCCAAGAGTTCGCGTGTTTCGCTGGAAAAACTGGCGGAACAGATGAAGACTGCCGGCGTGAAAGAACTGCCGATCATTCTGAAGGGCGACGTGCAGGGTTCGGTGGAAGTGCTGACCGATCTCCTCACCAAGCTGTCGAACGAAAAGGTCCGTATCAACGTCATTCACACGGGCGTTGGCGCCATTACAGAAACTGACGTGCTGCTGGCCTCGGCTTCGAACGCGATCATCATCGGGTTCAACGTCAGGCCGGAGCGCAAAGCGCAGGAACTGGCGGAGCAGGAAAAAGTCGATATTCGCCTGCACTCGATCATTTACGAGTTACAGGACGAGATCAAGCGAGCCATGACCGGACTGCTGGAGCCTGTGTTCCGCGAGACGTACCTCGGACGCGCGGAAGTGCGCGAGACGTTCCGCATCCCGAAGATCGGGACCATTGCTGGCTGCTACGTCCAGGACGGCTCAATCAAGCGCGATTCCGATGTGCGGCTGCTGCGTGACAACATAGTGATTTACAAGGGTAAGGTTGGATCACTGCGCCGGTTCAAGGACGATGCCTCTGAAGTTCGTAACGGAATGGAGTGCGGCATCGGTATTGCCGGTTATGGCGACTTGAAGGTAGGTGACGTTATCGAGGCGTTCGTGACCGAAAGGGTCGCGGCTGAGATGACGGTTTAAAAACACCTCGTTTTCCTATGGCCAGTGGCTTGCTCGAAGAGAGCCGCTGGCCATTCGTTCATATGACGATAAGTCTGGCTCGCGGCTGCTCAGGCTCACAATGCAATGATCGCTTGCTTAACAATCGAGCTGCGAATCGAAGCGGCACATTCGCTCAAGGATAAGCGTCAGGTTACCCGCAGCTTGAAAGACCGGCTGCGAACCACGTTCAACGTGAGTGTGGCGGAGTTGGACCACAACGACCTGTGGCAGCGCGCAACGATAGGGGTCGTGAGCATATCGGAGTCGCACGATTATCTGCAGGGGTTAATGCAGAGCGTGGAACGAGAGGCAGCGAAGGTAGCCAACAACAACGGCGCGGAAGTCATCGACACATACCTCGAATTTTTGTAGCGCCCAATTCGACCGACGGAGCGGAACTCTCTCGAAGAATAGGTCTATGGAACACGGCGGAGCAAAACATCACAGGGAGCGCATTGGCGAGGCGCTCAAAGACGAGATAGCGACGATCATCGAAGGGGAGTTGGGCGATCCGCGAATCGGCCTTGCGGGTGTGTCGGAGGTCCACTTATCCCCGGACGGCAGGTCGGCTCGTGTCTTCGTCACGGTGGAAGGCGACGATGATGAAGCCGCACAAACACTGAAGGGCCTTGATGCAGCGAAGAATTTTATAAGACGCGAGTTGACAGAACGGCTTCGTTTGCGGCAAGCTCCGGAGTTATTTTTCCAACTTGATCGCAGTGATCAGTACGGAGCTCGGATCGATGAGCTCCTGAAACGTATTGAACAAAGGAGAAAGTGAGGCACGGAGAGGGATTGGTGCTCCGTCGCAACCGTCACGATGATCCAGGAGATTTTGCACCGCATAGAACGCGCTGACCGGCTGGTGCTCACATCTCATGCTCGGCCAGATGGCGATGCTATTGGTTCAGTTCTTGCTTGCTCCCAGATTTTGCGAAGTATGGGCAAGCAGGCTGATATTGTGTTGCGTGACGGAGTGCCTCACATCTACCGTCGGTTGCCTTTCGCCGAGTCGGTGCTGCAGTCGCCCTGGATTCCGAGGGAATGTGACACGGCGATCATCCTGGAGTGCGACAGTATCCAGCGGACCGCACTAGCGGGCTTGGACGGGCGGTTTCTCATCAACATCGATCACCACCTCAGCGGCCAGCCGTTTGCGAATGTCAACTGGATCGATCCCACGGCGTGTGCCACCGCTGAAATGATCTTCCGGCTTGCACGTGAAGCCGGTGTGCGCATCTCGCCAGACATCGCTACCTGCCTGTACACCGCAGTTGTCACTGACACTGGTTCATTCGGTTACTCGGGAACCACTGAGCGCACGTTTGCTCTTGCAGGGGAGTTGGTTCGCGCTGGCGCCGATCCCGTTCGCATTGCACAACAGGTGTACTTCTCGAATCCGACCTCAAAGATGCGCTTGCTGGGCGCGGCACTTTCGACGCTCCACCGCGACGGGAATTTGACTTGGATGTACGTGAGTCGTCGCGACATGGAGCGCTGCGGGGCCATAGACGAAGACAGCGAGGGCCTAGCAAACTGGGCGCTCGGCATTGAAGGTGTCGAAGTGACCGCCTTCTTCCGCGAAATGGCAGATCGTAAGCACTGGCGTGTGAGCCTTCGAAGCAAAGGTGCGGTCAACGTGGCGAACGTTGCCGAGCACTTTGGCGGAGGGGGCCATGCTTGCGCGAGCGGTTGCGCCGTCGAGGGTCCGCTGTCTGTCGCGTCAGAGCGCATTATCGCGAAGTTGCGTATCGAGATGGCTTCTTCGACACCGGCAATGTCATCCGTGAGTTAATCCACTTACAATAGGACCTTATGCAACTTTCATTGGGTCACCAGCTCTTTCAACTTTGTGGAGCTCTGCTTATTCTTTTCGCCTACGCCGGCCACCAGTTGAAATGGATGAATGCTGGAAAGCCACTTTATAACGTGTTGAATGCCGTCGGCTCCGCCATATTGGGTTTCTATGCGGTATGGCCGCGCTTTCAGGCCGGGTTCGTAGTGCTTGAGGTCACCTGGGTGGCCATAAGCATTTATGCGATCGCACGCGCCGTTAGGGCGGCAAATCCTCAACGGGCAAACGCAACGACTGAATAGTTGCGGATAAGCACGATATCAATCGGTTTCGTCTGCTGTGCTCATTGACATTGTCAGGCGAACTCCACCTTATCTCGAAGCCGAGCAGGGAATCACACCCCCGGAGTCGGCCATGACTGTACCTACCTGCTAAACTGAACGCACATGTTTCCGACTGTCGATCACAAGGAAGCTCGATCTTCGGGTGCAGTGGCTCGACTTGCGCCCGTTTGGCGCGAGCTCGCGGTACTTGCGGCATTCTGCTGGCTAGCTCTATTTTACGGACTATCGCGATTCGGCTTGGTCGGTGCGGATGAGCCACGGTACGCGCAGATCGCCCGCGAGATGCTGGAGCGCCACGACTGGGTGGTCCCGGTACTCTACGGCAAGCCGTGGCTGGAGAAGCCGATCCTTTACTACTGGGAGGCGATGCTCTCTTACAGCGTTTTCGGCGTCAGCGACTGGGCCGCGCGGCTTCCGGTTGCGTGCGACGCCACGGCCATGATTTTGGCGGTCTATTTCTTCGCGCGGCGTTTTCGTCGCGGTGCCCAACTAGACGCCGCTCTGATTTTGGCAACAATGGCGGCCGTCGTTGGATTCGGACGTGCTGCTTCGACGGACATGCCTCTTGCCGCAACTTTCAGCATAGGAATGCTGGCATGGATCACCTGGTATCAGACCGGTGCCGCGCGATGGCTGGCCGCTTTTTATGTGATGATGGCGCTGGGCACGCTTGCAAAAGGGCCTGTCGCGCCATTCCTTGCTGCCGCTGTCATCTGTATTTTTTCGCTGATTCGCCGTGACTGGCGTCTTGTCGTCCGGACGCTTTGGATTCCGGGACTACTGCTGTTTCTCGCCGTCGCGCTTCCGTGGTACGTTGCCGTTCAGATTCGCGTGCCCGAGTTCTTCCGAATCTTCATCCTGGAGCACAACCTCGCAAGATACGGATCCGATCTTTACCGCCACACCCAGCCGTTCTGGTATTACATTCCGGTGTTGTTGCTTGGGCTGATGCCCTGGACAGTAATCGCGATTGCGGGTTTGGTTCGAGGTCTGCGTGGGAGGTGGTCTTCAAGAACACAGCGACAGGCGGCGGCACGCCCGGCGCAGGCTGATTTCAGGGTTATCCTAATCATTTGGGCTGTGTTTCCTGTCGTCTTCTTCTCCTTGTCGGGTTCCAAGCTTCCTGGATACATATTGCCAACCATCCCAGCCTGGGCGTTGCTGGCGACAGATTGGCTGTACGAGAAACTTTCGTCTCGTCAACGCGCAAATCCGGTGCTCCTCGTGGGGCATTCGCTAGTGGCTTGCACACTGTTGGCGACGGCACTGTTGTCGCAGTATGTGATTTACCGCTTAACCCCGAGTGCAGAGGCGTACCTCGTTGCTGGACTGGTCTCAGGGGCCGTGTTCGTTGGTGCTTCAATCATGCTGCTAATGAGGGGATTGCGCGTGATCCGCCTGGCTACTCTGCTGCCAGTCGTGGCAGGATTGATCTTCCTCATCCGGGTCGGTGGTCCGGCACTCGAGAGATCGGAATCCGCTCGCCCGGTTGCTAATGAACTGAGGCAACTAAGGGCAACAGGAAAGGTTGCAGGTCTGGGCATCCGCCGCGAGCTGGAATACGGTCTTGCGTACTACCTGAACCAACCGGTATCGATGTATGACCGAGGCGAAATTCCCACTGATGAACATACGCTGGTGGTGCGGAAGGGGCGCGAAGCCGATCTGGCGAGCGTACTCGGCGGACGCCGTGCCGTGCTACTCGGGTCGTCCGACCAGCGTATTGGGATTTACGCGGTGGAGGGCCGGAAGTAGGTTTTCCGACGCGGTCCCTGCATCGTCACCCAACTGTGTACTTCTTCGTGACCACCGCCTGATAGTTTCTGGACTTCGCACCCGGTATTCGGGGTAAGCTTGAATCCTATGGCCATGTGGCGGCGACAGCCCGAGCCGATGCAGCCCCAGATGGAAATTCTGGATCTCCGCCACTTTACTTCCGCCGACCTTCGTACTCTGCTCGAACAGGAAACCCGGGAGTGGAGCCGGTTCCTGGCGTGGGACTACCGCAGTTCAGCAGAAATGATCCTGCGCTACATCGACGCCAAGATACTGCCCGGGTATGCGGCAGTTTGCAACGGCGTCCCCGTTGGGTATTCGTTTTTCGTATACGAGGGGAGCAAGGGCGTGATTGGGGACCTGTTTGTGTCGCCGCGTTTCTCAGACCCGGCGCATGAGACAGAAAAGGGCTTACTGAAGCATGTCATTGAGACACTGCAGCAATCGCCTGGTGTGCACCGCCTTGAAGCACAGTTGCTGATACATAATGCCGGAAGCTTGGCAGCCCCGTTTCTGAATGCGGGATTCCGGCGCTACCCTCGAATCTTCATGACGCTGCCGCTGCAACCGGCCACGACCTATTTGAGTTCAGAGGTGCATGTCCCCGCCGATCTCGAAGTGCGGCGCTGGTCGGAACAGGATTACCACCCCGTGGCTAGCCTCATCACCGCTGCCTACCGCGGGCATGTGGATTCGGATATCAACGACCAGTACCGATCGCTCACCGGTGCGCTCCGATTCCTGAACAACATCGTACGTTTCCCCGGTTGTGGCGTTTTCGATCCGAAAGCCTCGTTCGTAGCCATCCAGAGGTCCACGAGGGCGCTGATAGGCGTCATCCTATGTTCACGGGTCAAAGACGATGTCGGCCACGTTACGCAAGTGTGCCTCATGCCCGAGCACCGTGGATGTGGCATTGGAGAAGCGCTGTTGCATGCGACTGCTTCTGAGTTGCAGTCACGCGGCTTTTCCCTGCTTAGCCTCACCGTTACGGAGGCCAATACCGGGGCAGTTCGACTATATCGGCGGCTAGGATACAACGCGGAACATATCTTCGATGCATTCGTCTGGGAAGGGTAGTGCCCAAAAGGGCGGTGTAAAGCAAAAGCGCGGCGAGTGGCCGCGCTTTTCACTTTTGTCAGCCATAGATTAGTGCTTAATCAACCACATCACCCAACCGGCGGCGATCACACCCACGACGAAGAGTACGAAACAGTACGCCCCGTAGCTGAGCATCTCCTTCGGGGAGTCCTTTTGCGTGATGCCGAAGACCACCGATGCGCAAAGTGCAAATATAACCGCGGCGCTGAAGTGCGAGAGTTCTAAGGGTGTTGTCATGTCCTATCCCGCTACTGTTTCTTTCCGCTGGCGATGTGATAAGCATCGATCGCGCTGATAATGTTCAGCAGTCCGGCGGCAATAATGTACTTGGTTCCATAATCGGCAACTGCGCGATGAATCGCTCCCTGCCCGGCGTCCACTGCCTTGGTGACAATGTAGAGGCCACCCGCGCCGATGTCACCGATGAAACCGAGCATGTCGAGAATATCGCCCGTATTCGCCGAATAGACCTTGCCTTGCATCGCGAGGCCGAGGAAAAAAAGCGTGCACACGGAGGCTGCGATCAGAAGGCCCCGGATCCACCGTTTCTGGATGACGTGCCCTAGGCCTGGCACCAGCCAGCCCACAGCAGGCGCAATCACGAACATTGCCGTGAAGGGCTGTGGGGCAGGCGCCACTTTTGTTCCTTCGGGCGTGGCGACATTTGTCTTTTCAGTCTGGGGCATTTATATGATCACGATCTCCCGCTGGATTTTGCCGGTTACTTCTGCTGAACCGGGCCGCACGAGCACATCGACCTCACTGCGGACACCGAACTCCGGAAGATAAATGCCGGGTTCGACTGAGAAGCACGAGTTCGGAAGGATCTGCCTCTCGTCCTTCGTTTCGAGGTTGTCCATGTTTGTGCCGTTTGCGTGGACGTGGGTGCCGATGGAGTGACCAGTCCGGTGTACGAACTGACGTCCGTAACCAGTTTTCTGGATATAACCGCGAGCCGCATCGTCAACTTCCCAGCCGGCGATTTTGCGACCGGCGGCGACGGCGTCCTTTACGGTAGCGACTGCGGCGTCACGCGCACCGGTGACGATATTGAAGATCTCACGATGCCTGTCGGACGGCGAGGGTCCTACAAATCCTGTCCAGGTGATGTCGTAATAGACGGCGTCGGGGCGTTGCTTACGTGCCCAGATATCGAGCAGGACGAAGTCGCCTTCCTTGATAGGAAGCGACTTGGCGGCGGTAGGCTCGTAGTGCGGATCGCCGCTGTGGGCATTCACCCCAACGATTGGAACTTCCCCATCGCTGGTTAGTCCCTCTCGGCTGAAGGCCTCCAAAATCCACTGCATCATTTCGAATTCGTTCGTGCCGCCATTGCGGACGCGGCGCCCGATCTCCCGGAAAGCCTCCGCAGTGATTGAATCGATCGCGTCTCGCGCCTCGAAGTGTGATCGAATCTGGTCTTCAGTCCAGGTAGCCTCGAACTGGGCAACAAGGTCGGCCGAGGTTACCGGCGTCACGCCGAAACTGCGAACCAGTTCGACTGTGCCGGCATCGACCAGACCGATGTAAGGGATGATGTTGTTGGGCGAGTATTGCATCGCCACTCGCGTGAAAGGCGAGACTATCTCCTTCAGATTCTGCTGAAGTTCCTGCCAGGCCGAGTATTCCCGCCTGCTGCCGGGCAGAGAATCCAGATGCCCGAGTTCGATGCGATGCACGAGTTTGACGGGTTCTCCCTGTGCCGGTATCAGGTAGAACCATCGTCGCGTTACCAAGAGATCTTCACGAAGGCCAAGCACGCGGTAGGCGATCGGATCGCGATGGTGGTGGTCGTAGAACAACCACGCGTCGATGTCACTCTGGCGGAGGGCGGTCTGGATATCGTTCACGTTCATGGGCAAGTCTATTGTAACGAACGCGAGCGACCGGGGCGAGTATTCGAATGGAATCAGCGCGTGCGCTTGAAATTGGCGTCCAAATCGGCGATTTGGGCCTGCATCTGCTGGATCTCAGGCTTCTGCAGAATACTGTTGACCTGCTGGGCGAAAGCCTCAGTGAACGCTGGTCGGTGCTCGAACATCATGGCCTTCAGTGCCTCGACCTGTATCTTCACGTCCAGCAAAAGTCGCTGCTGATGCAACATGGTCTCATAAACTTCCATCAGGTTTTCGTCCATGGCTGTCTCCTCGGTTGCGAAATCATGTATTCGATGCACGAGCGCGACCGAGCGGCTTGGAGACATTGCCTCGTGATTTCGTCGAACCGAGTACTTGGGCGCGCAGGTCTTGAGGTAGGGTCTCGCATGCGGTCCGAAGAACGAGGCGCGGTGCGCGGTCACGAATCTCCATAAGGTATGGCAGTGCGCTATAGCGGTTGTACTTCGCCGTTTCCCGCAGAAGCCAGCCAAGCCCCTTCTGCACCATGTCGT
>DASPIK010000016.1:0-11783 GCA_035629075.1 Terriglobales bacterium | reverse complement strand
GCGTCGGCACCCGCATCTCGAAGCATCTGTGCACGGTCATGTCCGGCGATACCAAGACACCTCATGCCTGCAGCCTTTGCGGCCTTGACCCCCGATACCGCGTCTTCTACAACCAGCAGCGCCGTCGGGGGGAGGTCAAGGCGTGAACCCGCCAGCCGGAAAATCGCCGGATCAGGCTTGCCGCGAACGACCTCGTTACCCGTCACCGTTGCGGAAAAGCGAGTCGTCAAACCAAATCGCTTCAACATCTCTCCAGCTCGAAACCGGTTGGCCGAGGTCGCCACAGCCGTCGCGATCCGGTGACATTCAAGGTCGTCAAGAAATGACGAGAGTCCTCTCTTAACGGTGACCAGATCGACCACGTCAAAGAAGTGGGCGTCCTTGACCTTCCCGTATTCGCAGAGCTGCTTATCAGACACTTCGCCCAAGAAGTGCCGAAGAATGTCATCTCGTCTGCGCCCATCGACTACGTAGTCCAGGTCTCCATCGCTGACTTGTTTACCCAAACCGTCAAAAAAACGCCGCCACGCAACCTTATGCGCCGAGTGGCTATCGATTAGCACGCCGTCCATGTCGAAAAGGACGCCGCTTAGCACGCAACCTCCAGCGAAGCGCTGTACCCGCCCATACAGATTGTTCTCTCCTGTTTGTCTCAGAATCGTTCAAAGGTGGGGTTTCGCGCTACTGAAAAGTGTTGGATTCGGTTTCGCTCACGCGAAGGATGGCATGAGCCTAAGAACACCCGGTATCAGCACACGCGGTGGTAAGCAAGAGGGGGTGGTGAGGAGGTCATTTCCTCATTCCGACTGCCTCGCCTGCCTGCAATTCACCTTGGAGATCAGCGGACGGGTGAACTTGAAAGCGACATACTGGCAGTGATTTGCGATCACTTCCCGAACTACTTTGACCTTAAACAGGCGAGTCGTGCCGGCCATCAGGTTCGCCGAAAGCGGTACAGTAGGGATTTCAAGAGACAAACCGGTAAGCGAAGGAAGGAATCGCCGCGCCGCAACCAACATGCCTCCTGCGCTGATGTTCAAAGCCGAGGTGAACTCGATGAATGCCTTCCCTTGCGCATCAATGCCCCTAACAAAGACAGGGACCGCGATGGGAAGTCGCTGCCACTTTCGGCGCTCAACTGGGCAGGTTCTCTGCTCGCCTGAACCTGACAGAACATCGAGCATGATGATGTGCCTCCCGGGGTAGTAAGGCACTCAAAATGCCAAACGGAAAGACCTTGGAAACGCTAGCTGGGCAAGGCTGAAAGCGGATCCGCAACAACTTTCTGTTCCCGCTGAGCACTGCGGGTGCGCAACATTTTGCGTCCTTAGAATGGAAATGAGGGTGACTACAATGACTCGAATCACTCACCGGACGCGATACGGCTCCCGAGCGAACACGGCCTGGCATCAACTGATCACTTTCCTGCTTGTTGGTTCTTCTGGGCCGCGTCCTGCGCCTTTTTCTCGGCTTCCTTGGCAGCAGGAGGACCAGAATTCGCCGGCATTTCGCCTGTGAGCGACACCATGAACGCTACGAGATCCGCTCGCTCCTGTCCGGTAAGGAAATCGAGAGCTTTGATCTTAGGGTCGAGGAAGGGGTTCGAGTTTCCACCTCCAACATAAAAATCCACGACTTCCTTCAGCGTTCTGAGGCTCCCGTCGTGCATGTACGGCGCTGTCAATGCGATGTTGCGCATCGTCGGCGTCTTGAATGCCCCTCGATCTGCATCGACTTTGGTTACCTCATATCGGCCCAGGTCAGTGGGGCTTTCGTCTCTCACCCCTACACCGATGTTGTGGAACTGGTTGTCGGTAAATAGTGCATCCGTTTCGTTAAAGGTATGGCATGACGCGCAATTGCCTTTATCCACGCGACGAAAGACCTCGAAGCCTCGCTTTGCTGACTCGCTGATGGCTTGCTCATCGTGGCCGTAGAACCACCGGTCGAATGGCGAGTTGGCCATCAAGACCGTGCGCTCGAAACTCGCGATCGCCTTCTCCACCATGTTGTACGTAATGCGGCCTGGGCCGAACGCCTTGGCGAAGTCCTCGCGATAGGAAGGATCCCGGTTCAGAACTTCTTCTACGCCTTTCAGCGTATGCGCCATTTCGACCGGATTGGTGACCGGTCCTTCCGCTTGCTTCTCCAACGTCCTCTCGCGGCCGTCCCAGAATTGAGTGACGTAATAGGCGGCATTGGCGACGGGTGGAGAGTTGCGCGTTCCTACCTTTCCGCCCACTCCGACGGAGACTTTCCGAGGATCGGCAAATCCGGCTGCAGGAGCGTGGCAACTCGCACATGAAGTGCTGTTGTCCACGGACAACACGGGGTCGTAATAGAGACGACGTCCAAGGGCGATAGTTTCTGCCGTTGGCGGATTATCTGCCGGAACAGGCACCGGCGGCAGGCCCAAAGGTGCGTTGATAGAAATGGGAACGCCGATCGGCCGCGCTGGCGCACGTCGCCCCCGTACGACGAATAACAAACCCGAACCGACGATGGCAATCACCAGGATGAAGAACAGTAGTCTTGGCGATTTCATTGCGAGCGTCCTACCGGAAGCCGTTTCGTACAGCTCCTCGGCTTGTGAATAATATAAATGGTCAGAGGCTGGTACACACGTTGCACCGCTCTCGACGCATGCATCGCCTGAAACTAGCTCGGCCTCAGTAGCCCTTCATCTTGTCAACTACGGACGTTAACGGTCGCCCGACCAGGAAACGCTTTAGGTTCTCAACTACAAGTTCGTAATGCCTTTCCCAAAGTCTTTCCGTTAGCGCGGCAGAGTGAGGCGTGATCAGCACATTCGGCATGTCCCATAGTGGAGAGTCCGCGGAAAGGGGTTCATGCTCGAAAACGTCCAATGCAGCCCCGGCAATTCGCCCTTCACGCAGAGCTTCAGCTAACGCTTGCTCGTCCACAAGTTGACCGCGAGCGACATTGACCAGGTAGGCCTCACGTCTCATTTTGGCGATTCGCTCGGCGTTCATCAGAGCCTTTGTGTTCTCTCGGAGAGGCGCGGCAAGAACGACGTAATCTGACTCCGACAACATCCTGTCCAGGTCAAAAGAACCGCACACGATAAGGCCCGGATCATTGCCATATTGAGAGGAGCTGAAATCTTGTGCCGCACGCAGGTATTCGGGCAGTTCTTTATCCGGGTGCTCGCGAACGGCGACAACCTTCATGCCCAGTGCGAGCGCACGTCGTGCGACCTCGCCACCGATGCTGCCGAGTCCTACAACCCCCAGCGTTGCGCCGCCAATCTCGCGCGGCCGGGGCCTCTCGTTCCACAGCTCTTGCTGACTCCAAACATGTTGCTGCTGGTAGCGAAAAGCGGAGCGCAGCCGCTTTGCTAACGTCATGACCACAGCTATGACATGCTCAGCTACTACGGGGCCGTGAACTGAACTGGCATTCGTAATAACGATGTCGCTGTTCACTATCTCCGGGATCATGAGCTGATGGACAGCCGCCGCAGGCGAATGGATCCAACGCAGTCTATTGGCGAGTTGGACCTGCTCCGAATGCAAAGACCAGGTGACAATGACGTCGGCTTGCGGCAGGTGCGGCTCCGCTGCCGTATAGTCGTCGAACTGCTCGAACTCGATATCGGGGAAAGCGCGGGCCAAACGTTCGGAGAACCACGAAGGGGCCGTCCACAAGTCGAATCGATGATGGAGCACAGTAAGGACTTTCATCGTCGAGCATTGTAGACCGGTGGCGTTTGCCGAGTGAGTGAGAAGTTTGGGGCGATCTGGCAGACTGTGCCGACCTCAAGAGCTATGAGCGTGACGATAGATGCTCCTCGCCATCGTCACGCTCTCAATGATGGGTCTACTTCTTTCCGTTCGTGAGGACTCGCAGGTCGTGGCCAGACATTTCCCTCGGTTGTGGAATTCCGAGCATTCCCAACACCGTTGGTGAGATGTCTTGCAGGGCGCCGTCAGCGCGAAGGCTGAAAGTCTTCCCTGCCTCGCAGGCAACGATGAATGGCACCGGGTTTGTAGTGTGGGCCGTGAATGGACCGCCAGTGACCGGGTCTATCATCTGCTCGGCATTGCCGTGGTCTGCCGTGATGATCATCGCGCCACCATTCTGCCTCACCGCCGTGTAGATCTGGCCGAGACAGGCGTCAACAGTCTGAATGGCAGCGATGGTCGGCTCGAGCTTTCCGGAGTGCCCCACCATGTCGGCGTTTGCGAAATTGGCGACGATAACGTCGAAAGCTCCCTTGTTGATCGCGTTCACTACCCCATCCGCTACGCCCGACGCGCTCATTTCGGGCTTCAGGTCATACGTAGCCACCTTCGGCGATTGAACCAGGATGCGGTCCTCTCCGGGGAACGGTTTCTCGATTCCGCCATTGAAGAAGAACGTGACGTGTGCGTACTTCTCCGTTTCAGCCACACGCAAGTTGCGCATGTCGAGATTCCCCAGAACATTCGCGAGAATGTTTTGGAGGTCTTGCGGCGGTACGACGTACGGCAGAGTGAATGCCTTGTCGTACTGAGTCATGCAGATGTACGTGAGATTCTTCGGAGCGTGGTCGCGCGAGATCTCGCGGTCCAACCCTTCGGAATCCGGCAGATCGCGTCCTGCGTCTCGGCTCAGACCACTATTGCGGGTAATCGCACGAGTTATCTCACGGGCACGATCTGCCCGGAAGTTGAAGAAGATGCAGGAGTCATCTTCCCGAATGGTGGCCAGCGGCTCGCCTCGGCCATCAGCGCATACAAACGGGATGATGAATTCATCGGTCACTCCGCGCTCGTAAGAATCCTTGACCGCCTGAACGGGATCCGCGTGGCGTCCGCCTTCGGCGTTGCCCTCGACCATTGCACTGAAAGCCTTGTGAACGCGCTCCCAACGCTTGTCGCGATCCATGGCGAAGTACCGCCCCATCACACTCGCAATCTGCCCCACGCCATACTCGCGCATCTTCTGCTGGAGTTCCTGGAGGTAGCCCGCTCCACCCTCCGGAGGCGTATCTCGCCCGTCCATGAAGCAATGCACAAACACCCGCTCAACACCGTTCTGCTTGGCCATCTTGAGCAATGCGTACAAGTGCGTGTTCATTGAATGAACGCCGCCGTCGCTAAGCAACCCGAACAAATGCAGTCGGCGTTCGCCCGTTCGTGCATTCTTCATGGCCGACATCAATTCCGGATTCGAGAAGAACTCGCCGTTCTCGATCATCAGATCGATCTTCGTGATGTCCATGTAGACGACGCGACCAGCGCCGATGTTGAGATGGCCAACTTCGCTGTTGCCCATTTGGCCCGTAGGGAGGCCGACATAGCGACCGCTGGTATGGATCAGCGTGCTTGGGTAGTCGCGCAGCAGCATGTCATACGTTGGCTTGCGCGCAAGTGCGATCGCGTTGGCTTTCGTTTCGGGGCTGAAGCCCCACCCATCAAGAATGATAAGGACGAGCGGTTTCGGTCTTGCCATCAGTTAAGTCTCGGCTCTCAGTTCTCAGTTTTTCAGTAACGGTTCCGATGAAAATGACCGCATCAGGGGACGACCGTGAGGGCAGTCAAACAGCAAGTATAGATGGTGCGAGCGAATGTTTGCAGTTACATGACCGACTTAAGATGTGAGTCTACCCGATCATTTTCCAGGGCACCTGCCCGGTACGGCAGCAGCTAAATGGTTCAGTTCACGCGTGGCTTTGGCGGCACAGCGGGCTTGCGTGCAGGCTTCGGCGCGCTCTTGGGTGCCGTCTGGGCACCTTTAGACGGTCCAGGAGACTTAGCGGAGGGCGTTGTGTGCACATCTGAATGCGAATGCGGCTCTTGGCCGTGCTTCTTCATGATCTCCTGCACGCGTTCGCTCATGTGTACTGACGCGCTATCCATTTTTTCCCTCATTGTTGCAAGCGCGATTTGCATGCTTTCGTTGACCATGATTGGCATCTTCCGGAGCATGCTCTTGCCTTCCGGCGTGGAATAGAAGGCGGTAGTGGCTTCAACTTCCTGCTTCGTCAGGTGCTTCTGGTAGACCGGAATGATTGCATCAATCATCTCGTTCACCGGCATTTCAGTGAACATTTCTTCAAAGGCGACCTTCAGTTCGTCGAACATGGCTGCCGGTGCATTGGGCATGCGCGCCTTCATATCTTCAATCACGGCAGCCGACATCTGCGCCTTATAAGCTTCCATGGTTTCGGCTGTCTGTTGACGAAGGTTCATCACCTCCATCATCTTGAGCACCTGCTCGCGAGTTGCAGAATCGGGATCGGCAGATCGCTGCGCCGTCGTTTGTGCGAATGCGGTTGTGGCGAACAGCACTATCCAGCAAAAAGTCAGTGCGGCGATTCGTTTCATGACGGTTCTCGCATGCGATACCAACACTGCGGATGATAGCGCCTCTACCAAATGGTGGCAAAGAGAAGCCCGGATCGCATCCGGGCTTCGTAATGTACTCAGGTTGTAGTGGGACCAATTACGCGCCGGCCTTGCCGGCCAGATCGCCGTGGTAGTTCAGGGCCTTAACCCCGAGGAACTGCGCTGCCGAGCCGAGTTCTTCCTCGATCCGGAGCAACTGGTTGTACTTGGCAATGCGATCGGTACGCGAAGCCGAACCGGTCTTGATCTGGCCTGCGCCGGTCGCGACTGCAAGATCGGCGATGAATGCGTCTTCGGTCTCGCCCGAGCGGTGCGAGATGACAGCGGTGTAGCCGTTGCGGCGTGCGAGCGCAATGGAGTCCAGTGTTTCGGTCACGGTGCCAATCTGGTTCAGCTTGATGAGAATGGAGTTGCCCACGCCCTGGTCAATACCGCGCTGCAACCGCTTCACGTTCGTCACAAACAAATCATCACCGACGAGTTGAATGCGAGTACCGAGTTCCTGCGTGATGAGTTTCCAGCCCTCCCAATCGTCTTCGGCAAGGCCATCCTCGATCGACACAATCGGGTATTGACGGCACCAGTCGGCCCAGAACTTCACCATCTCTTCGGGGGACTTAGCGCTCTTGTCCGACTTCTTGAACACGTACTTGCCATTTTCGAAGAACTCGCTCGACGCCGGATCAAGCGCGATGGCGATCTGTTCACCGGGCTTGTAGCCAGCCTTCGTGATGGCTTCGAGAATAACGTCGATCGCTTCTACGTTGGACTTCAGCGAAGGAGCGAAGCCGCCCTCATCACCTACGGCGGTGTTGTAGCCGCGAGCCTTGAGAACCGCCTTCAGGCTATGGAACGTCTCGACTCCCCAGCGCAGCGCTTCGCTGAAACTGCTGGCGCCGACCGGCATGGCCATGAATTCCTGGAAATCGACGTTATTGTCAGCGTGCGCGCCGCCATTCAGGATGTTCATCATGGGCAGAGGCAGCACGTTGCCGTATACACCCCCCAAGTAGCGATACAAGGGAATCTGCAGGCTGTTGGCAACTGCGCGGGCTGCGGCCATCGACACGGCCAGAATGGCGTTTGCACCCAGCTTGGATTTGTTCGGAGTGCCATCGAGGTCGATCAGCTTCTGATCGAGTTCCCGCTGGTTCATCGCGTCGAATTCTTCGTCTTCGAACGCCGGTGCGACGGTGGTGAGGACGTTCTCAACGGCCTTGGTAACGCCCTTCCCTACGTAGCGCTTTTTATCGCCATCGCGCAGTTCGACAGCCTCGTGTTCGCCTGTCGATGCGCCGCTGGGGACGGCCGCACGGCCGAAACCGCCGTCAGCGAGGAATACATCGGCTTCCACGGTGGGATTGCCGCGCGAATCGAGGATTTCGCGAGCGCGAATCTCGACTATGGAGGTAGGACTGGATTGCATGAGTTCTTGCTCCTCTTGGTGTCAAAGGATTCCATTATAGGGGATGGCATCTAGAGGATGGCAGTACGGAGGGGTTCGTAAGCGAATTACCACGCGCGCGCGGAATGCAGCACGGGCGCGAGGCTATCCTTGCACTGAAGTGGCGGGAGTGAACAACCCAGGTTCGCTCCCGCCGAGAATCACATCACCGATTCAAGAACTGTCGCAAGACGGCTGAAAACCGTGGTCGCGTTCCCACCGATGGCTCGAATCGTCACCAGAGTCACGACCAGTATGACAGCCAGCATTACGGCGTATTCGGCAATGTCTTGTCCGCTATCGTCGATCCACAGTTGGCGCATCAACTCAGTTCCCCCGAAGTGGTGCGCAGAGCACACCGAATGTCCCGAATCACTTCCAAATCGCCCAGAAAACTTAGGCCGTCCAACGCTGCGTTTGGGAGTCTCGCCAAATACTGAACCACAGAGGCCGTAACCAAGTCGCCGTGAGCTCAGATTCGGCGCTATTCTCTACGATGTCGTTGAGCCGGAGTCCACAGGGAACTTCAAGAACTTCCAACCTCAAGTACTCCGTCCCGAGTACCTGCAATTTTGCACCAACTTAGGGCCGACGAGTGAGAAAACTTTTCACTTTCATTTCAACAACTTACAACCTTAGGCGTAGAAGACAGGAGCCTGGATGTGCAAAGTTCCGCACAAAAAGGCGTACTCGTCTTCCATTCTGGGCAGCCCCAGAGAATTCTTCCCCAAGAAACCGCAAGGCGAGTTGAGGAAGCGAGACTGACACGATACAGTTCCGGTATGAGTGCGAGGTCGACAACGCTGGCCCTGGGGTCGCCAGCTCCAAAATTTATTTTGGCGGCAGCCAATAGAGAACGCAGCGTATCACTGCAATCTCTGATGTCGCGCGGCCCCGTCATCCTGGAGTTCCTTCGCGGTACGTGGTGACCGAACTGCGCAAAGCGCATGGCTCAGTTAGAGCTGCTGAAAGCCTCGATTAGGAACACGGGAGCATCTTTGGTCTTCATCGCCGCCCAGCGGCGCGGAGGAATATTCGCGCCCGAGAAGTACCTTGCTGAGCATCCGATTTCGTTCCCATTCCTGCTTGACGAGGACCGCGTCGTCACAAAGCAGTACGGGGTGTACCACCGCATAGGCCTGGACGCCTACGACATCGCGCGCCCAGCTACGTTCGTCATCCGCGCCGACGGCACGGTAGCGTACATTTACGTTGGGTCAAGCCAGTTCGATCGAGCCCCCGTCGAAGATCTCATCGATGCGGTGCTCAGTACGAGAGATCGAGAGCGCCGATCAAGATAGAACAGTCGAGAACAAGCACTGATCAACTCTGTCCGCCATAGTTGTATACGTTCGCTTCGAGTTCTTCCTCGGGCAGGACGTTCAGCTCGATCCAGCCTTCGATAGGCAATGCATCTACGGGTAGCCGTTCACGCCAGATGCTAAACCGCAGCCGAATCGTTGAACCGATTCCCGCACCCAAGCTAGTGAACGGGAGTTTGAACTCGAAGCTCTTGCTCCGGACTCGAAGTTCGGCTCCGCGCTGGCGACGCTGGTCAGATCCTGCCACCGTACGATCTCGGTGAGGTAGAGGCGACGGCGGTGTGGGTCCCTCCTCGACTTCGCGAAGTTTCCAAGACACCAGCCGACCCTCATCCACTAGAACTTCCAGGCGTATCTGCTTGCGGTCATTCCCGAAGGGACGGCCTGCACCTGAGTTGTCAGCCTGAAGGTGAACAACAAAGTCCAGGGAACCGGCAGGGATCTCCTCCGCGAAATCGAGCCGGCCATACAGATTGGATTCATCCAGGCCGGCATAAACGGAATCCAGCAGGAACTGCTTGCCATGCATGGCTCCCGCGCGGCGATCAGCGGTGTAAATGGCAGCACCAATCCAGTCGAAGTAGCGAGAGAATTCTGCATCGAGCCTCGGACGGATGTATGCCGTCGGAGGCGCGAAAGAAGGCCGTGCGGCAGCCGCCGCGATGGGCTGAGCCAGATAGTCGGGCGGCGTCGCACCAAGGGCCTGGTAAACGTTGGAGAGGTGTTTGCGATAGAGTTCATCGAAATCGCGATCGTTTGCCGTGTGATGTTCTGGGCCATACCACCAGTTCCAATCGCTGCCCTCCGCAATTAGTAGTTCCTCAAATGCAAGCTCACGCTGAGCTTCCGGCACGCTGTTAGCCATCTCCGAATAGAACTCGCGTGCTGCGTCCAGGTACTCCCAGGAGCGATTGTCCTCCGGAGCGCCGATCCAGACGTCGAAGTTTGCGTTGATCCACGACCCGGGCGTTATGGATGAAAGTTGCCCGGCACCGTCGTGGGAGGCCCCAGAGACAGTCGCCAACAGACCATGTTCGACACTAACAGGGGTATGAACTCCAGACGATTCCCGCGCGATTGCTTGGCTGACGGTCACAGAGTCGAACATCGGATCACTTTGGATGCCGTCATAGAGGCGACGCAGAAACTCGCGGCCAGACCGTGGATAGTACTCCCACGCGTTTTCCCCATCCAGGATGACGCTCACAACCGCGTCTCTTCCCCGCTTCAGCACCGGTTCGGCAGACTGCCGGATTTGACGAATGAAGTTCTCAGCAGCTTCTTTCGCGGGCATACCGGAGTAGACAAATCCGATTAAGTCAGATAGCGAGTGGTCGCGGAACACCATCCGCATCTGGGTGCTGTCCTTCTCGTAACGATAAATGCGATAGAGTTTGTCAGCCGCTTCGGCGCTCAGTTTGCCGGTTGCATCGCGGTCGATGTGGATGCCCAGAGTGCGACCAAGGACGCCTTCATCCGTGGCCATCCACTCGATGCCGAGTTCGGAAGCGATTCGCACAACCTGCTCGGAGACGCTGCCCTCTGACGGCCACAAGCCTTTTGGACGAATACCGAACACGCGCTCGTGCAAGTCGAGACCGCGCTTGATCTGCTCACGGGCGTCTTCGGCGTGCTGGAAGCGCTTCTGCGGCAGCTTCATTCCAGGGTGCGATACGGCACCAATATCGCTGTCGCAAAGCAACGGTAAGATTGGGTGATAGAACGGCGAAGTCGAGATTTCGATTGAGCCTCGCCGCGCAGCGTTCGCGTGAGCCGGGAGCACCGCACCAATGATTTCCCGCTGGCGAGCTATGACAAAACGTTGATCTTGCTCGGTGAAGTTGCGGCCCTTTCGCACGAGTTCAGCCATATCAGACTGCTCCAGGAAGAACTCGTCGAACCATGCGATTTGCGAAAGGACCTGAAGGTCAGCGTAGTCCTGCGTCTGGAAGTAATGGACGGCCCGTGCGGAACTTGCACCGAGGCTGAGAAACTTCTCCCACAACTCGCGATAACGCGGATATCGGCCGATCATGTTGTCCACGTTCGCCTGAAACAGGTAATCGAGCACGAAGTGCTTGTCGGCTTGCGTGAGGTCTCGGGCGGGTCGCGCAGCAGCCTGCAGGAATGGATCGCGCGCAGTGCCGCTCAGATAATCCTGCATCTGCACGATCAATGAAGGGACCAGGTTGAAGTTTTGGTGAACGCGCGGAAACTCTTCCAGCAATTTCACCATGCCGAAGTAGTCCTTCAGCGCGTGCATGCGCACCCACGGCAAGCGATATTCGCCAGTGACGAGGTCCTTATAAAAGGGCTGATGCTGATGCCAGAGAAAGACAAGCCGGATTTGCGGCATAAGCTCCAGTTTCGGCGTTTGAGTCGGAAAATTGCAAGTCGGAGATTGCCTTAGGACGCACCTCAGGGCCTGAGATAACAAAAGCCCTCGCTACGCGCGAGGGCTTTGTGCAGTGCAGCGAACTCTATGCCGCAACGTTCGCGTGCTTCCCGGTGCCTGTTCTATTGCGCTTTTCCCCATCTCCAAGTCGGAGAGAACGAGATGCGGACCGCATTACGCCCTGACAGCAGGTCTTTGAACAACGTGGTGTGAACAAAGTCCACCGAGAAGCGCATGCCAACATGCTCACTCATATTCCAGTCGAAGCC
>DASPIK010000015.1:0-23124 GCA_035629075.1 Terriglobales bacterium | reverse complement strand
GCGGATGCGGATCCCGCATAAACACTGGATTTGACACGTTTACCAACTATGCATTAGTTTGGGGTTACACCGGAAAGGAGGTGGTCCAGTGACAAAAAGTGACAGTCCTGCTAGACCGATAGGTGAGGTGGCTGAGGCTTAGAGCGAGTCGCTCTAGTCTTATCCTGCAAGCTCAGGTGTCAATGGAGTTTGCCGGGGCCACAACTGATATCAAGGTCCGGTTCGCGCCGTCATTTGCGCGATGGAGATATTGATATCGGCGTTCCCGAAGCGCTCACCGCCCGGGAACAAGAGTGACCGCCTCAGGCCAATCCCAACAGACTACCGAAACGGCCCGCACAACGCCCATGACGGGGGCGGCGGGCCGTTTTAATTTGCGCCCCGAACCTACTCTCCCGAATCCAACCATTTTTGGATCCATCTGGAATATTCGTTTCCCCTGCTTTCAGGCTCATCATTCCCAAATTGGAACAACGAGGAACACAAATCTGCAACTTAAGTGCAATTGACCGGCAATCCAGAGTAGTTATTCTTTCGTAATCTAGCCGTAGCAGGCTGGCCGGCGCAGCCTCGAGTCCCCGAAACCAGACGCCGTGAGCACCAGCACAAATAACCCTGCTTCCCAAACCGGAGGACCGCAGGATGAGAATTCGCCATCAACGCGGCGGAACGTTAGTGGAGGCGGCAATTGTCCTGCCGCTTTTATTCATGTTCCTATTCGCCATTATCGAGTTTGGGCGCGCGTTCAACATGTACCAGACGATGACGAACGCAGCGCGTGAAGGCGCGCGTTTCGGCGTGGCTCCGTGCCAGTCAGGAGATACCGAACAGGAAGCCTGTTTCTTTGAGGGCGAGCGGTTTGACTCCGGGTATTTACCCGCGATGACCACCGTGACCCGATTCGTGAATCAGTATCTCGCTGCAGCGAACATGCAAAGTGTCTCCACAGTAGTGGTGAATCGCCCTACACCGGTGCCGCAAACTTTCACAGTCAACGGCGTGTCGCACACACGGTCTTACCACTACTTAACAGTGGATATCACCGCCAGTTACGACTGGCTCTTCTTTCCGTTCCCCGACTTGGCACTGCACGCAAACTCGGTGATGAAATATGAAGATGACTTGGAGCCGTAAGAATCGGAACCAGCCCCGGCAGAGCGGCACGCAAATTCTGGAGTTCGCACTTGTGTTGCCTTTTCTGGTGTTGCTCGCAATGGGCATTATCGAAGGCGGATGGTTCATTCGCATCCACCAGGTGGTTAGCAATGCTGCCCGTGAAGGCGCCCGAGTCGCTACGGCCCCGAACAACAACCAGTTTACCGACGCAGGTACACACCACAATGTACTAGGCGAAAAGGCCGCGTGCGATTACCTGAATCAGAACAAGAACGTATTCCCTGGTTGGACGGGCGGTAGCTGCGCCGAAACCTTCTCGATCAGCGTTGAAGACGTGCAGCCAGGCGACCCGGACCAGATTACGGTCACAGATCCAGACGGTGCCACTGTTGTTCTTTCTTCGACACGGGCTGTCGTGGAATACCAATACGAAATGCGGTACCTGCCATTAGCCGCGTTCTTCAGCTGGAGCGACTCGCCACTGGTTCTCAGAGGCCGAGCCCAGTTCCGCAATCTCTATTAAGACGAAGAGGTCACGCATGAACATGGGAATCAACCGTTCCACTACCCGCGGCGAACGAGGTCTCACACTGCCGTTAGTTGCGCTGATGATTGTTGTCTTATTCATGCTGGCAGCTCTGGCCATTGATGTCGGTGTTGCCTTCACGGCGCGTACAAGGGCGCAGCACGCCGCCGACGCTGCCGCGCTGGCGGGCGCATACATGTGGTCGAAGCGCTCAGACCTGACTGGCGCGGAGCTTGTCGATGCCGCGTTCAGGGACGGTTCTGCGTTGGGTAATACTTACAATGTGCTTGGCCATCAGGTGCAAATCAACACGTCCGCTTCATCGTACGAGTCATGCCTGACCGCAGTGAACATCATTTGTGTTGATGAAGCCAAGCGGCGTGTGACAGCGGTTGTCCAGGTTCCGGTACAGACCTATTTTGGTCGCTTCTTCACCGACCTGCTGAATGTTCGGGCAGTGGCAAACGCCGAGGCCGCTCCGAGCGCAACAGGCGACGCCTGCATCAAGCCAATTTTCATATCGAACGATGCGATTAGCACTCTCCCTCTAACGCCAACCGGGCCCGGAGGCAAAGCCACTGATGAGGACTACAAAAACAAGTGTCAGCAGGCGTATGACAATAACCAAGTCATCTTCAAGAGGGATGGCGATGGGAAGTGGCAACTTACGGATCAAGCGCTAGGCTATATCGCACAGCAGAAAAACTTCGTCTCTAACATCTCAGATCCAACGGCTTGTTTCGGTTCAGCTGGTTGTCCGCTCCCGATCCTCACGAAAGAAGGAAGTCCGAACCCGAGCCAGGTTGGCATTGTCGATTTCAGTGAAGGCGAGGGCAACGGTGCGTACGACGGAGCACTTGTAGCGTGCACTATGGGTGGCTGCCTGCAGGAGTGCCCTTCGGCTAAGCCAATGTTCAAGTGCAGCGATTCTGATATCGGACTGAAAACCGGCATAACAGGCGGACAACTGGACGATCTGCTGCCCGTAATCGACTATGCGAAAGACACGTACAATGGCGCGGCGGACTACTCCAACGGCACCGATACGAGTCGATCCATCGTAAGCGTCGTTGTTTGGGATTGCAGGCAGACGCTAAGCAATGGCACACAATCAAGCGCCACGATCGCGGGTATCGCGAAAATTTTCATGAACAAGATGGACGTTTCGGGCGCCAAGAACACGAACGTAAACGCTTTTCTGGTCAGTGCGGGCCCCTGTGGTTCAGCCAGCGGCCCTGCTACTGGTGGTGGCCCGGTGCCGGTTCGTCTGGTCAACGTGAACGAGTAGGCTTCTCCCTCCCCTCACGAGCACGGCTGCGGCCGTGCTTTTTTTGCAGCATGTGGCGCGCCGCCCCAACGCGGTCTCGGATGAGACGGCATCATGAAGCACTGGACCAACCTACAACCAAGGTACCAAGTGCAACTGTGAGCTGCATTTGACACTCAAACCTAAGTAGCCGTACTGTGGGCGCAATCTGTGCGGCAGGCGCAATCGCGTTTGCCTGGGAATCTCATTCACCGCCGTTACGATGCCCCTCCGGCAGTAACTCGCAACGAAGCCTTCTGTGGCTCGGAGTTTGATCAGATGACCACCCGCAAACCACGCATGATGAGACCTGTTGGTCCCGCCGGTAGATCGGAATGTGGCGCGACTCTTGTGGAGGCGGCACTCACTCTGATTGTCTTCTTCGTTTTTCTTTTCGGAATCCTGGAGTTCGGACGCGCCTATAACGTTTATCAAACACTGACGAACGCCGCGCGGGAAGGTGCGCGGTTTGCCGTCGCACCCTGCCCGGCTTTATCCAGCATGGCAGAGTGCCCGTACGGGCAGGGCGTTGTACCGACCCAGGCCGCGATCCAGGCCCAGGTTCAGGCATTCCTCGATGGTGCGCATGTAAAGGATGCGGTCATCAACGTGTCACAGAACGTTGCAGGGTCGATCAATGGCGCGCCAACCGAGTTCACAAACGTCAGCGTGACCGCACCGTATTCATTCCTGTTCTTTCCTTTCGGAACAATCAACCTGAAAACCCAGGCGGTGATGCGCAATGAAAACAATTAGGCATCTCGGCAATCGTCAAAGTGGGACGCAGGTGGCCGAATTGGCAGTAGTGCTGCCGCTGATGCTCTTGCTGGCGTTGATCGTCGCCGAGGGCGCAGGGTTCATTCGCATGCACGAGGTTCTAAATAACGCTGCGCGAGAAGGAGCACGCATCGCCTCGCTCCCGGAGAACGCGCCTAACCCGGACAATAATCCCGTCCCGGGCATCCAGCAGGCTGTCAGCACCTATGCGTGCAACAACGGCGTTCAGCTTACCGGAACCGGCTTGCCGGCATGCGCAGGCGGTGTCGCCGTCTCGGTAACCTGCACGGGGGCCACGATCGGCGTTGCTCAGAACATTTACGTGCCGAGCGGGAGCAGCGGTTTTCAAGCCTCCCGAGTAACGGTTCAGTGTTCGTACCCACTTACGTATCTGCCCGCCGTTCCGTGGTTCGGCATATCGAACCAGATAGGGCTGACCGGCGCGGCAGAGTTTCAGGAGTTTTAGGCTGCTGCTTTGACGGCGCCGACCGCGGAGGAGAAAGTGAAAAACCGCAAACGCAATGCAAGCATGTTCGCGACAAAGAAGCAGAGAGGCATCACGATCGTATTGGTCGCGGTCTTTATCGTCGTCTTATTCGCCTTTGCGGCACTCGCAGTCGATCTCGGAGTCCTTTACACGGCGCGAACCAGCGCGCAACACGCGGCCGATGCTGCGGCGCTTGCCGGGGCCTACACGTTCCTGACGCCCGGTGTAATTCAGCCTACAGCGGCTACAACCGCGGCTATCACCGTCGCGGGGCAGAATAGCATTCTGGGGCAGCCAGTGGTCATCACGGCAGCGAATGTTCTGGTCGACGAGCCGAAGCGTCGCGTGACTGTGACGGTACCCCGAACTGGTGCGAATGGTATCGAAACGTTTTTCGCGAAGGTGATCGGCTGGACTTCTGTTGACGTCCAAACGCGAGCCACAGCAGAGGCTGCACAGGAAGGGTCGGCCTCGCGCTGCCTGAAGCCGGTATTCATTCCGAACACGATTCTGGCTGACCCCGCAGTATTCGATCCGCCGGAGACAACCTGCACCCAAGCACCCGCGAACAGGCAAGTGATTTTCGATCCGGCAACGAAGGAATTCAGCCCGTGGTTCCTGGCCAACGCTGCCTCGAAGTACGGCATACAGATGAAAGTTCGTCCATCAAACCCCGAAACTGCGCTAGCACCTGGTCAGTTCTACTCGCTTGATTTTGGCACTGGTGCTGATACTTATCGGTGCGCGTGGGGCCAATGTCTAAACTACTGCGAGGTCGACACAACAGCCGTTGTCTGCGGCGAGCCATATCCGCTCAAAACAGGCAACATGGTCGGACCCACGAAGCAAGGGGTGGGCGACCTTGTCGGTGACCCAAAGGACACATACGGGGTAAGGGACAGCAGCACGGGACTATATACGTTCTATCTAGGTGGTGACACCAGCAAGCCATCGTCAACCAGTCGCGCTGTGGTCGTTGCGCCGGTGTGGGATAACTGCAGCCAATCCATATCGCCGGGGTATCACGGCCAAGAGGTGACTGTTGCAGGGTTCCTCACGATGTTCGTAGAGGGCACCGATGGGCAGGATGTGGTCGCTCGTCTTCTGAGCGCGACGGAGTGCCCTGCTCCCGGCGGAGGCTCAGGCGGTGGAACTGGAGGCGGGAATCCCGTTACCGGCCCCCTCGGTATCCCCGTTCGACTAGTACAGACACCGACGACGTAGCCGAACCGAACTTCGGAACACCCGTCTCGTTGATACTTGATTGGGGAGAGAACCAGTGCGCCGGTTCAGGGCTGTTTCGCGGCGAGCGCTTTCCTGAGTACACGCACAGTGTTGGGACGCATGCCGAGTGAGTCAAGTTCCTCGCTGCGCGCCCACCGGACGTCGCTTGCGTCGCTTCCGGCTTGGATTTGGCCTCCCACCGGCCGACAGAGGAAATCGATCAACACGTAGTGGTACTGCGTCCGACCGCTGGCATCGCTGTAGATCGAGTCGAAGACTTCGACGACTTTGCCTGCATCGACGACTAGGCCGGTCTCCTCCAGGGCTTCACGCGCCGCCGCTTGACGTAGCGTCTCTCCCAGTTCAACTACTCCACCCGGGATGGACCATTCGCCCTTGAGCGGCTCTGCGTTCCGCCGGATGACAATGACATGCTCGTCCTGCACGATAATGGCTCCGACCCCCACGATCGGCCGATCCGGATAATCACGTTTCAACGAAAGAACTCCCGATCCACATCTGAGATGTTGCGCCGTTCCGAAGGCGCACGTGTACTAGCCTACTCTCGATTTGCTTCGGTGAGAGGCATGCAACTCTGATCCGGCGCTATAATCGCTCTCGTTCTGAACCGGCCTGCGCCCGAACCCGGGATCGCGCAACCAGACCCTTCTCACAGCTCTCGAAAGGAGCCCCGATGTTTACACGGATCGTCGAGTTCACCCTTAAGCGAGACAAAGTGGATGACTTTCGCCGGATCCTTACACGTGACATCCACCCGGTGCTGAAGCAGCAGGCGGGTTTCGTCGACGTGGTGGGATTAGTCTCGGAGTCGGATCCTTATACCGTGATTTCGATCACGTTCTGGCACACGAAAAATGAGGCCGAGCGTTACGGAGCCGAACAATACCCTCGCTTCATCGACATGGTGAGGCCTTTTCTGCAAGCAGCGCCCATAATAAGGAGCTTCACGGTTCAAGATTCGACCTTCTACAAGATTGCGGCGGGGAAAGCTGCCTAGGTATCTCCGCCGAAACGAGTGCGGCGAGTTGATGACCAATTCGCCGCGCCTGCCTGCCGCGACGCCGCTCCAGCGTCCCCGCGCCTGGTTGCCCCAACTCTGCTGCTATACTCGCCCCCTCTGGAGGATTCATGAAACGCCAGACCCTGCTCGCATTCCTGCTGTGCATTCCGCTACTCTCCTTCTCGCAGTCGTCCCCGTTTCTCAGCGAGGACGTCTACCGCAAGCTCGTCAATGAGATATCAGGCGCTGCAGCTTACGACCACCTCCGGACACTGACGCAATTTCACGCGCCAAATGGAAGTGGCCGCGGCTTCAAAGCGCAGGCACAGTGGGTGGCGGAGAAAGCGAAAGAAGCCGGCCTGGAAGACGTGCGCATCATTGACCTTCCATATGAGGGCATAGCGTGGACGCCCGGCCGCTGTGAACTTTGGCTTTTAACTCCCGCACCTGACAATCGAATCGTCGAAAACAAGCTGATTAGTTGCGCCGATACGCCGACGGCGATTGCCGATAACTCGCGCCCGGCGAAGCTTGAAGCAGATCTTGTCGACGTTGGCGAAGGCATTCAGGACCGCGACTACGACGGCAAAGACGTGAAGGGCAAAGTGGTGCTGGCAAGTGGCCGCCCTTCACTGGTCGAGTCACAGGCAGTCTGGAAGCGAGGTGCTCTTGGCATCGTTTCTTATTGGTCTTCTCGTATAACCGCTACTGATTATCCCGACCAGGTTCAGTGGAGCAGCGTTCACGAAAAAGCAGACAAAGATGGTAAGGAACCGGCGTTCGCGATCATGGTATCGCCGCGTATGGGCATTGCGCTCAGGCACCGGTTGTATCCGCATCGTGTCGGAAACATTTTCCAAGGCGAGCGGGAGGTTCCGGCCGAAGCTCTACGGGTTCGTGTGCTGGTGGAAAGTGAGATCGCGACCCAGGCTACACAACAAATCGTCGAGGGCTGGATTCGCGGCAGCCGAATTCACGATCAACAGATCGTTCTCACGTCGCACATGCAGGAGGAGAAGACGAGCGCAAACGATGACCGATCCGGAGTTGCCAACATGCTGGAGATCGGTCGTGCATTGAAGCGCCTGATCACGGAAGGGAAACTCAAACAGCCTCAACGCGACATACGATTCTGGTGGACCAACGAGATCCAGTCGGAGTACGACTACTTCGCTCAGAACGCCGAAGAACGCAAGAAAACTTTCGCCAATATCAATCAGGACATGGTCGGAGCCGCTCCGAATGCAGGCAGCCTGAGCCGCATGCAGCACGTAACCCGGACACCATGGTCCCGACCTACATTCTTCAACGACGTTGTTGAAAGCATCGTGACTGCGCTCTACCAGGGCAACAACTCATACATCGCGGCACTCAGCAATCCGGAAAGCCAAACTGGTTTCTACGCGCCCGGAACGGTTTTCACACGGCCGGTTTTTTCTACGCTCGGCGCTCGTGACCGGTACCCGATCGAGGTCGTCCCCTACTTTCCTGCTTCGGACCACATTGTTTTCAATGACGCGATGATTGGAACGAAGCACGGTGGCGTGACCTTCACAAATTGGCCTGACGAGTACATTCACTCTTCCGCCGATGACACTTGGCAGGTTGATCCGACGATGCTGAAAAGGAATGGCGTGGCCGTAGCTGCGATCACGTGGTACATGGCAAACGCCGGTGAACGCTACGGCAACATGGCCGTACTGACAAGCACGGTGCTGGCCAACGGAATTGGCCGTGTGTATCGCGACGCGCGCAATGCCTTCGTCGCAGAATATGCGGGAGCGACGAAGTGCGAGAACGCCACCGTCCGGCAAGCCGCCGTGGAACGCGAACTGGGTGCGCTGGAATCCATTAAGACGCTGTTCCCCGGTGATGTCAGCCTGGCCACGCAAGTCAGCCGTGCCCAGCAGACGCTGCAACAATCTACGCAGGAGGCCATCTTCGGGCTGCGTATCTGCGATGACCGCCCACCAGCCGCACTCAGGGACTCGCTACTCCGTGTGCCTAAAATGACGACCAACGTTGCGGAATACGTGAAGAAGAGCGGCAACCTGAAGCCGCCGCAGGGGTTGGGTGATGTTCTGACCAGCGAGGCCCTGAACTTTGCAGATGGCAAGCGTTCCATCTGGAACATCTACGGGGCTCTCCGCGCAGAGTCACTTGCAACCGGAGAGTGGTACTACGGCACAGTAACGCCCGCGATGGTCAATGAGTTCTTTGAAAACGCGGCTAAGGCTGGAATCGTTTCGTTTGCTGGAGCACCTGCGACAGCGGCACCGAAAGCTAGCGCCGGCAAGTAGCCTGTGTGAAGAGAGAAAGGCGGGGCACATGCCCCGCCCATAAATTCACCACCTGTTGTGGAATCAGAGCATCTGCATCCCGCCGTCAACCGTAACGTAGTTTCCTGTAACGAAGCCCGCCTCTTCGCGTACGAGCATCAGGATAGCTCCGGCGACATCTTCCGGGAGCGCGTTACGGCGAAGCGGCGTCATGCTCGCCATCATCTCTTTCTGCTGCGGCGGCAAGCCGGCAGTGGCGTCCGTGATGGTCAGGCCGGGAGCCACGGTGTTGACACGAATTCCTGCCGGCCCTAGTTCAAATGCGAGGGACTTCATCAGCGCGTCTAATCCTGATTTCGCCGTACTATGAGCGCAGAAGCCGAATCCGGGATGCCGCGACAGCCCGCTGGATACTCCGACGATGCAGCCCTTCTTGCGCTCCAACATCCCCGGAACGACCGCCTTGACGCAGTAGAAGGCCGCTTTCATCTCTCCCATGACCTTGGCCTCAAAGTCTTCCCAGGCATAATTCAGGAACGACGTAATCGGGAACATGATGCTGGCATTCAGGACCAGGGTATCGATCGGCCCGAGCTGCTCTTCAACGGTCTTGACCATCGCCTCGACGTCTTCGTGCACGCGCACGTCGGCCTTGACGGCCATGGCGCGCCCACCCGTAGACAGGATCTCGTTTACGACACGCTCGGCTGCTCCGGAATTGTTGACATAGTTCACAGCGACGGCCGCGCCGTGCTTAGCCAGCAGGCGCGCTGTGGCCGCTCCAATGCCACGGCTCGCGCCCGTGATCAGGACATTCCTTTTATCAAGCATGAAGGCTCCTCGAAAGTAGATACCCGTACGTTGTCCGATTATTGGCATGGAGGCGAAGGGGCGTCTGTGATGTTCAGCACTGTTTGAAGCAGTCTCTGATCTAATAACGGCTGACGGTTCGCTCGTTGCAAACGGTACATCTAATACGCCGTGGCTCTCGAAGAATACAAACGGAAACGGAACTTCAGTCAAACGCCCGAACCCGGCCCGGAAGTCGAAAAGGGTGCCGGCCAGCGGTTCGTTGTCCAGAAGCACCACGCCTCGCACTTGCATTACGACTTCCGCCTCGAGATGGAAGGCGTACTGAAGTCGTGGGCCGTCCCGAAGGGGCCATCGCTCGACCCGGCGGATAAGCGGCTTGCCATGATGGTCGAAGACCATCCGGTTTCCTACTTTCATTTCGAAGGCATCATTCCACCCGGAAATTACGGCGCGGGCACCGTGATGGTGTGGGACACGGGCACGTGGGAGCCTGAGGGGAACGCCTCCGAGATGCTCAAGAAGGGCGACTTGAAGTTCCGCTTGAAGGGCGAAAAGCTGAAGGGCAGTTTTGTGCTGGCACACATGAAATCACGCCGGCCCGGCAGCAAAGGGAACGAGTGGCTCCTGATCAAGCATCGTGACGAAGCAGTCGTGCCCGGGTATGACGTTGACAAGTACGACTACTCCGTCCTGACTCATCGCACGCTTGCAGAAATCGCTGCCGACGAAGGTTCAGCGGAATGGCAGAGCGATCGTCCTGCTTCGACCGGTACACGTGGACGGCAGCAGAACTGGCTCGCTGAATCGATTGCGAAGCACGATGCACAGGTCAGGCGGAAGCCGGCAGCGAAGGGCTCAAAGGACGGCGGCGTTACAAGAGCGAGCACAAAAGCTTCAACCGGAACTCGAAAGACAAAAAAGAAGACCGACATCGAACACGATCGCGCACGCAGCACCTCGCCTTCGCGCACCCAGTCGAAGACCAAGCGCTCGTCCTCGGGGGACTCAGCGTCGAGCGAGGTTCATTCGAACTCGCGTTCGGGTGAGGCATCTAGCGTGCCTGAATTCGACTTGGCGAAAGTTCAAGGTGCTAGACGCGCGCCCATGCCCGACGCGATTCACCCGATGCTTGCAACGTTGGTGGACAAGCCGTTCACTGCCGCTGACTGGGTATACGAGATCAAATTGGACGGCTATCGTGCGATTGCTTTCATCTCCGATGGCGCCGTGCGGCTCGTCTCGCGGAACCAGAACGAAATGACGTCGCAATATCCGGAGCTTGCTGCGCTTGCCAAGTCCGTCCGCGCCAAAGAGTGCATTCTCGACGGTGAAATCGTTGCACTCGATCAGGAGGGTCGCCCCTCGTTCAGCCTTATGCAGCAGCGCACTGGCATCGGACATCTCGGACGGCGTGTTGGTAGCGGCAACAGCGACGTACCAATCGCTTATTACGCTTTCGATCTTGTATATCTTGATGGCTATGACCTGCGCCGAGTAGACCTGGAAAAGCGAAAGGAGATTCTTTCTCAAGTGCTCATCCCCGGCGACCTCATCCGCTACTCCGAGCACTTTCCGGATGGGGGTCTTCTTTATCGCGTGGCTAAAGATCGCGGTCTCGAGGGGATCGTTGCCAAGCGGCGGCGCAGTTGCTACCTCGAGAAGCGTTCGCGCGAGTGGCTGAAGATGAAGATTACACAGCGCCTGGAATGCGTAATAGGCGGCTACACCGACCCGAAGGGCAGCCGCGAGCATTTCGGCTCCATCGTTCTTGGCCTTTACGATGAGAAAGGGCGACTCATCCACGTCGGGCAGGCCGGTAGCGGGTTCACTCAAACCACACATGAAGACATGTGGCGCAGGCTCCAACCTCTCAAGGTAGATAAGTCACCGTTTTATGGGAAGGTGGAAGCAAATCGGCGAACACACTGGGTCCGCCCAGAGCTTGTGGCGGAAATAAAGTTTACCGAATGGACCCACGAAGGCCAGAGCGGTGCCGTAAAAATGCGCGCTCCCGTCTTCGAAGGGCTGCGTCCGGACAAGCCGGCACGCGAGTGCGGATTTGAGCGTGCGGCCGAAGCACCGGTGGCGGCGGAACGGCTATCTGCATAGCTTCTTCGCAGGACGCAACGCCTGATTCAGTTAAGTGAGCTTCCAGCTCTACGAGTCCTTTATCATGAGGACATGATCTCTCGTGTACTAGTGCTGCTTGCCGCCATGCTCGTGGTGTGCTCGTCAGCTTTCGCTAACGTATCCCGCATTACAGGAGTGGTAACCGACTCGACAGGCGCAGCGATTCCGAACGCACACGTTACTCTGAGGACCGGTAACGGCCGAACAGTCGCCTCAACAAACACGGGCGGTGATGGCGCGTATTCACTCACCGCTGCACCCGGCGTCTATGCGCTTGAGGTGCAGGGCCAGAGCTTTGGCCGCGCAGTTCAGTCGGTCACTTTGCGTGGCGAGCCCGCGGTCGTGAATGTCTCACTAAGGGCAGACGAGGTCATAACCTCAGTTAGTGTCACTGCGGAAGTCGGGCAGGTGAGTGAGCTCGATCGACTAGCCCAGCGAGTGAATGTGCTTTCAGAAATTCAGTTAGCGGAACGCGCAAAAACTGGACTCGCACAGGTCGCACAGGAAGAGCCGGGGCTTACACAACAGCGCACCAGCCCGACCATAAGCTCGATTCTGGTACGCGGGTCCAACGATGTAGCCGTGTACATCGACGGAGTCCGCTGGACGCAATCCACTCAGCGGGGCGGGATCAGCACATTTTTCAATCTGAACGATCCGGCCTTGTTCAGCTCTGTTGAGGTGCTGCGTGGGCCCGGCAGCGCCCAATATGGTTCTGACTCCTTAGCCGGCACGATACATCTGCAATCCAAGAACCCAGTTACGGGTAGCGACCCGGCGCGCATAGGCGGAAACTTCAGCACCTTTTATGGCACCGCGGATCATTCGTTCGGCAGCACCGCGGACCTGAGTTACGGTGGCGAACGTTACGGCGTCATCACCAGCCTGACTGGACGCCGCCACAACAGGATGCGGCCCGGTGGTGGTTACGACACACACGCGGCGGTGACGCGGTTCCTTGGCTTGCCCTCCACAATTTTTGGCGAGCGTCTTCCCGACACAGCATTCACACAGTACTCGGGCTTGATCAACGCTGCGGCTGCTCCGACTGCCGATCAGCAGATCATGTTCCGCTACCAACGTGGGCAGCAGGACGGAGCACGGCGTTACGACCAGTTGCTCGGCGGAGACGGCAACCTCATCGCCGATCTTCGAAACATGATGCTTGATTTCGGCTATCTGAAATACCAGAAGCAGAACCTTGGCTGGTTCGATCACGGCAGCATCGCAGTTTCGTACAACAGTCAGCGCGAGCAACGAATAAACCAGGGCGGCCAAGGCAATCCGAATGCCGCGATCATTAGTGACACCGAGCGCACCACTACGTGGGGAATGAACTTTCTGCTCGACAAGGTGGTGGTGAACAAACACGCCACGCTCATCGGCGCAGACATCTACCGCGACCGCGTGACGGCTCCGTCGTTCAGCACCGATCCTACTATGGGCACTGTCACACCCGTGAGGCCGCGCGTCCCAAACGGCGCAACGTTTCTTCAGTACGGATTCTTCGCACAGGATTCGTTTGACCTGCTGGCTGACCGACTGCGCTTGAATGGAGCGCTGCGTTACAACATTGCTTCTTACCGCTCCGAAGCCCGCTTCGCGCCGGTCGTGAACGGTTCGCCTCTGTTCCCAGACGATAGCTTGCGAGTGTCCGATTTTTCCGGGCGAGCCGGAGCTGTCGCGACACTTACGCCGGGCGTGAATCTTGCCTTTCAGTACAGCCGTGGGTTCCGCGCCCCCAACATCACAGCTCTCGGGTCCGTGGGATTAGTGGGAGTCGGATACCAGGTAGCAGCAAATGAACTTCGTGGACACGATGCGTTCGTCGGCTCAACCGCCGACGCATCAGCCGTTTCTACCGGGCAGCCAGTTACACCGCTTGCATCCGAGCACACCAACAACTTCGACGCGAGCCTTTCGATTCGGCGCGGACCGCTGCAAGCATCCCTCGGCGGATTCTTTCAACATTACGCAAACACCATCAGCCGACAGACGCTGATACTCCCGCAAGGAGCACTGGGCAGCATGTTGGGAAGTCAGCCGATTACCCAGCAGTTGCCATCCGGTGCGGTTTTCGTGCCCCTGTCCAGTGCGCCCGTATTGGTGCAGGTAAATTTCGGCGAGTCGCGAGTAAGAGGGTTGGAGAGCGCTCTGAAATACCGGTTCTCTTCGCAATGGTCGGCCTCGGCGAACTACACATATTTGTATGCCGAAGGCAAAAACGGAGAGCCTCCGAATACTGAAACCGGCACACTGCCGCCGCAGACGCTTAATCTGGAAGCGCGTTATGAGCCGAGTCCGCGAATCTGGTTCGAAGCGTACGGGGTGCTCGCGGGCCGACAGGATCGACTGTCGAGTTTAGGACTCAGCGATCGTCGCACGGGTGCCGCACGTACCCGTACGCAGATCCAGAACTTCTTTCGCCGCGGTGCGACGGTTCGAGGACTAGTCAGTCCGGGAGCCGATAGCGTTTTCGGCAACGCCGACGACATCCTCATCGCAACAGGCGAGACGCTGGCACAAGTTCAAAATCGCGTGCTCGGACCGGGTGTAAGTTCAGCGCCACTCTTCACCTACCTGCCTGGCTACGGATGGTTCGGAATTCGCGCTGGAGTGCAGGTTAGCGAGCGCACACGTCTGGTCCTGGATTTTGAGAACATCGCCGACAAGAACTATCGAAACGCAGCGTGGGGCATGCCTGGGTCCGGAAGAAATCTCTTCCTGCGATATACGATGGCTTTCTAGAGCGAACACCGGAAGAGGTGACTGTGCCGAAGAGAGAGCTTATTCTTGCTCTCCTCGGCCTTTTTCTTGCCCAGCGTAACTAGCCAGCTCTGTTCAACCCTCGCCGAAGCGTGATATCAAGTTATGGCTTGGGGGGAATTCGTTTGCTCACACTCGACCAGGTTCAGACCGTCGCGCTGGCCGGAATCGTACTTTTCCTCGGCTATGGCATTCGTCGACTCGTTCCCATCCTTTCCAGATACAACGTTCCTGCTCCGGTAATCGGTGGGTTGCTGGTTGCGAATTTCATGCTGGTTGCGAAGGCATATGGGTGGACACCTGTTGTCTTCAATACTTCGCTTCAGTCGCCGCTCATGATCGCTTTTTTCACGTCGATCGGGTTCGGGGCTAGCCTGTCGCTTTTGCGTGTGGGTGGCCCGGCGGTGGCGTTTTTCTTTCTGCTCTCGACCGTGATGGCGATTGGGCAGAACGTGCTCGGTGCCGCGGCGGCATGGGCGCTCGGACAGAATCCTCTGATGGGAGTTTTGGCAGGATCAGTCACGCTCACTGGTGGTCCCGCGACCGGTTTGGCCTTCGCGCCGCTTTTCGAAAAAGCGGGAGTGCCCGGCGCGGCTACGCTGGCGGTGGCAGCAGCGATGGTCGGAATCGTTTCCGGAGGAGTCATCGGAGGACCGATCGGAACATGGCTCATCGGTCGTGCAGGGGCGAAACCGGAAAGAACCGTGGCACATTCGGATCCGCCGCTGGCGACCGCCATCGTGGAAAAGCAAATGCCGGAGCCTCCGGTCACAGCACCATCCGGCGAGGACGTGGAGTCCTATGGCCTTCTCAAAGCACTCGTGCTGGTACTTACGGCGATGTGGGCAGGTTCGTGGCTCACCAATGGTTTCGCGGCAGTCGGAATAACATTGCCTGCATATATCGGGGCAATGCTCGTGGCAGCGTTGCTCCGCAACGTTGATGATGCAACACGATGGATAGGCATATCCCAACGAACTGTCGACGATCTAGGTGGTATCGCGCTATCGCTCTTCCTGGTTATGGCCCTGATGACGTTACGACTGTGGGACCTCGTCGGACTGGCGCTGCCGCTTGCTGTCATCGTCTTTCTTCAGGTTGTGGCAATCGCGATAGTGGCAGCGTTCGTCGTATTCCGAACGATGGGCCGGGATTACGAAGCAGCGGTGATGTCGGGCGGATTTATCGGCTTCATGCTCGGGACAACCGCGAACGCCATGGCGAATATGGAGGCGCTGGTCGAGCGATATGGGCCAGCTCCGAAAGCGTTCCTGGTTGTACCGATGGTCGGCGCATTCTTCATCGATTTCACAAACGCCATCATCATCACCATTTGCCTAAATCTGTGGGGATAAACGCTGCAGTGCGGGCCCATGAAAAGGCGTTTGAAAAAGAAAGGGGCCGGAGAGGGGACCGCGGCCCCGTGAATGTTAAGTGACTACGAGTTACTGTGCGGTCGTCGGAGCCGGAGTAGCAGCTTCCTTCTTCGCGGCGTGCTTCTTGTGGGTCTTCTTCGTCTTCTTCGGGGCTGCTTTCTCGGTTGTGGTTGGGTTATCGGTGGCCGTGCCCTCTGCGGGTTTGCTGGTCTGCGCAAAAGTCGGCAGTGCCAGGGCAAGAGCGAACAACATCGTGACGGTGAGTTTGCTGTAACGATTCATAACGTCCTCCTACAGGCGCGAAGATACGGCCAGCTCCGTTTAGGAAAACGTCAAGAATTCGTAAGAAAGTTGTTAAGAAGGATCGCCGGTTACAAATCGATAGCCGATCCAGGGCTCTGTCAGGATGTACTTCGGCCCAGTCGCATCAGGCTCAAGCTTTTTCCGCAGTTGCCCGACGTAAACTCGCAATGACTCCGACTGGTTGACGTATGCCCTGCCCCACACGGCATTCAGTACGGCTTTGTGTGTAAGGACGCGGCCTGCGTTCTGAAGGAAGTAGAGAAGCAAGTCGAACTCTTTCGGCGTGAGGTGAACGTCGCGACCGCGCACCTGGACCGTGCGATTCTGCACGTCCATGACAAAATCCCCGTTCCGGATCGTCGCATCCGAAGGAGTGTGCGGTTCCGCTCGCCTGAGAGCTGCACGGATGCGCGCCAGCAGTTCTTCCATGCCGAAGGGCTTCGTTACATAGTCATCGGCGCCAGCGTCAAGCGCCTCGACCTTGGTCTTTTCTTCCTGCTTAACAGAAAGAACGATGATCGGAACCGATGAAACTAAGCGTATCCTGCGACACAAATTCGATACCAGTCAGCCCCGGCATCGACACATCGCAGATCACAAGGCTCGGCTTCCAGCTATGAAAGAGGTCCAGTGCCGATTCCCCTTCGTTGGCCGTGCGCACATCGTAGCCTGCGGCGAGAAGGCCGGAGCGCAGCACCAAGGTAATATGCGGTTCATCGTCAACTGCCAATATGCGGGGTTTATCACTCATCCGGAAGCTCGGGGATCTGCCTGTCTACCACAGGAAGTGTAAACACGAACCTGGCTCCCGGTGAAGGTGATCTTTCCTCAACCCAGATGCGGCCGCCATGCGCTTCCACAATTCGCTTCGCAATGGTGAGCCCGATCCCCAGACCTGCCGTGTGCGGCTTTCCCTCCACGTCGAACTTTGTGAATCGTTCGAAAATCGCCTCACGTCTGGACTCTGGAACACCGGGTCCATGATCTTCGACAGACGCTTCAAGGTGCTGGTTCGCGCGCTTTACGGCGATTTCGATCGGTGTCGCCGGCGGCGAATACTTCGCCGCGTTTTCGACCAATGTGTAGAACACCTGCGACACCGCCCCGCCTGAACAACGCGGGCGTGCAGAGTCGAGAGAACATGAAACCCTCATGTCGCGTCCGACGACAAGCTTCTTCGCTCGTTGCAGGGCGAGGTCAATCAACTCCTCGACCAATTCTTCCGATACTTCGTCGGTGTGGGTCGCGCCCTCAATCCGGGCCAAATCCAGGACGCCTGCTATGTAGTGGTCGAGGCGCTGACTGTCTTCCGTCACCACTTTTGCCAAGTCGAGGAGATCGGCCTGTAGCTCCCGCCCGGAGTCGTTCTCGGCAATCCGCTGAATGGATGACGCGGCACCCTGAATGGAGGTTAGCGGAGTGCGCAGATCATGAGCCAGCGCGTCGAGCAATGCTGACTTGAACTGTTCGCTCCGCTTCCACCCCTCGAGCGAGGCCGCGTGCTCAAAGGCGCGCTGCAACTCGTCGTAGAGGCGCTGGGTGTTCTTGCGCGCAGCCTCAGCTTCGAGCGCCTTACGGCGCAAGTCGCTGGAAAGCTTGCCGACAGTCATGCTTGTAGCAAGAAAGGCAGCCAGAGCAACCACGTCATCAATCGCCGCCAAGCCCCAGCTCAACTCGTCAAAGTAGAACGTACTCAGATAGAGTACGCCGAGAAAAGACACCAGGAACGCAGGACGGGTTCCGTGCGCGACGGCCGAGTAAAGGACAACGAGGACAAGTAGGGCCGCTGCGGTGACGGAATCGATGCGATCTTCGAAAGACCAGAAGATGACCAGCACCAGGCCCAATGCCAAAAGGGCCAGTACATAACCACGAACCCGTGCGATGAAGGACGTTCCGCTCACAGTATCTTTGCTGTCGTTGCGACCTGCGCAACGGCGCAGGGACTGGCAGCCGCTTTCATGTTACGACCTGCGTTACTGAGAGCCAAACACAAGTTCACCCGCAGCGGCAAAGAATCTCTCCTCGTCGCCTGCTGAAATTCAGGTTAGAATGTGCCGTTCAAAACAATCGCTAATCCGAGGAGCAGTAGATGACCTCACGAATCTACGCACGGATCGGAGTGGTGTTGGCAGTGGTTGTGCTCGTCCAGTGTGCGAGCGCACAACAGTAGGACGTAGCGACAGAAGCGGCGATCGAACGAGGTAGACAGGCAAATTCTGCCGGGCAGTATGAGGCCGCCATCAAAGCTTTTCGCGAGGGGAATAAGCTTCAGCGCAACACCTGCTCCTTATGCTACCGAGGCCTCGCCGCGGCATACGCTGGAATGGGCAATATGTCTGACGCGGACAGCAACGCTAAGAAGGCGATCAGCACTGCCCGGGACGCACAGGAGCGCGTTGGCGCACGACTGCGCGCAGGGATCGTGCTCATGGCGTTCAGCGGCGACTATCCAAAGCGCCTGCCCGCCGCAGAGGCAGAGTTTCGACAGGCGCTTGCGGAAGCTCCCGACGACGTGCAAGCGAGATATCAGCTGGGAATCGTGCTACTAAGACAAAAGAAGGACGAGGAAGGCCTAAAGCATCTAGCCGTAGTTGCAGCCGCTCCCGCAGGAGACCTTTCGACAAACGCGCGTTTGCTCATTGCGAATCCCCGGCGCGCGCGTGAGTGGTTCGCGCCTCAATTTGAAGCCACAACCTTGCAAGGCGAAACGGTTTCTTTGGCTGCGCTGGCTGGAAAGGTGGTTGTATTGGACTTTTGGGCGACCTGGTGTCCGCCGTGTCGTGCATCCGTCCCGGAGCTGAAGGGCTTGCTCAAAAAGTATTCTCGCGAGAAGTTGGTGCTGATCAGTATCAGCGCAGACAAAGATGAGGATACCTGCAGGAAGTTCGTTGCAGAGAAGAACATGGACTGGCCACAAATCTTCGACGCGGATCATGTCCTAATCGACCGTTTCAACGTCAACGCTTTTCCTACATACCTCGTCGTTGACGGCGAGGGAGTGGTTAAGAAGAAGATCGCCGGGATGGATCCGCAGCAGTCTGTAGCAGCGCGGATCAAAGATACGCTGCAGGGCATGAAGGAACTGAATTGAGGAGCGGAAGGTCCGGGGCGGCGTCTTGCCGCCCCGTTCTACCATCACGCTGATGGCTCTTTGACGAACGGATCAGCCCCGATTGTTCCCACTAATTCGCTGCGGTAGTTCTCGGACCTGACATGTGCCAGGCGCTTCCTAGCAGTCTGCAGACGCTCGTTCACGATGCACGAAACGCCTTCGACTTGCGCGTGCTCAAGTGCTCTCACCTTGCGCTCCCAAAGTTCGATGTCGCTGCGGTGCTTGGCGGCAAGCCGTTGCTGGTACCAGTCGCTGGCAAGCAAGGACTCGCGTGTGAACAACTGCCGTACCTCAGGTGAGTCGACGGTATATCCGTTCCACTGGCCGTAGGCCATGATGTGCAGCAGTGCAGAGAGCGGCGGACATGCCGCTTCGATACTGCCGTCTGCGAAGTAATTCAGAGCGACTCGCTTCTGAGCGTCCAGTATGCTATCGACGCCTTCGACGAACACCTCCAAGCCTTGCTTCTCAGGACAGAGCATAGCTTCAGTAAAAACTGCGTCCGGTCTCTCGAACACCCTTCCCAAGAACCGATCAGCAAACAGCATGGTGATGCGGTAACCCAGTCGACTCGCCAGTACTCTACGGCCTTCGTAATTGAAATCCTGAACCTTCTCCAAGTAGCCGTTTTCGATGAGGAAGCGAGCATCGCGCTCGTGCGGAGTCATGCGGCACCACACTTCCGGCACCAACATGCTGACATCGTGGTCCACCCGGAACTGAGGGCCCACGTGACCCGCAGCGGTTGAGAAGCCCGCATATCCAGTCAAGATCATGCCTACCAAAGCATTGTTCAGGTCCACCACCGGCCACAGCGCATTGAACGGTGCCTTCGTCAGGGCTCCTTCGCTGCCGAACCCGGTGGTCGACGGCGACTTGCCGGTGAGGCTGCAAGCAAAGTCCATGAACAGCTCGGGCAATTCTTGGTAGTGAATAGGGCTGTACACGGCCAACGCGGGTAACCCAATCTTCGGGTCCGGCGGATTGTTTCGTCGCCCGGCAAGCACGGCGTCTACTGGGAAATGAACGCGCTGCCCCGCCGGCACTCGTCGCAGCAACCGGGTTCCAACTTCTGCCAGCCTCAGTTGTTCCGGATGGACGAGGTCCGGCCGTTTCTGCAGGTAGCGAGGATTCTTGGACGGCTTGCCGTCGACAATTCTCGGATGTGCCGAAGAGGCCACGAAGTCCGGCCCCCCGTCCTCCAGGCAGCCTCGCAGTATGTTTTGCATCGGCTCCGTGTACTGGTCGAACTCCACAACGCGATCCACGATCGCACGTGCCTGCGCCTTAGTGAGTGGCTCGAAGTTCGACAAGAACACGCCTTCACTCGCGATATCCGTCTCGGCCTGCTTGTCGGCGCCACGGTGAATGGCATCGTCTGGGCGCTGGAAGAGCATGGCTTCGCAGTTCTCGACTAGTTTCACGCTGCGGCTGGAATCATCGCGGAGATCCGGTACCTTGCTGGCCGGTAGTACAGCGGATGCCGTGATGTCGTCCTCAACCTGTACCTTGTCGGCCGGGTGAAAGTCAGGTCGCAGCTTGAAAATGCGCCAGGAACCATCCGGCGCGAAACCAACGCGCAGGTACTCCCCTACAAGTTTCTGGTTGTTGAACTTAAGTTCATGGCCAGGGAAACCGTTTATCGAATCAACGGTGAAGTGCTCACGCCAGTTCGCACCCCACTCGGGCCGGTAATAGCGCTTGACCGTAAAGACAAGTTGCCGGATGGTTTGCGGAAGATCTCGAAGCCACTGGTTGTACTCGTCCGTGTACTCCGGCGATGGCGTCAGGAGTTTGATCACCGAACCCAGCGACCGGCCGGGACTGAGGATGGGCCTTACGGCGCGAGCGCTGCCAGAGTCCCGACGGAATATGTTCGAAAAGTCCGTTTGCAGTATCTCGTCCACGCGGTCGAGGTCTCGCTTGAAGTCCTTTACAAAGACTGGGCCTTGCAGCACGCTTCCCGCGATTGACTTCGAAATCTCTGATTTGCCGCCTCCGGAGACCGTCGAGGGCTTGTGGCACAAGGTGCCATCTGCGCGGGTACCGATCAGGTGCCAGCCACCTCCGCCTGCCTGTTTCTCAAGTCGGACCTTGTATCCCGACGGCAGAATGTAGGTTCTTCCCGGTACCAATGGGAGAGTCCTCTCCTGATCACCTTGCTTCCACGACACCGAGCCATGACGGACGTCAAACTTAGTGTGCTCCGGAACGTACACAATGGACGAGTACTCGCGATCCACCGCGTAGCCTTCGGGCATGAGTTGGACGGAATCGCCGAGCAGCGCCAAAGCGGCTTCGAAAGTCGCGGTTGGTTCCTCGCGATATTCCTGTCCAAGAACGTAAGACGGGAACGCGATGGCACCGCCCGCATGCTCTTCTTCGGCCACACCGTAGAGATTGGCGGCATAGCTGATCTGAGTCTTGACTTCTTTCTTGCAGTAACCGAAGTAATTGTCCGCGATGATGGTGACGATTACCCCGCGTTCGTCTCGACAAGTGAGCTTGAAGGCACGGCCATCGTTGTAAAGCTCCGATTCATCCTTCCAGCACATCCCATCTCGGCGCTGACGTTCATTCGCATCTTCCCAGCGCGGTAATCCCACATCTTTCTTCTTGGTGCCGACGAGGTGCGGGGCGAGGATCACGCAACCCGTGTGACCGGTCCATCGCTCGACGTCCAGTGCGGCGTCGTTTTCAGGTAAATAGGGGTCGCCAGCGTTGCCGAATATGGCCTCCACGAAGTCAAGATTGCTGACGAGGCTGCCGGGGACAAAGAAGCGCGTCTCCATTGTGCGGCTCGGTTCATTGCCGATGCTCGGACAGACCGTCGGCCGCAGCAGCAGCGAAACCCACAATTTCACTCGATCCGCCTGGTCAGCCGTAAACGGTAACTCCATCAATGCGTCAGGCGGACGCGACGCGAGATCCAACATGCGCGCAAACGTCCGCTTCGGCACTCCAATCTTGTCGGCCGGAATTCCAAGGCCACCCTCAACAATGTGAAAGATTCCCTGGGTCGTGCGGCGATCGCTTTTCGGATTGTGCAGCACGCCTTGCCGCAGACGATACGAATAAAGAAGCGGAGATGTGAACTCGTCGCGAGTAGGAGGCAGCGACAAGACTCTCGCAAGACCTGCCTGATCCAGCACGAACGTGTGCCCTGGCAATAAGGGCGCTCCGCCCGGACAGACGTCATTGAGGTACTCGTTAAGAAAGTCCTGAACCCTCCGGTCCGCTGGGCACTGCCGCTCGCCGACCATGCGGTCCTTCTCGTGGAAAGTCCGTAGTAGCGGACGCGCCAGTTCGATGAACTCTGGATCCGCAGTCGAGGCACTCGTCGGTTGCCCTAGCGCCGCCAGCTTAAGGTTGATGTATCGGCGCAGCACTCCGTCCCGCGACACCTCGGAACGATGAGAGACAGTCTGAGTAGGTCCCATTGTCGATAAAAGTCCTAAGTCTTTTCACTAATTTATCAGCCATCCGCCTCGGCAATCACCACTGAAGGACCTTAGTACGATCGGGCGCATCCCGAGTGCTGCATACCTCGTGTTTATCGACTCACTTGTACTCAGAAGTGAATCGCCGGGCCGGTTACGATGTGGTGGGATTGCAGTAAGCTCCTGGCCTTCCCCGAGAAGACATCAACTTCCTGTCGGGTGCGGGTGTACTTGTACTCGCCAAGCCAGTGCAGGTTTCGCCACAACCTGAGTTCCACTCCGCCGGCTAGCTGAATCACGGGACTGCCCGCCTGATAGTGCTCATCCGCGACTCCCTCGATGGTGCTCTCAGGGTGCGGGATTGTGCTTCCCGCGCCGAAACGAAAACCGAGCGTCAATCGATCACGATCGCCCGCTTCACCACGCCATAGCGGCTGTCGGAAAG
>DASPIK010000014.1:0-5894 GCA_035629075.1 Terriglobales bacterium | reverse complement strand
CCCCATAAACGTCGAGGTAAAGAAGCAAGCACGGCAGCGTTTATGATGCAAGCCGCCTATGAGTATGACGGCGCGTGGCACTACGCGTCACAGTTTACCGGCAAAGAACGCGACGCGGAAACCGGGCTGGACTACTTCGGGGCTCGTTACTATTCTGCTTCCATCGGTCGCTTCATGACTCCGGATTGGACATCGGCAGCGAGTGCCGTTCCATACGCGCGATTCAACAATCCTCAGACCCTAAATCTCTACAGCTATGCTCGAACCAACCCGATCACATTCCTCGACTTGGATGGACATATAGACGGGCCAAGTGCAGATGTGGTGGAAGATCCTGATCACGCCAAGCGACAAGTGGATGGACCCAAAGACGTCAAGTGTGCCCAAGGAGAGTCATGCTCGGCACAAAATCCTACCCTTACTATTTCGACGACCCCCGGAGCTACAAACAATAGCGGACTGAGCTTTCCAGCGGGCGGTTCGGATATCGGATCAGTCACTGCAGAAGGCAGAGGGTGGTTCTACAACGTTCTGTTAACAGGAACCCTCCCCGAAGGGACGGACGCTTCCAACTATGGAATCGTACAAACTTTCAAAGACAAAACCACCGGTGTCACCGATGATGGCAAAACCTTTAAGGCCAACTCAAGCGGCAAAGAGACGGTGGCGCCCAATGGCTCGTGGTCAACAACAAGAGGAAACATTCTCAACGCAGTCGACAGTCCCGGCCCACATAACACAGTAGGCGGCAAGTTCGTCGATTCAGTCACTACCAACATTCAGTTCAAAAGTTGGATTGTGGACGCTACGGGGAAGCAGGTGTCTCCGGCAGTTAATTGGTCAGTCAACATCGTTGTGGTTGGCGGGCAGCTCAAAACTGCAACCGCCGGAGTGGAGTAGCATTATGGCGCTCATTTACAGGGTAGCTCTTCTTGCGCTTTGCGCTTTCTTTGGCAGTGTCGCCGCATATTCGTCAGAACCGAACGAACAACAATTGGCCAAGTATGACATCGACAAGCTTTACAGCGACAACGCCAACACGCGTTCGGACGCTGCACGTAGACTGGCTGCTACCGGCCCTTCTGCGGTTCCCCTCCTGGTGCGCGTAGTGTGCGACAGGGCAAAATCCCATTTTGATGTCGCATGGCCGGTTGCGGCAAAGATTCTTGGAGACCTGAAGGCCGAGGCAGCGGCCCCCTGTTTGGTTGATTTGTTAATGTACGAATATCCATCAATTGGCCCGGTCAACGGAAAGTCTGACGAGACGCTTGCTGCCGCTGATCCTGCTTTTGCCGCTCTGATGCGCATCGGAGACCCTGCTGTGCACGCAATTAAAAGGCGCTTGCCATTCTTGGGACCTGATCCTGCAATAATGGCGATGAGAGTGTTGCGAGCAATCAACACGCCGAGTGCAAGGCAGGCGTTGGAAGCCTATATCAAAGTTCTCCAAGATCAAGTTCGCGTTGCGAGCCAAATACTTCGAGGGTTCGACGAAAAGAGTGGTGGATAAAAGTAGGCACAAAAGCAGCAGAAGGAAAAGGAACCAGCACCAACGAACTCACGGACGGATGTTGTCCTGCTTGGTGCTGACGGCAGGAGTTACATCAACACAGGTTGCCGCGAGAAAGTCGTCTGACAAACGTAACGGTAGGAGTCGAACGCATTGGACGCCAGCACCAAGGCGCGAGACTGGGTGGATCTGGGTGATGCATGGGAAAGGTGATGATCATTCTTTGGGTGGTAAACCATTGTTATGTCTTTTGAACGCCCGACTGCCTAGTGGATGTTTTGTCCTTTGCTTGAGCGGGTCGTTGCTACGTTTCGCCGGGAAGCCCGACAGGAAAGTTCTAAAATCGTCCTCTAGGGCCGACCATTTTCTTCCTGTAGTCCTTCGACTCCGCTGCGCTTCGCTCAGGATTTCGCCTGCAGGCTTTCTCTCGGCACACCGCGCCAACGCTACGTTGCTGATCGAAACTCATGGTTCAGGGAGCGTTTGCGACAACACGCGCGCCACGTTGGCACCCATGATGAGGCGCATGTCGTGTTCGGACATACCTGCCCTCCTAAGCGCATCCGTAATCAGCGGAACTCCGTTTACGTCGAAGGGCATAGTCGCTGCTCCGTCGAAGTCGGAGCCGAGAGCCACATGCTCTGCGCCAACCACCTTTACTGCATGCTGAATAGCACGCGCAATCGCACGAGCATCGCGACCGCAGACCGCAGTTTCCCAGTAGCCGATGCCCACGATTCCACCTGTCCGGGCAATGGCACGCAGTTCTTCGTCCGAGAGATTCCGGTTGTTGTTGCACGTCCCCTTCACCCCTGTGTGCGATACGATGACGGGTTTCGTAGCCATCGCTGTCACCTCTCGGAGCGTTACTGATGAGGCGTGGGCCAAGTCGATGAGCATGCCTCTCGCTTCCATCGACCGCACCCACCTGCGGCCCATCTCGGTTAAGCCACTCCTCCGCTGATCCGAGGCAGAACCTGCGAATTCTGCGCTCCTGCGCCGGGTGTACGACGACGTGTTGGCCAGTCCCGTGAACCTGTCGAACCTCAAGCAGAGCCTCGTGGAACTGCTGCGGTACCTCAGCGAAGAAGGAAGGACTAACGCGAACTGTTGGGCGGCTGACCTGTTCTTCTGTTGGCCGGAAGACTTGTGGGAGCGCGACTGGTCGGAGCAGACCCTTCCGGATGACTTTCACGACTTACTAGCCATGATGGGCTCGGCTTTGCACGACGGAGTCAGCAGTGCCGACACCGCTAGCAACTTCGATTGTCTACCTGAGCAACTGCTTGAACGTGCGAAGCGGCTTGAAGTACCGCAACGGAGTAGCTGATGTTTACTGAACTGCGCATCGGACAGCAACTCGTTCGCGTTGACCGCGAAGCGACCGCCGCGTTCTACGGCAGTACCGATACCCGTGCGGGAGCGCACGAGTGTACGTGTGCGTCATGCAGGAACTTCGCCGAGCAACGGGCGACAGCGTACCCCGACAGTTTCGTCGCCTTGCTTCGTAGCGTTGGTGCTGACCCTGCCAAGGAGCTAGAAGCCTTCGACTACGACTTCGAAGATGTTGGCGGCATGCATCTGTACGGCGGCTGGTTCGTACTGTGCGGTGAAATAGTCGAAGGTTCGGAATGGAGGCCGGAAACGGAGCCGGGGACGTTCTCGTACTGGTTCACGAACAGCTTCCCGAGCGGTGGATTGCCGACCGACAGAAAGTTTTGTGCCGTTGAGTTCTGCGCCAACATTCCTTGGGTCACAGCGGAGCTTGGCACCCCACACCTCGGTCGTTAGTCGGAGCAGTTCGGAGGCTTGCTATGGCACTGTTCACTGTAATCGCAGACTACCGGGGCGGTACGTACATAAAGCAACTTCATGCCTCAGATGTTCAGAGTGCATTCGAACAGTGGGCGCGAGAACTGCCGGACATAAGGGGTTCGTTCATAGGCGCGGCGACGAAGCGCAAGGTGTCGGCAGCGGTACGAGAGCCGGACGATAGACCTGTCGCCATCGACGGAACCGAGAACGTCAGTCCGTCGCGCCCGAGTGGGACATCTACACGCTTGATTGCGATGGCAAGCCTCTAGCTGGCATCACGGTGCGCGAGGTTTGGCAACAGTACGGCGTCGAAGGTTCCTCGCATGAGGAAGACAGGAAGTCGGACACCAATGGGCATGTCCACTTCAATGGTCGCGAGGTTCGTTCGAGCATCCTGCATCGAGGACTTGGCTGTTTAGGACAGGTTGCGACAACGGGTGTACATGCAAGTTGCGGCAAGTCCGCATACTTGGTCGCATTTGGAGATGGGGTAGATACCCATGGACTGGGCAGACCCATCGCAGTTGGAGGCCGGGGCAGGACGTTAACCAGAAATCAGTTCTTGTTGTACGTCGCCGCTAACGCCGAATCGCCCTCCAGAGGTCAGAAATTTTCCAAAAATTACCAGACGGCTTCCGGACTCACCGGCGCATACGGCCTGAGTGGGACAATCGCTGAACGAGATGACGAAAGTCGGCGGGCGGTTTGCAGTCGATCAAGACTTTTTCCCCAGACCGGGGATGAACAAACTCAAGATGCACGGCATGGAGAGCAACGCGAGCAATTAGCTGCTCGGACGATTCGTCCGGATGATACTTTCGGTCGCCTATGACGGGATGGCCCATGGCCGAAAATTGCGCCCGTATCTGATTTTGCAAGCCTGTTACCAGTTCAACCCGGACCAGCGAAGTATCGGCAAAAAGGTCCTCGACGGTATAGCGCAGTTCGGCACGCGTCGCCCCGGGATCTCTCGAGCTGCGCAACTGTTGAAACATCCCTCCGCGTTGAAAATAGTGCACAAGCGTTCCTGTCTCAGGAGCGACTCGGCCGCGCACTACGGCCAGATACTGCCTCACTGGAGTATGGTCGAGGAACTGTCGAACGAGCTCCTCTCGATCCACACGGGTTTTTGCAAACAGCAGAATTCCGGAGACAAAACGATCAATCCGATGCACGACGAACGGTCGTTGCTTCTTTAGCTTAAGTTCCGCGACTAACAGAGACTTGGCCGACGGAGTATCAGAGCCCTTGATCGGCACCGCCAGAAGCCCAGCGGGCTTGTCGACAACGACGACGGCCTCATCTTCGTAAAGCACCGGAACCTCGAGAGAAAAACGAGGCCGGCGCCGATCATCCTGTGAGGACACCTGATGACGGCTGGCAGCGGCCCGATCCGGCTTTGCCTTAGATCGACGGAAGTTTCGCGGAGATTTCTTCATTTGCGGAGATGCCTCATTATCAAGCCATTTCGCTGGCATAGCCAGATGATGCGCGCAGGGTCCCAAGTATTATCTCCTCTTCGGCGCATCTTCTTTCCCACAATCAGGACATACACAGTCTAACCACTTACCAACGCCAATTGTTGCCAGTCTTGTTGCGGGAGGGAGGTTCTTGTCATTTCATTTTGTTTAATCTCCTCAAATGGAGCGGGCGGGGGAAAGCTCCCTCGCCCGATGATCCCCGACCCAATCGTTGTTACTGAGCGCCTGTCTTTGCAGCTTTGGGCGCTGGAGTGGTCGGCACAGGTGGCAGAACAGGCGTTGCTTCGCCACCGTCTTGAAACTTCTTGATTACCCCGGTAGCCAACGCAACCATCGAAGCAACATCGCTGGCGTTCAGAGGCAACACAAGCGTATTGCTCTCCTTTGCCAACTTGCCGAACTCTGGGATGTACTGCTGTGCGACTCGCAGTTGCACCGCCTCAAACCCGCCGGGTTCCTTAATTGCCTGGGCTACCATGCGGATGCCTTCCGAAGTTGCCGTGGCTACCGCCAGGATGGCCTCGGCTTCACCGTGCGCAACATTGATCTGCTGCTGGCGGGCCGCTTCCGACTGCTTGATGACTTTTTGCTTTTCACCTTCCGCAGTATTGATGGCTGCGTCGCGCACGCCCTCGGATTGCAGAATGACGGCACGCTTCTCTCGTTCAGCGCGCATCTGCTTTTCCATCGCTGCCAGAACGTCTTTTGGCGGTGTTATGTTCTTGATCTCGTAGCGCAGCACTTTTACGCCCCACGGTTCGCTGGCCTTATCGAGTTCGCTCACGACGGCCACATTTATGTTCATGCGCTCTTCAAAGGTGCGGTCAAGGTCGATCTTGCCGACTTCGCTTCGCAGCGTTGTCTGTGCCAGTTGTGTGATCGCGAACGTATAGTTCGCAATGCCGTAGCTGGCCCGGCCGGGGTCCAGCACTTTCAAGTACAGAATGCCGTCAACACCGACCTGCACGTTGTCACGCGTAATGCAGATCTGCTCGGGAATATCGATCGCTGTTTCCTTGAGTGAGTGCCGATACCGGATCACGTCCACAAAAGGCATCAGAATGTGAAAACCTGCTCCCAGGACCTTG